>JBDTNQ010000003.1:0-119336 GCA_039933635.1 Acidobacteriota bacterium
GGCCTCCCATGGGTCAATCCGCGCGGCGCGGCGCGCGGGCAGCCATGCGGCCATCAGACCCACCACCATCAGCAGCAGCGTGACGACCGAGAACACGAGCGGGTCGGTCGGCGTCACCCCGAAGAGGAATGACTGCAGCACGCGGGTCGCACCGGCGGCCCCGGCGAGGCCGACGACAAGGCCCGCGACGACGATACGAAGCGCGCGCGAAAGCACGAGGCGGAGCACGTCGCCGCGTGTGGCGCCGAGCGCGATGCGCACGCCAATCTCGCGGCGGCGCTGCGTCACGGCGTAGGCCATCACTCCGTAAATGCCGCACGTCGCGATCAGCGTGGCGGTTATCGCGAACAGCCCCAGCAGCACCGTCCGGAAACGCGGCTGCGCCACCGAGGCCGCCAACGCGTCGTCCATGGTCACCGCGCTCTCGATTGGCAAATCGGGCGCGGCCACGCGAATGGCCGCGCGGATGCCATCGACCGCGCTGGGGGGCGTGGCCGTGCGGGCGACGAACGACACGAACCGTATGAAACCGCTGCGGTCCTGCTGGAAGGGCGCGTAGATCATCGGCTGCACGTCCTGCGCGAGTCCGCGCTGACGGATGTCCGCGACCACACCCACGACGCTCAGCCACTCACGGTTTCCCCACACGCGCACGCGCCGGCCGAGCGCCTCGCGCGGCCCCCCCGGGAAGTACTCGCGCACGACGCGCTCACTGACGATCGCCACTTTCAACGCTGAGGCCGTGTCGCTGGCAGTGAACTCGCGTCCCGCCACCAGGGGAATTCCCATGGTCTTGAAATAGTCCGCGTCGATCTTCGGGATGCCGACGTCGAGCGTCGGCTTTGGCTGACCCTCGATCTCGAAGTCGCCCTGGATGAACATCATGGCGAACGGCACCGAGTTGATCAGGCTGGCGGACTTCACGCCCGGCAGGTACTGGATGCGATCCAGCACGCCGCGCGCGAACGCATGGATGCGCCCGGGTTCGGCGGAGAGTCGTTCGGGAAGAGTCACCCTGACGATCTGCAAGACGCCACCGCGTCCGCTCGATTCGAAGCCGGGCGACACCGACGTGAGCCGCACGAAGCTGTGAATCAGCAGGCCCGCGCCGATCAGGAGAACGAGCGTCATCGCGATCTGGGTCGCCACCAGCAACATCCGCAGCCGTTCGCCCGCACGGTCGCCCGTCGCCCGCGCTCCGCCGGCGTGCAGCGCGAGGCCTTCGCCAAACGTGGCTCCGCCGAGACGCAGTGCCGGCAAGAGTCCCACGAGCAGCGTCGCGACGAGCGACAAGCCCAGGCTGAACGCCATCACGCGCGCATCGATGACGATGCCGCCGACGCGTGGAAGCGCGAAGGAGGGCACGAGCGGCAGCGTGACCCGGATGGCGATTTGGGCGAGCAGCACGCCGAGCGAGGCGCCCAGCAGCGACAGCACGGCCGCTTCGGTCAGCAACTGACGCACAATCCGCCGGCGTCCTGCACCCAGGGCCATGCGCACGGACAGTTCGCCGCGGCGTGCACTGAGGCGCGCCATCTGTAGATTCGCGACGTTGACGCACGCGATGAGCAGAACGAATGACACTGCCCCGAACATAACTAGGAGCAGCGCGCGCACCGACTCCGTGCCGTACTCCTGCAAACCGGCCGTGCGCGCGCGCGTGCGGAGGTTCGACGCACGTGCGCCTTCGACCCCGAGGGCGCCGGCGGGCACGATCGACAAGTCGTTCACCAGCGGCGTCAGTTCCGCGACCACGCGTTCCTGCGTCACGCCTGACTTCATGCGGCCGAGCAGGAAGAGAAACACGTCTTTGCCGGTGTCTCCGGGCCAGCGATTGGGCAGAAAGATGTCTGCCTCGGGCAGCGCGCCGCCCCGGATCACCGGTCTGAAGCTGAAATCTGACCGGAGCACGCCGACGACGGTACGGGGGAGTCCGTCGACGGTGATGGACTGTCCGATGATCGCCGGATCGGCGTTGAGCGACGTGCGCCACAGACGATCGCTGACGATCGCACTGCGGTCGTCGTCTGACCCCGCGGCGTCGGTAAGAAACGCGCGGCCGCGCGCGGGAGTAACGCCCAGGGTGGCGAAGAAATTCGGACTTACGTCCAGCGCCGCCACCTGCAGCGGCTCGCCGCGTCCGGTGAGCGGCACGTCGGTCGAGGCGTAGGCTGCGAGATCATCAAGCGACGCGACGCGCGTGCGCAGGGCCTGGTACGACAGGGGCGACCAGGTCGAGAACGTCCTGACGCCCGTCTCCGCCAGCTGTTGTGACCAGACGATAAAGAGCCGATCGGGAGAGGGATATGGCAACGGGCGCCAAAGCACGCCATAGGCGACGGAGAAGATGGCAGTGTTGAGGCCGATGCCGAGTGCGAGCGTGGTGAGGGCGGTGAACGTGAATGCCGGAGCGCGCCGCATCAGACGCAGCGCGTGGCGCACGTCCTGTACGAATGTTTCGAACGTCGGGGAGAGCCACGGTTGGCGCGTCGATCGAGCGCGGCGGGTCGGCGGTCGTGCGGGCGCGGTGTCGGACATGCCGCTATTCAAGACCGCGTGGTGTTGTCCGCTCGTATGTGGTTTTCGATATGTCGACGATATGGTCCGGCCGGTAGCATGGAGAGTGGATGCGGGTGCTCATCGTCGAGGACGAACCTTATCTGGCTGAAGCCATCCGCCATGGCCTGCGCCTGGAGGCGATCGCCGCCGATATCGCCGGGGACGGTGCCGCCGCTCTGGAATTGCTGAGCATCAACGTCTACGACATTGCCGTCCTCGACCGCGATGTCCCTGGCCCTTCCGGCGACGAGATCGCCCGGCGGATCGTTGCCTCCGGCAGCGGTATGCCGATCCTCATGCTGACCGCCGCGGACCGGCTCGACGACAAGGCGTCCGGGTTCGAACTCGGCGCCGACGACTACCTCACGAAGCCCTTCGCCCTTCAGGAGCTCGTACTCAGGCTCAGGGCACTCGACCGCAGGCGCGTCCACAACAGACCGCCCGTGCGAGAGATCGCGGGGCTGCGTCTGGACCCGTTCCGCCGGGAGGTCTACCGCGACGGGCGCTACGTCGCGCTCACCCGGAAACAGTTCGCCGTGCTCGAGGTCCTCGTCGCTGCCGAAGGCGGGGTTGTCAGCGCCGAAGCGCTGCTGGCGCGAGCGTGGGACGAGAACGCGGATCCGTTCACCAACGCCGTGCGCATCACGGTCTCGGCACTGCGCAAACGGCTTGGCGAGCCCTGGGTCATCGTCACCGTGCCCGGCGTCGGCTACCGCATCGACACGGCATCTGGCCCTGAAGGCGGCGGAGGGGATGGTGGATAGGCAACCGGGCCTGAGCGTACGCCTCAAACTCACCCTCAGCTACGCCGGGTTTCTGATGTTTGCAGGCGTGCTGATGCTCGGTGCCGTGTGGGTGTTCTTTCTGCGTTATCTGCCCTATGGGATGACCATCACGGCCGTGTGGTTCGTACCCAAGCGCTCCGACCACTTCCTGCACGGCTTCGCCCCGGTGGCGGTCATGGTGCTGGCGTTCCTGCTGGTGTTCGGTCTCGTGGGAGGCTGGATTCTCGCCGGCCGCATGCTCGCCCCGCTGAGTCGCATTACAGGCGCCGCGCGCGCGGCCACCGCTGGATCACTCTCCCACCGAATCCGGCTAGCAGGTCGCAGAGATGAATTCCGTGAACTTGCCGACGCTTTCGACTCCATGTTCGAGCGGCTCGAAGCCCATGTCGGCGAACAGCGGCGATTCGCCGCCAACGCTTCGCACGAACTGCGCACGCCCTTGGCGATCACGCAGACTCTTCTCGACGTTGCCCGCAACGATCCCGATCGCGATGCCGGCGAACTGGTCAATCGACTCCACGTCGTCAACACGCGAGCGATCGACCTCATTGAAGCCTTGCTCCTGCTCAGCCGCACCGAGCAGCAATCCTTCACGCGAGTAGACGTCGACCTGTCACTCCTGGCGGAAGAAGCCACTGAGACGCTCCTCCCGCTCGCAGAAAAGCGTGGCGTCACGATCGAGACCTCCGGGGACAGGGCCACCACCAGTGGCTCCCACCCGCTCCTGCTACAGATGACAACGAACCTCGTGCACAACGCGATCGTGCACAACCTGCCTGAACAGGGCGCCGTGTGGGTCACGACCAACGTTCACCCCGGCACGGTGATGCTGATTGTCGAGAACACCGGCCAGAAGCTCGCTCCAGAATTGGTGACCACGCTTGTCGAGCCGTTTCAGCGCGGCGCCGAGCGCCTACGCACCGATCACGCAGGCACCGGTCTCGGCCTGGCGATCGTCAAGAGCATCACCCAGGCCCACGGTGGAATTCTCACCCTCAACGGCCGCCCCGATGGCGGACTCCGCGTGATGGTGCAATTGCCCGCTGCACCACTCACGGACAAATGACGACGAGGGGAATGCGGTATCGTCTCCACGGTGCGGGCAGCCGCATCGCCTGACGCATGCGGATCGACGTAGCCTGTCTGCAAGGGTGTCATCTGTTGGAACACAGCCCCTTCGGCATCCAGTGGGCATGCGGGGCGTCGGGTAACGCGTCGACTGCCATCGAATATGGCTCGCCAGTACGGTGAAGGATCAGCACCACAGCCCGACGTGTGTCGGTGCCGAGGCCGCCGATGGCCATGGGCCAGCCTTCAGGCGCCAGCATGCTCTCTCCTGCCTGAGCGGTCATGACACCGTTGGGCGTTTCCAAGCACTGGCCACCGGCGACCATGAACCATGCCTCCGGCCCGGGATGTCGATGTCCATTCCCCTTGCCGTCCTGGAAGCCCGCGGGAATGACGGTCTCCATGTAATGCGCGGTGTAGGACACGCCAGCGTCGACCCCCAGAGGGCCAATGGTTGCGATGTGCTCGCCGTCACCGGGTCGCCACGTCTGCGGGGCAATCGTGAAGAGCCAATGCTTGCCGTGACCGTCGACGACGGTGCCTCGGGCAGGGCGCTTGTTCTCGGCCGCTGCGCGATCCGAAAACGTGTCGAGGTGCCAGTACGACGGCTCCCTGGGCAGGACGCCGACGTCCATGATGGCGGTGGTGTAACACCCGGTCTCCGCCTTTCGGTCGGCAACGGGGGTCTCGCACCATCCGGTCAGACCAGGATTTCGCGCGCGCCCTTCGGCGCGGCGATCCTGCCCCCTGACCAGCACCAAATTGCCGACCGTGAGGGCGATGAAACACGAGAGACAAAAGCCGGAGATCCTTCGCATCGTCGTTGCTCCTTTCCCCCTATAGCGGGAACGGGCCATGACGCGTATCACTGCGGCGCGACGAGCCTAGCGCAGCCGCGCTGCCAGCCACGCGCGCGCGGCCTTCCAGTCACGCTTGACCGTGATGACCGACACTCCCAGCACTGCGGCAATCTCCTCTTCGTGCAGGCCGCCGAAGAAACGGAGTTCCACGACGCGCCCCGCTCGGGGATCCGACGTGGCCAAGGCCGCGAGCTCGGTGTCGAGGTCGATCAATTCCTCGCACGAGACCGTGGCGCTCCATCCGCCTGCGTCGGAGAGCGGGACGCGCTGCAGCGCTCCGCCGCGTTTGTCCGCGACCCGCGCGCGCGCATGATCCACCAGCACGCGGCGCATCGTCTGGGCGGCGATGGCAAAAAAATGCGACCGGTCCTGGTAGGAAAGGGGCTGTCCGCCGCTGAGACGAAGGTACAACTCGTTCACGATGGCGTTGGGCTCCAGCGAGTGGTCGGGCCGTTCCCGTCGAAGCAGGCGGACGGCGAGCTGGCGCAGTTCGGGATGGACGACGGCGAACAGCTGGTCGCGCGCGTGCAGGTCGCCATCTCGCCACCCGGCGAGCCATCGGGTAATCGCCGCCGGATCAGGAGTGCTGCCCACCGGAGTCTCGCTGCATGATACTGAGACCGTCGATCGTGCGCTATTGTCTGTGAGCCCACGACGATGACCGAACGTGCGTCAATCGCGGATGTCGATCCCGGGGATTTCCAACGCGCCCGCGCCATCTTCGAGTCGGCGCTGGATTGGCCGCCCGCTGACCGCGACCGGATGGTCGCCCAGGCGTGCGGCGAGAATGCGCTTCTCATCGCGGCGGTGCGAGCCATGTTGCGCGCGGATGGCGAGCCGCACGTGGTTCTTGACGGTAGTCCGATGTCGCATCCCGAACGATGGCCGCCGGGCACTCTCGTGGGCGGACACTTCCGCATTGACTCGCTGCTGGGGCGTGGCGGGATGGGCGAAGTCTACCGGGCGCACGACCTGACCCTCTCGCGTGACATCGCGTTGAAGGTGATGCCATGGTCAGCGCGGCAGCCCGCGGGTTTGGAAGAACGGCTGGCGCGGTTCGAGCGTGAAGCCCGGGTACTGGCCGCGCTCAACCACCCTAACATCGCCGCCATCTACGGCGTGACCGAGGTCGAGGGGACGCGAGCATTGGTGCTGGAGCTGGTGGAAGTTCCCACGCTCGCGGAGCGGATCGCGGCTGGTCCCGTTTCATTGATCGATGGCGTGGCGATCGCGCGGCAAATCGCCGTCGGGCTCGAGGCCGCTCACGAACACGGGATCGTCCATCGCGATCTGAAGCCGTCCAACATCAAGCTGCGGCCAGACGGCACGGTCAAGCTGCTCGATTTCGGACTCGCGAAGATCATACAACCCGAAACGCTCGTCGAACATGAGCCAACATCGGACGCGGCGATCACGAGTCCGTCGATGGTCCAGCGCGGCGCGTTGTTCGGCACCGCCGCGTACATGAGCCCCGAGCAAGCCAAGGGCCGCGACACCGACCGGCGGAGCGACGTGTGGGCATTCGGCGCGATTCTGTATGAAATCCTGACCGGCGAACGCGCGTTCAAGGGCGATGACGTGGCCGAGACGCTCGCGGCGGTCCTCCGCGCAGACATCGACGGCGCTGGCCTGCCTCCGTCAACCCCGGTCGCGCTGCGACAGCTGATCACCCGTTGTCTCGACCGTGATGTGACGCGCCGGCTGCGTGATATCGGCGAAGCGCGGATCGCTCTCGACGATCTATCGACGGCGGCACCACTCGTCGCGCCTGAAGGTCCACGACGACAACCGCGTGGACGCCGAGTCATCGCCGTGGCCGCCGCGGCGGTCCTGGGAGCGGCCGCGACTGCGGTCATCCTCTGGCCGTCGGCCCCCCCGAACGGGGCGCCCGTGACGCGCTTCGTGCTCTCCACACCATTGGATCAGACGCTGCTCATCGATCCGCAGTCGCGCGATCTCGCGATTACGCCTGACGGCACGCGGGTCGTGTATAAGGGCGGGCCGCGCGTCGACCGTACCCAACTCTTCGCCTTTGCCCTCGATCAGCTCACGCCGGAGGCGATCACGGGCCCTGGACTTCCGAAAGGGCCGTTCACGTCGCCAGACGGCCGCTGGGTGGCCTACTTCGAACCGGGCCCGGCAGGTGTGCTCCTGAAAAAGGTGGCGATGACCGGAGGGCCGTCGATCGAGGTGTCGCAGATCGATGGTCCCAGCCGCGGCGCGTCGTGGGGCGACGATGACACGATCATCGCCGCGTCGGCCGCACCCGACACCGGGCTGCTGCGCATCCCGGCGGCAGGAGGCCGCGCGACGGTCCTCACTCGGCCCAACCGCTCGGCGGGTGAAGCGGATCATCTCTGGCCGCAGGTGTTGCCTGGCAGTCACGCCGTGCTCTATACCGTTACCGCGTTGAGAGGGGATCTGACCGCGGCCCAGGTGGCGGTGTTCGACGTCACAACTGGCCAGTCGAAAACGCTGGTTCGTGGTGCCAGCCAGGCATATTACGTGACCAGCGGTCATCTCGTGTACGTCGCGGGTGGGGCGCTGTGGGGTATCGCGTTCGATCCCAAGCGTCTGGAGACGCTCGGGACGGCGAGGGTCCTGGTGCCGCAGATCGTCACGTTGCCGACCGGATCGGCAGAGTTCGATATCGCTCGAGACGGCACGCTCGTGTACGTGGCGCGCGCTGGCAGCAGCGAGGCGCCACGCACGCTCGCGTGGGTGAATCAGGCGGGTGAGGAAGTCGCCATTCAGGCGCCGCCACGCGCCTATTCCACCTTGCGACTTTCGCCCGATGGCGCGCGTGTCGCCCTCGAGATCGAGGACGACGACAACGATATTTGGGTATGGGATTTCGCTCGAGAGGCGCTGGCGCGTGTGACGAGAAATCCCGGATTGGATCAATCGCCAATCTGGATGCCTGACGGTCGTCGGCTCGTGTTCAGCTCTGAGGTCGGCGGGGCTCTCGGCTCACTGTTCCTGCAGGCCGCCGACGGCAGCGGGGCGGCCGAACGGCTCACCGAGAGCAGGGCGATACAGCGTGCCTCGGACGTGTTGCCCGATGGCTCCGCGATTCTGTTTTCCGACCTGAGTGGAATGCAGATGCTCACCCTGGACGGCAATCGTCGCACGACACAGATGACGCGTTCGCCCCCAGCCATGGGTAGCGGCACCCTCTCACCGGATCGCCGGTGGCTGGCATATGTGGTTCAAGACTCCGGATCCGTTCCGCAGGTTTTCGTCAGTCCCTTCTCGAATCCGGAGAGCGAGCGAACGCTCGTGTCGAGGGACGGCGGTGCGCAACCGCGCTGGTCTCCCGACGGACGCGAGCTCTATTTCAGTGGACTCGACGGTACGCTCATGCATGCGGCCGTTCGCGGCGGCGCGGCGCTGGACGTTGGGGTTCCCACGCGACTGCTGCAGCGGCCGTACTACAACGGCTTCAGCCTCGTCGAGCGGCCGGCCACGTACGATGTCTCGCCAGACGGACGGCGCTTTCTGATGCTCAAGCAAGTCACAGGTGCCCAAGAGCCCTCCCGGCCCGCGACGGTCGTCGTCGTGAAGCAGTGGATGGCGGAACTCCGGCGGCTCGTGCCGCCGCCGCGATAGTGCGGCGACGCGCGCAATGCTGCACGCCCGTTGATCATCACTGAAGGGACCGGCGCCACGGCCGCGCGGCCGCCGGTCAGTCAGTCGAGCGCGCGTTCAATTGAAACGAAACTTGCCGAGAACCTCGATGCTGTGGGTCTTCGAGTCCTGGAACGCGCCCCCGTCGGTGGTCGTGATCGTCTTGAGTCCCCAATTGCCGCGGACCTCCACCCCAACCCGATAGGCCTCCATGCCGAGCCCGCCCATCAGGCCGTAGTCGACCCCGTTGAAGTTCAGCCCCGTCAGGCCGCCGCTCAGCGAGTCCTTGAGCTTGATCGTCGTCACGGAACCGATGACGACGTAGCCGGAAACGCCGTTCTTGCTGCGGGAGCCGAAGTTGATGTGAAACACTTCCGGGATCTCGAGCGATCGGCGTTTCACGGCGCTCAGGCCGTCCGTGCTTTCGATGGTGGACGTCGCGTAGATGAACTCGCCGGTGAACCCAATCAGCCCGTTCTTGTTCCCGCCAATCCAGAGGCCAAAGCCGGAGCCTGTCTTGGCCTTGAAGCCATTGCTGAGGTTGCTGATGTTGGGGAAGGTCAACATGCCTTCGACGCCGATGCCGATCCCGTTGCTTTCCTTTTTGGCCTTGTAGGTCTGCTGAGCCAGGGCTGGTTGGGCCGTGGCGATCGCGAGAAAGAGTGCGACAAGTGAGAGGAACATGCCCCGAACGAGTGTCATGAGTGCTCCTTGGCGTGGAAACGGAGCCTTGCACCCCGCCATGCCGAGTGAACGATACTCCACGGCTACGGCAAAAGGGGAATGGATGGGCCCGATTCGACCACGGGCACCGGACGGCCGCCCCCGCCTAGGGTTCAATCCACACGTCGTGCGGATTTATGGCCGTCGCGCCGACGGCTCCGCCAAGCAATCGGCTTTGCCGCTGACGACGAGCCTCGCCCTCAACTACCTTCTTGGTGGAAAGTAGCGGCCGGGTACACGCGCCATGCCAACCGACAAAATCTGTCCTCAATGTGATCGGCGGTTTCGTTGGTACGACAGTGAGTGCCCGGACTGCCGCCTCATGCTCGTGGATGCAACCGACGATGATCCGGCGCCAGACGAGGAGATCGTTCCGGTGTTCTCAACGACGGACGTGGGTCTGCTCCCGCTGGCGACGATGACGCTCGATCAGGCCCGCATCCTGCACGAAACCCGCTACTCGCGGACCAAGAAGATGGCTGGCGGATATCTGGTGTCCGTGGACGACGGTGCCGAGCTGCTTGTGCGTGCGGGGGAGGCCGATCGCGCTCGAGACCTGCTGGCCGACCTCGAACACGCCGCACCGGTGGATAACGCCGGATCGGATTCGCTTCCGAGCGCCTCGGTGTTCACCCCTCTCGCATCGTCCGCGAGCGCGCCTGTCGCCCGGTTCGACAAAGAAACGGGCCAGCTCATCGGGCGGCTCGCCCGTGCCCAGTTTGACGACCTTGACGCCAGGCTCGAGCACCAATCCGCGGATGACAACGACTTCTACGTCGACGAAGCGACACTGGTGCTGCTCGAGGAGCAGGGCGTCGACACCGCAGTTGTGGAGATGCTCCGGCACGCGTGCGCGGGGCGGAGCGGCATCGACGTCCGCTGGGCGGAGGACTAGAGCCCGGTTGCGGTGGAGTGTGTCAGCCCACCAGAGTCTGCCTCGCGTCCTTGTCAGGATCGATCTTCACCTCGGCCGTCGCGTCGAAAATCATCATCGCGCGATCGGACTCGGTGAACGGCGGCCACTTGGGCAAGCCGTCGTGATTCGGATCGCCGGTGCGCGCAAAGGCCACGAGCGCGCGGCTCATCTGTGTTGCGAGCGTCCGGGCATCGTCTCCGCCGCCTGTTGCCTGCAGACCGAGATCGATGTTGTCGAACCAGAACGCGAGATCCTGACAGTGATACGCGAGCGGACGGCCGTCGAGTACCGGTGTCTTCCAGCCGAACCAATAGTGATAGACCGGTGCGCCTGCTTGTCTGGCTTTGAGTTCGGTCTGCCACACCGCGCCGCGCCGGAACAGATCCGCGCCGATCATGCCGCTGATTTCGAATGGCTTGGCGGACGGGAACGCCTTGCGGTACGCATCGATGGCCGGTTGCGTTTTGGCCGCCAGCTGCGGCGTGAGCGCAGCCGTCGCCTGCTCCCACGTCATCTGATGCGCCTGGGGCTTGTCGATGCCCGTCGTGAACTCGTGGAAGGTGTTGCCGAGCAGGAACGGGATGCTCGCCGAAAGCGCCGGCGCCACGGTGTCGAACGGTGTTTCCGGAAGCACGACGCCGTCGACGACGGGCTGCCACCCGAGGTTGATCTTCGGCAACGTGCCCGGCTTCGGAAAGCCGAACGGCGCGACCTTCTGCGCTGCGGCCGTTCCCGCGTTCAGGAGCGCGTCTGTGCTGACCGTGTGGAGCTTCGCGACCTGGGAGGTGTTGAGGCCGAGCTCCTTCATCACCTGCAGGGCGAGCGCCTTGGAACTATCTCGTGTCGCAGCCCCGACAAAGGAGCCGCTCATCGCGACGGCCTTGTGAAACAGTCCCTTCGCCGCCGGCATTGCCATCAGCGTGGTGACTTTGCCGCCGCCTCCGGACTGGCCAAAGATCGTCACGTTACCCGCGTCACCGCCGAAGGCCGCAACGTTGTCCCGGACCCACTGGAGCGACTGCACGAGGTCGAGCATGCTGACGTTGCCCGACTGCGCGTACTTGTCGCCGCCGATCTGCGAGAGATCGAGGAATCCGAACACGTTGAGCCGGTGATTCATCGACACGAGCACCACGTCGTGCTCGCGCGCGAGCCGCTCGCCGTCGTACGGACGAAGCTCCTGACTGGAACCGGAGGCGTAGCCCCCGCCGTGAATCCACACGAGCACGGGCCGCTTCTTGCCGTCGTTCACTGCTGGCGACCACACGTTCAACCGCAACATGTCTTCCGTCGCGAAGCCGTCGTCCCACTGATAGAGAAACTGTTCTTCCTGATTGATCCAGCCCGCGCGTGGACCGTGCGGCGAAACCGGACCCCACGCGAGTGTGTCGCGCACGTCGGTCCACGGTTTGACTGGTTGCGGCGGCATGAAGCGGTTTTCGCCGGCCGTTGATGATCCGTAGGGAACGCCTTTGAAAATGTAGACGCCGTTCCGCGTAAACCCGCGGATCTTGCCGACGGTGGTGCTGACGATGGCGCTGTCTGGTGTCACGACCGTGCCAGCAGGGCGGATCGGCGGTGCGGCTGTCGGAGTGGGCGCCGTGGAACCGCACCCCGCTGTTCCGAGACCCGCCGCTGTCGTGCCGGCCAACATGCCTGCGTTCTTGAGCCACTGTCGGCGTGGCATGCCGACACGTGATGACGGGGCTGATTCGGTCCTGACGCGCATGATGGTCACCTCTGCTAGCGGCCGGTCGGTCGGGCCGGCCGATAGACTACCCGAAACACCGCCAGAAGACCGGGTGTCTTAAGAGACCCGGTCTCTTCGGCGCGAAGTTTGCGCCATCAGTGCAGATATTGCGTACCTCACCTCAAAGTGATCGCAAGAAGTGCGCATATGTGCGCATCGGGTCCAGATTCCACATGCCTGCCTGTGGTTCGGAATCATAGAGACCGGGTCTCTTAAGACACCCGGTCCTTTTGGTCGCCCGAGCTATTCTTGCTGACGACCATGAAAAAGATCGGTTTCCTGTCATTCGGCCACTGGACGCCTTCGCCCGACTCGCAGACCCGCTCGGCGGGCGAGGCGCTGCTGCAGTCGATCGATCTGGCCGTGGCCGCCGAGGAGCTGGGCGCCGATGGCGCGTACTTTCGGGTCCATCACTTCGCCCGTCAGCTGGGCTCGCCGTTCCCGCTGTTGTCTGCAGTTGGCGCGAAGACATCGCGCATCGAGATCGGCACCGCCGTGATCGACATGCGGTATGAGAACCCGCTGTACATGGCGGAGGATGCCGGCGCCGCGGATCTCATCGCCGGCGGACGACTGCAGCTCGGCATCAGCCGCGGATCACCGGAGCAGGTGATCGACGGCTGGAAATACTTCGGATACGCGCCGGTCGAGGGCCAAACCGACGCCGACATGGCTCGGCACAATGCGGATCTGCTGCTCGAGGTGCTGCGTGGAAAGGGCTTCGCCCAGCCGAATCCGCGACCGATGTTCGCGAATCCCCCGGGCCTGCTACGCGTGGAGCCCTACTCCGAAGGGCTTCGGGAACGCATCTGGTGGGGGGCCGCGACCAATGCCACTGCGGCCTGGGCCGCCGAGCGCGGTATGCACCTCCAGAGCTCCACGCTGAAGTTCGATGAGGGCGGCAAGCCGTTCCACGTGCAGCAAGCGGAACAGATCCGCGTCTTCCGCGACGCGTGGACGAAGGCCGGGCACCCGCGCGAGCCGCGTGTGTCGGTGAGCCGTAGCATCTTTGCCCTGGTCGACGACCGCGACTACGCCTACTTCGGCCACCGGAGTGAAACGGGCGACTCGATCGGCAACATCGACGAGAACACTCGCGCGATCTTCGGCAGGAGCTACGCCGCCGAGCCCGACGTCCTCATCGAGCAACTCGCGAAGGACGAAGCCATCGCCGAAGCCGACACGCTGCTGCTGACCGTGCCGAATCAGCTCGGCGTCGAGTACAACGTCCACCTCATCGAGGCGATTCTCAAGCACGTGGCGCCTGGGTTGGGGTGGAGGTAGTCACCGTCTGAGAGAGAAGAGACCGAGTGTTGGACTGCTACACCCGCAGGTCGGCCCTCGACCTGAAGGTCGAGGGCTCCATGCGGGGTTGAGGGCTCCATTCAGGGGGCGAGAGTTCCATTCGGACTCGGGAGGGCTCTTTTCGGGGCGGGCGCTCCTTTCGGATGGCGGAGAACTCCATCCGGGGAATGAGGCGTCATCCGGCGCGTCGAGTACTTCGTCATGAGTAATATTCCGGGACTAGAATGGCGGCTCACGCGCCGATCCGCTGAGAGTTCACCATGCGCACGCTGATGCTCGTTCTGTCCGACTGATCGTTCGCCGGCCAGAGAGCTCCGGTCCCGGATCAGTGCGTGGCCGCCGATCGCGTCGGCAAGATCCGGCTATTCTCGGACGTGGTCAAGGGAAACCCGACGCCGGATGCCGACGTCCGCGACTTGTTCGTGGCGGCGATGAAACGCTCCCCGATCAGCACGCCGGCCGCGACAACGTCACTGATGCGGAGCCGCGCGTCAGGACGCATGGACCGCTGCCTGTGCGACCAACCACGCGGCCGAACCGTACCCGATCGTCGTCAGCGTGAAGCTGCCGGTCATGACGATCCCGAACGGGCTGGTCGGCTCCTGACGAAGTGTGGGCCTCATCGCGAGGAGCAGGAAGCCCACGGGATTCATGAACGAGCCGATCATCATCGATCCGACCACGACCAGCGGCGGCGAGACGGCGAAGTGCGTGAACAGCAGGAAGAACGTCATCAACAGACCGGTCATCAGCAGGTAGTCGATGTGGGCTTTGAGCAAGTACTGATAATTCGGAAAGACGGCCTTCATGAACGCGGTCGACCGGACGCCGGCCAGACACCAGGCCAGGACCAGCGCAATCGTCAGGCAGAGGCTTCCTGCAAAGGCCAGAAGGTTTGAGTGCGTGTGCACGTCGATGTCCTTTCTTCCGGGACGGGCGTGCCACGCATTGGCTCGACTGCGGCGTCATTCGCAGACAGGGTCAATGCGCGGCACCATGAACTGACGGACTACGCGGATTCGCAGCGGCACTGGGATCCGCAGTTGCAGGTGTCACCACAGGCGCAACCGGCGCGGCGCTTAGCCGTCACGTTCTGGCAACCGCAGGTGCAGGCGGCTCCGGCGCATGAGGTGCAGCTGCAGGTGTTCGCGTTCTTCGGGGTCTTCGACATGTGACTGCTCCTTGAAAAGTGTTGACGTCATGTCAACGAAGAGCAGTGTCGCAAACGGACCCAGCCGGTGGATTGAACGAAGCAGCTGTTGTTGATGGACGAACGCGCTACGGGTTCGCGGACGTGAACACCTGGGCGGGGGGCGATGGCCCGGACACGTCGAACGGAGACGCGATTTCGGCCAGCTCGCCGCGCATCAGGACCGATGGCGCGATGCCGAACATCTGGTGGAACGTGCGGGTGAGATGGGCGGCGTCGGCGAAGTCCGCGGCGTGGGCCGCGGCGGCAATCGTGCGTTCGGATCCGACGGCGAGCATGGCTCGCGTCAGCTTGCGCCAGAGCATGTAACGGCTGAAGGGAAGACCGAGCTGCTGCTTGAAGAGGTGGGCGAAACGGCTGGGAGAGAGAAACGCCCTCGCAGCAGCGTCCGCCAGCGAAATGCGCAGGTCGTCAGACCCCCGGATGCTTCCGAGCACCGTCGTCACCCGCGGGTCGAGACGACGGAGTGGCGGAGCGCCCGGGCTCAGGGCGTGGACGCAATGGCGGATCAGGGCCGACACGTCGAGACTTTCGAACGGCCGTTCGTCGAAGGTCCGAAACTCCCCGATAGACGACGCGAGTCGCGCTTCGGGCACCAGCGTGATCTCCCGCGTGAGCGCCGCGCGTAACCAGGTGCCTTCGAACGACTCCGGATCAACGAACAACATCGCGCCCGTCGCACCGCTGGCATTGAAGGAATGCACCTCGTCCGGTCGCACGATGACGCCGCGGCCGTGCTGCCAATCGCCCTGCTGCCCGCGAATCGCCACGTGGCGGTCCAGGCCCACCACGATCTGGATCGCATGGTGCGCATGTGGCGGCACCACGCCCTGGGCTTGGGCCATCAGGAGGAACCCGCCCTCCCACAGGAACCAGCGCGGCGTGTTGAGCCAGCGGAAGGAGTCGTCGGCTGGGGCGTCCATCTCGCTCATCGCCGGCTACTTTAGCCGGTTCCCAGCGAGTTCAGCTGATTTGTTCAAGAGGGTCGACGCGTGCGTTCAAGCCCGGGACGAGTTCTGGGCGATACCTTTCAGCCCGCGGCCAGACACAGACGCCATTGCGTCAAAGGAGTTTCCATGGGATATGTCATCGGCATCGGATTGGCTTTGAGCGTTTCCACCTTCGCACGCGTCGTCGGCTTCGATCGCGAGCGTGTCTTCTATCCCACCGTGCTCATCGTTGTCGCCGCTTACTACCTGCTGTTCGCGGTGATGGGCGGGTCCACGTCGGCACTGATTGTCGAGTCCATCGCGATGGGCGGGTTCGCATGGCTTGCGGTCGCGGGTTGGAAGGGCAGTGTGTGGCTGGTGGTCGCCGGCCTCGCGGCGCACGGCGTCTTCGACTTCTTCCACGCGCACATCGTGCACAACCCGGGCGTGCCGGAGTGGTGGCCGGCGTTCTGCATGGCCTATGACGTCGTCGCGGCGGCCTACTTGGCGGCGACGCACTCGCAGGACGGCGGCTCAGTCCACTCCAGTTGCGATGGACGATGACGCGGCATCGGTCGGCGGCCATTTCCATGGCAGGCCGGTCACGGCAGCACGCATCCGGACGCCGAACACAACGACCTGCGAGTCGCATCCGCAGGCGCCGATCGCCAGCGAGTGTTCATGGTGCACGGCTGTGGGAGCGACCGTCACGAGGTGTGCTGTTTGACACGTCCTCGTCTGACCGCCTGTGACACCCTCGACTGGCGTGGGGTGTCCACGCCGCGTCAGCAGACTCATGGCTACCCGTTGTCCGGTCGTAAGGGACTCATGCCTGCATTGGATCAAGAAGCGAGTCGGGCGATTACTGCTCATCGCGTAGCCATGGCCGAAGCCATGGTGTCGCGGCACTACGCCGGGCATCCCGGCCTGATCGAGAGCGCGGGCGGTCGCGCGCGCACCAGGTCCCTGCAGGAGGCCACCTCTTGTCTGGACAATTTGGCGGAGTCCCTGGACGTGGGGCACCCGCTGCTCTTCGCCGATTTCCTCGCATGGACCAGGGTCACGCTGGCGGGCCGAGACGTCGCCGTGGAAGAACTCCTGGGCGACCTCGCCTACCTGAGCGACACACTCCGCCACACACTCGCGCCCGCGCCGGCGGCAGTCGCCGTGGCGTACGTCACCCAGGGTTCGGCGCATCTCACCCTCGTCCCGGCGACACCCCCAACTTGCATCCAGGACGACCAGCCCTTCGGCGCTCTGGCGAAGGCGTATCTGGCAGCGCTGCTCGTTGGCGACCGCCAACTCGCCAGCCGCAGCGTCCTCGGCGCCGTCGACGCTGGGGTGAGCATCGAGGACGTCTACCTTCACGTGTTTCAACCCTGTCAGTACGAAGTCGGGCGACTCTGGCAGATGAAGACAATCAGCGTGGCCCAGGAGCACTACTGCACGGCCGCGACGCAGCTGATCATGTCGCAGCTCTATCCGCGGCTGTTCGGCAGCGCGCGCGTGGGACGGACCATGGTGGCGACCTGCGTGGCCGGTGATCTGCACGAGATTGGCGTCCGTATGGTTGCCGATCTGTTGGAGCTCGACGGTTGGGACACGGTGTATCTCGGCGCCAATACGCCCATCGCGGACATTCTCGATGCCGTCCGCGAGCGGAAGGCGGATCTGCTGGCCGTCTCGGCCACCATCGTCCCTCACTTGAAGGAGGTGGCGGTGCTCATCGAGCAATTGCACGCGACGCCGGAGGGCCGGGCCGTCACGACGCTCGTTGGCGGGTATCCCTTCAATGTCGTGCCGGGCCTCTGGCAGCAGATGGGCGCCGATGGCTGTGCGCACGATGCGGCTGGTTCGGTGGCACTGGCCAATCGCCTCATGCTCGCACGCAGGCGACCATAGTGCAGGTTGCCACCGAAACCGCCCTGGGTATTGTGCTCACCTGCGATCCGCAGGGCCTCATCGTGCGGGTGGCCTACGACGGGCTCGGCTTGTCGTCGAGGCTGATCGTGGGGCAGCCGTTTGCCGCAGCCATCGGTGCCTGTGGCGAGAGTGGATCGACGTCGGACGCCGCGGTCGCGGCGAGTTTCATGGAGGCACTGCAACGCACTGGCTTCGCTCTTGCCTGGGACCTGCGGGTGCTTGTGACGGGGCGGCTGATGGTCCTGAGTTTCACCGGCGGCGCCACGAACGACGGCGTGCTCATCGTCGGCGAAGCCGCGCGTTCAGAAGCCAGGCAGGTCGTCGAAGAGTTGATGCGCATCAACAACGAGACCGTGAACGCCCTGCGCGCGACGATGCAGCAGGCCGCGTCCTCTGAGTTCTCACGGAACGAACGTGACGAACAACTGCTCGCCGAACTGAGCCGAGCGAACAATGATGTGGTCACCGCCCAGCGAGAGCTGGCGCAGAAGAATGCCAGCCTCCGCGACATCAACAGAGCGCTCGAAGACGCGCGGGCCACGCTCGAGGTGAAGCAGGCGGCGCTCGAGCGAGCGAACGCCCAGCTGGACGCGCTCGCGACGATCGACGGACTGACGGGCGTAAAGAACCGGCGGGCCTTCGACGAGCGACTCGCCGAAGAGCTGTCCCGCAGCGCCCGCTCCCAGACGCCCGTGTCGCTCATACTTCTCGATGTGGATCACTTCAAGCAATACAACGACACGTTCGGTCACCTGGCCGGCGACAACGTATTGAAAACCGTGGCGCGGCTGCTGCAGGAGCACTCGCGACAGACCGAATGCGTGGCGCGCTATGGCGGCGAGGAGTTTACCGTCGTGCTCCCGAACACGGACGCCGTGGAGGCCACGGCCGCGGCCGAACGCCTCCGTCACGTTCTGGAAACCGCAGTGTGGCCAGGAGGCCCCGTGACGGCCAGCTTCGGCATCGCCTCCCTGTCGCCCGCGATCACCACGTCGCTGGCGCTGATCGGCGCAGCGGATCGCGCGCTTTACGTGTCCAAGAACACGGGTCGCAATCGCGTCACGCACGTCAACGAGCTGGTCGTGGATCCGGTATAAGCGGCATCGAGCTTCGATTCGATGGCGCCAACCAAAGTTGAGGGTGCCATTGCGGCGGCGCTCAATCCGCCGCCAGCGTCCGCGCGGGATCGAGGCGGGCGGCGGCGCGGGCCGGAAGGTAGCTTGCGCCCAGCGCCGTCGCCGTCAACAAGACAACCGATCCGGCGAGCGTCGCCGGATCGGTCGGCGGCACGTCGTAAAGCACGGTCGAAAGCAGACGCGCCGCGGCGATGCCGGCGATAAGGCCGGTGCCGACGCCGGTCGTGGTCATGACCACCGCCTGACGCATGACCAGGCGCACGATCTGGCCGCGTCCGGCGCCGAGCGCGACGCGGGTGCCGAGCTCTCGCGTGCGACCGCGGACGCTGTAGGCCACGACGCCATAGATGCCAATCGCCGCGAGGAGGAGGGCCATGACGGCAAAGCCTACGAAGAGCCGCATCGCCATGCGGGTCACGACGGCCGACGCGTTCGCGATGTTCTCCAGCGTACGCGCTTCGTCGGCGACGACCTCCGGCTCGATGCGGCGCAGCGTCGCCCGAACCGCCGGAAAGGCGCGCAGCGGATCCCCCTGCATCCGCACGAACATCGTCGCGTTCGAACTGGCGTCGCGCTCGAACGGAAAGTACATGTCGGCTCGGGGTTCGTCCGTGAGCGACGCGCGGCGGATGTCGCCGACGACGCCAATGATTTCGGCGGGCCCGGCGCTGTTGCCGACGCGACGGCCGATAGGATTCTCATTCGGAAAATACCGCCGCGCGACCTGCTCGCTGATGATCACGACCGGCGGCGCGCTGGCGACGTCGTGCTCGTTGAAGAGACGGCCGGCGCGGAGCGGGATGTTCAGCGCCGAGAAGTAGCCACCCGACGCGGACTGCCATCCCACTTCGGGCGGACGTTCACCGGCCGGCACCGGAAACTCGGGACGCTGCAGAGAGGTCGTCCAGTTGTTGCCGGTCAGCGGCGTCACGACGGCGGCGCCCACATCGTTCACGCCAGGCAGCAAGCGGAGATCCGTGAACGCCCGTGCGTAGAACGCCTCACGGCTTTCTGGAGTTTCGTACCGCCCGGCCGGCAGCTGCAGCTGCACGGTCAGCACGTTCGCCGTGCGGAATCCGGGATCGACGGTGAGGAGCTTGCCGAAACTCCGAAGCGTGAGGCCCGCTCCGATCAGCAGCACCACGGCCATGGCGATCTCGACGACCACGAGCGTCGAGGCAAAACGTCTGGCACCTGCACCGCGGGTCGACCTGCGCGTGGCGTCCTGGGCTCGCGGACGTGAACTACCGAGCAGACTGACGCAGGAGATGCCGCCGAACAGCAGCGCCGCGACGAGCGATGCGCCCATCGAGAACAGCAGCACCGGGATGTTGATGCCGATGCGGTCCAGACCGAGCACGGCCACGTCGGCCGGCAGCAGCGATGCGAGCACCGGCACGGCCGCCCATGCCACGATCAATCCGGCCGCGCCACCGGCGAGGGCCAGGACGAGGGCTTCCGTGAGAATCTGCATCACGAGGCGCGTCGTGCCCGCCCCGAGCGCGATGCGCACCGCCATTTCCGATCGGCGCGCGACGCCCCGCGCCAGCAAGAGATTTCCGACGTTGACGCACGCGATCAGCAAGACGATGGCGACCGCGCCGAGGAGCAGGAGCAGGGGCCGCTTCGTGTCGCCGACGAGCACGTCACGGAGGGGCGCGACGAAGTACTGCGACCCGCGATTCTGATCGGGGAAGCGTTCCTCGAAACGCCGGGACAGGGCGTCGAACTCCGTCGTGGCCTGCGCGAGTGTCTGCGGCGTTCGAAGGCGCCCCAACGCGAAGATCCAGCCATCTTTCCGCTGCGCGGGAGCGGCGACCGGAACGGGCAGCGGAACGATCAGATCTGTCGGCTGGCCGGCAGGAAACTGAAACCCAGCTGGCGCGACGCCGACAACGGAGACGCGCGTGTCGTTCACCTGGATCGATTGCGAGACGATGTTGGGATCCGAGCCGAAGCGTGTGCGCCAGAGCTCGTAGCTGATGAGGGCCACGGGCGCCGCGCCCTCGCGGGCGGCCGATGCGTCGAAGAGCCGTCCGAGGGCCGGCTGAATTCGAAGCGTCGTGAAGAAGTCCGGTGTGACCGTCAGTTCAGTGATGCGGATGGGTTCCGGGCCGCCCCTGAGCGTCGCGCGGCTGAAGCCGTAGCCGGCCAGTCCTTCGAGCGCGTGTTGCGAGTCGCGCAGGTCGACGAAGTCGCCGATGGCGATGAACGGCTTGGTCAGGCCTGTGGCGCGATCGCGATGTTGGAGCACGACGAGGTCATCGGCGGCCGCGAACGGCAGCGGCTTGAGCAGCACCGCATCGACGACGGCAAACAACGCGGTGTTCGCGCCGATTCCGAGGGCCAGGGTGAGCATGGCCGCGAAGGCGAAGCTGGGCTCGTGGATGAAGAGCCGCAGCGTGCGACGAACGTCCTGAAGCACCATGGAGGCAGGTTCCTTTCGGAGAACGGCGGGGAGCCGGCGGATCGATTCGATGGCGGCCCGCAGGCGATCGGCGGCCGATAGTCTCAGGCAGTCGGCGTAGACGCTCAGCGCGGAGACTGCGAACCGTAACCTCCGCCATGTCGGATCGGCGGAACTGAGAGCATGCGGTCCCCGCTCGGCATCGAGATGACGCAGGTCCTCGATGGACGGCCGATACCAGTCGCGCGCATCGCCTGGGAGCCAGTCGCCGAGCCGGTCGATCCAGTCGCGTCTACGCATCGGACCACTTCGCATGGCGCGCGGCCTGGCCGAACTGCTCGTAGAAGGCTCGTGCCCGCTTCCATCGCGTGGCGCCGCTGGTGGTAATCCGGTATCGCCGCTCGGTCACGGCCTGATCGCCCACGGTGACTTGCTCGTACCGTCCCTCGACGAGCCCTTCGCGCTCCAACCGTGCCATCAACTGGTAGAACGCCGGTCCGCTGGGTTTCACCCGGTATTTCGCAAGCACCTGACGAATCACCCGGCCGGGGTGTTCGTCATCCAGCAAGAGACCCAGCACGAGAAACTGGAGGTGCGTCACCGTCGGCAGGCTCGGCATAACGTGGCATTATCCACGATCCATTGGACGAGGGATAGCGCGAAAGGTTTGCTCGGCTCGACGACGGGGAAGTTGGCCCGGGGCTACTCGCCGCGAAGCGCCTGCACCGCGTTCACCCGGGAGGCCCGCCGTGCGGGCAAGTAGCACGCGAGCAGCGCCGTGGACGCCAGCACCGCGATCGCGCCGGCGAAGGCGAGCGGATCGTTCGGGCTGACGTCCGCGAGCAGTGCCCGCATCATGCGTGTGAGCGGCACGGCGATGAGCGAACCGAGCACGACGCCCGCAAGCACCAGCACGCCGCCTTCGCGCAGCAATGGGCGGATGACGTCCCAGCGCGTCGCGCCGAGCGCGAGGCGCAACGCGACCTCGCGCGTGCGCTGGCCTGTCGCATACGCCATCGCACCGTAGATGCCGACGACGGCCAGCAGGAGCGCCATCAGCGCGAAGCCGGCCAAGAGCGCCGCGACCAGGCGCTGCGGCGCCAACTGCGCCGACACCATGTCATCCATCGTCCTCACCCGGTACACCGGCAGCGTCGGATCGAGCGCGCGCACTTCCGCCCGAATGACGGGAAGCAGGGAGTCAACGTCCGACCGGGTGCGGACGACCAGCGTCATCGGGCCGTAGATGCCGCGATACGCCGACATGTAGTAGCCCGCAGACGGAGGCTGCGCGGGATTGTGGGCGCGCACGTCACGCACGAGACCGATGACGGTGGCGGGTTTGCCGCCACCGCCGCCGAGATCCACTTGCTGGCCGATCGGATTCGCGTTTCCCCAGATCTGCCGCGCCAGCGTCTGGTTCACGACAATCACCTTCGGCGCTCGGCCATCGTCTCGCGGCGTGAAATCACGTCCGGCGATGAGGGGCGTCTCCATCGCGCTGAAATACCCCTCGCTCACCACGCGCCAATCCGATTGCACGGACTGCGTCGGCGGAATGGCCGCAGGCCCGACCGGGAAAACGTGGAGGCTGGTGTTGCCGAAGCTCATGGGGGCGCCAGAAGTGGCAGCGACGGCCGCCACATCAGGCCGATCGCGGAGGCGATCCAGGAGTGTGGAAACAAACTCGACAGGATCCGTCCGAGGCGCCACCTGCATCGTGACGACGTGCCCCGACGTGAATCCGAGGTCCATTGTCGACAGCCTCGTGAGCGCCCGAGCGGCCAGCCCGGCCGACGCCAGCAAGGCGATCGATACGGCGAGTTGCGCCACGATGAGCGCGTTGCGGGTGCGGCTGCCGCCCCGCATCATCGAGGCCGCGCCTTCTTTGATACCGCGCTGAACGTCGAGCGTCGTCGCCTGCCGCGCCGGGGCGAGGCCCGCGAGCACACCGGCGAGTGCCGACACGAAAAGGGCGAACACGAGCACCCACCCGTCGACGCGGATGTGTTCCGCACGCGGGACGTCCGACATGGCCATCGTCCGCAGCACGCTGACACCGGCGTACGACAGCGCGATACCGCACACGCCGCCGATGGCTGCGAGCAGCAGGCTCTCGGTGAGCAGTTGACGGACGATGCGGCCACGACCGCCGCCGATGGCAGTGCGGATCGCAATTTCACGTGTGCGTGCGTGGGCCCGGACGAGCAGCAGGCCAGAGAGGTTCGTGCACGCCACGAGCAACAGCGCGCCGACCGCAGCCAGCAGCAGGTAGAGCATGCGCGGCGTGGTGGGGCCGATGATGGCGTCGGACAAGGACTCGACTCGGACACTCCATCCACCCGGGCCATCGGGATACTCGCGCTCGAGCTGCCCTTCGATGCCGACCATTTCGCTGGTGGCGCGGGCAATTGACACGCCCGGCTTCAGCCGCGCGTAGACATCGAGATCGGAGTACCCGCGTCGATCCTCGGTGTGCGGCGTCACGGGCAGGAGAACCTGCGCATCGCCGGTGACGAGGATGTCGTCCGAGACGACACCAAGGATGCGATGCGGTTTGCCGTCGATCGTGAGCGCGCGCCCGACCGCGGTGGCGTCTGATCCGAACGCCGCCCGCCAGAATGAAGACGTGAGGACGACGACCTCGGCGGCGCCGACGACGTCATCTTCGGGGCGAAAGTCGCGACCCACCAGGGTGCGCACCCCGAGCATCGGTAACAGATCGGGTGTCACGTATTGCGCAGAGGCCTGAAACGGATCGCCGACGCCCTGCACGGTCACCGTGCCGTCCCTGCGGGCGGCCATGCCGGCGAATGTTGTATTCAGACGTTTCCAGTCGCGATAGAGCGGGAGCGAGACAGAAAAGGCGTCGATGTTGCGCGCCACGTTCGTCTGCGTCAGGCGAACGAGCTGCGCGGGCCGATCGAACGGCAGTGGCGCCAACACGACGGCGTTGAGGGCGCCGAAGATCGTGCTGCTGGCGCTGATGCCGATGGCCAGCATCATGACGGCGCCGACCGTGAAGCCCGGATTCCGGCGCGCCAGTCGTGCCGCGTATCGCAGATCCTGGACCAGGTGTTGGAGCCACGCCGCGATCCAGACCTCGCGCGCGTCCTCGCGGATGCGCGTGACGCTCCCGAAGGCGCGCAGGGCGTCGCGCCGGGCGGCGTCCGGCGCGACGCCGTCGGCCTGTCGCTCCGCGGCCTCGAGTTCCAGGTGCCGGCGAATCTCGCGCTGCAGGTCGTCGTCTCGTTGGCTCATGGGCACCTCAGCGTGCTGGACGCAGCATCCGTGACATGGCGTCGACCAGCGACTGCCATCTCGACTCTTCACGTTTCAGCTGGGCGCGGCCCTTCGGCGTGAGCCGGTACCGCTTCATCTCGCGGCCGTCCTCGGCGGCCTCCCAGGCCGACGAGATCCGGCCGGTCTTCTCGAGACGCTGCAGGGCGGGGTAGAGCGAGCCGTGCTCGACCCGCAGCACGTCGTCGGACGTCGCCGTGATGTGCTTCACGATGCCGTGGCCGTGGCGCGGGCCGAAGACGAGCGTGCGGAGGATCAGGAGGTCGAGCGTGCCCTGGATGACGCCGGCTTTGCGGGTGGGTGCCATGGAAGGCAATCTACCACAGATGGTAGATTGCCTTCCATGCAACGTGGTGGAGGTTGTTGCGGGGATGCAGGTGCCTGCGATGCGGGGACCGTGCTCGGCGGACGTTCGGTGGGGCCGGATCCCTCACGTCCAGGCGTGGCAAGATGGATCCTGCTCGCGCCACTCTTGAGTCTCCCTCACAGGTGGATTACCCTCGCGCCGTGCGTCGATTGCTGCTCGCGACCCTGCTCGTCTCCGTGGCATGCGGACATTCGGCTCCTGCGTCCCCCTCCCCCTCCCCATCGCCTCAGCCGCCCGCGCCGTCACCTGCTCCACCGCCAATCGTGGTGACCGGCCGTATCGTGGCGGCCGTGACGGGCCAAGGGCTGCCTGGCGTGACGGTCGACCTGGCCGGCCGCTCCACGGCCACGGGGGATGGCGGCGCGTTTCGTGATGAATTGCCACCGGAAACTGTGAACAGCTTTCCCCGCGTGACGGTCACCGGGCCCGACATCCTCACACGTTCGCTCTCACTGCTGCTGCCGGGATCTCGGGACGTTACGCTCGACGTGATCGCCCTGTCGGGTGAGTTCGACCTGGGATTCTATCGCCGGCTGGTGCGTGACAACTTTGACTCGCCGGAGCTGCTA
This sequence comes from Acidobacteriota bacterium, assembly GCA_039933635.1. Taxonomy (GTDB): domain Bacteria; phylum Acidobacteriota; class Vicinamibacteria; order Vicinamibacterales; family SCN-69-37; genus JBDTNQ01. The sequence continues at coordinate 25,435 of JBDTNQ010000003.1, forward strand.
CGTTCGTTGCGCCGCTGGGTGCAGGCGCCGCGTGTGTACCTGCGAACGGTAGACGAGGCGGGGCAGTCGATTGAGTCGGCAACGCTCGAGCCGGTGGCGTCAGCCCTGGTGGACGATGCGGCCGGTTGGACGGGCGGCCGATTCGGCCTTGCCAGCGTGGAACGCGGCGCCGACACGCGTGAAGGCGTCAGCGGCTGGATTACGGTCAAGTGGCCCGCGGCCGTGTCGGGGAACCTCTGCGGCCGGGCGCAGATCGCGGTGAGCGGCGGGTGGATCGAGCTTTACTATCAGAATCGGAACTGCGCTTGTAAGCGCTCGCGCATCTCGCCCGGCACGGTCCGTCACGAGTTGGGACACGCGATGGGCTTTTATCACACCGGCGATCGCAATGACGTGATGTTCGGTACGATCTCCTGCGACAACCATCCGTCCGCGCGCGAGCGCCTGCACGCGGCGATAGCGTACGGAAGGCCGGTCGGCAACACGGATCCGGATTCTGACCCCACCACGTCCCTGCAGTCGCACCTGCAGGCGCCGATCATCATCGAGAACTGACGAAAGGCGCGTCGAGGGCAGGGTTAAAGTGCGTCGCGGCGCAGCGTCGCTCGAATCGCGGCAGCGGTTCGCGCATTCTCGCTCCTTGCGGCGGCTTCCCCACCGACGCGCAGGCCCGAGGTCGCCCGACCATGTCGTGGGTCGATTGAGCAAAGGACCTGCGGAGCCCAGTCGAACCTGCCCCGGTGTATCGCGGCGCGAATACCGTCGACCACGCCTCGCGGCCCTTGCAGTCGGACCGCGTCTGACCGATCATCCATCTCAATCAGTTTGGTTTTCTGGCCGGCGGCCCCCACTGGCCACGAGGTGCGTATGAAGCGCTCGTCATCGCGTTCGTCAACACGATCCGTCTGGTTCACGTTCGCGTTTCTCGTCGGCGTGCTGCTGTTCGCGGCGCTCGGTCAGGTCGTGAAGACGCAGGATGCGGGAGCGCCTCAGGCGCCCGCGCGGGGCGGTGGCGCAGGCGGCCGGGGCGTCATCCAGTCGGACGTCGTCGACTTCTCGCCCCGCACGCCGTATCTGCCGCGCACAGCGGAGCAGGAACGGCTCGGCTTCAGGTTGCCGCCCGGCTATCGCATGGAACTCGTGGCATCGGATCCGAACGTCATCAGCCCTGCGGTGATCGCATTCGACGCTGATGGCCGGATGTACGTGAGCGAGCTCATCAGCTACATGGTTGACGCCGAAGGCAACGACGAGCATGCGGCTGCGAGCCGCATCAGCCGGTGGGAGAGCACCAAGCACGACGGCGTATTCGATCGGCACGTGGTGTTCGCTGACAACCTCGTGGCGCCGCGCCTGATCGTGCCGCTCCAGAGCGGGGTGATCCTCACGAGCGAAACCAATTCGGACGATTTGCTCAAGCTAAGCGATACGAACGGCGACGGCATCGCGGACAAGAAGGAAGTCGTCTTTACCGGTGTCGGCCAGGCGGGCGACGCCAACATCGAGCACCAGAAGGCCGGCCTGTTCTGGAATCTCGATAACTGGATGTACATGACGTACAACGCCTTCCGGATCCGCTGGACGCCGAACGGCTTCGTGCGCGAGCCGACCGGCCCGAACGGCGGCAGCTGGGGCCTGGCGTCTGACGATGACGGAAAGCCGTGGTTCGTGAACGCGGGTGCGGAGCGCGGGCCGGTGAACTTCCAGTACCCGATCGCGTACGGGGCGTTCTCGCCGTGTCCCGATCCGAACGGGCGAGGCGCTGGCGGACGCGGCGCCCAGCCTGCGGCAGCGACCACTCCGGACCCGAACTGCCCGACCGGTGTGCACGACGGATTCGAAGAAGGCTTCGCCACGGTGTGGCCCGCTCCCGGCATCGGCGACATGCAGGGCGGCATCAACCGTACGCGCATGCCGGCGCAGAATCTGAATCACTTCACGGCGGCGACGGGACCCGCGGTCGTGCGCGGCGATCGCCTTCCAGAGGACCTGCGCGGCAACCTGCTCTTCACCGAACCGGTGGGGCGACTGATCCGTCGCGCGAAAATCGAGAACGACGGCGGTCTGATTGTTCTTCACAATGCCTATCCCGGCGCGGAGTTCCTGACGAGTGAAGATCAGTTGTTCCGGCCCGTCGCGATCGCAAACGGACCGGACGGCACGGTCTACATCGCGGACATGTACCACGGCATCATTCAGGAACGTCAGTGGTCGGGACCCGGAACCTATCTCCGGGCGCGCATCGAGCAGTATCAACTCGACAAGGTCGCCAGGCACGGCCGGATCTGGCGTCTGCGGTACGACGGCCGTCCGGCGATGGCGACCACCGAGACGAACCCCGGGCAACCGGCGATCCCGACGATCCAGCCGGATTTCGCGGCACCCGCGCTGTACAGCCAGACTCCTGCGCAACTGGTTGCGACGCTGACGCATTCGAACGGCTGGCGCCGCGACATGGCGCAGGAACTCCTGATTCTCAAACAGGACAAATCGGTCGTGCCGGCGCTGCAGCAGATGGCGCGCTCGTCGGACAACTTGCTGGCGCGCTTCCATGCGCTGTGGACGCTCGAAGGGCTCGGCGCTCTCGACGCACCGCTCGTCCGCGAGGCCATGAAGGATCCGAATCCACGCATGCGCATCCAGGGCATTCGCGCGAGCGAGACGCTCTACAAGGCGGGCAACCGCACGCTGGCGGACGACTATCGCGCGCTTGTCAAGGACGGCGACCCCAATGTCGTCATCCAGTCGATGTTGACGATGAACCTGTTCAAGCTGCCGGATGCGGCGACCTTGATCAAGGCGGCACAGGCATCGACCAAGGCGCGAGGCGTGGCGCTCGTCGCGGCGAACCTGCTCGCGCCGCCGACGGCCGTCGTCGGCGCCGGTGGACGCAGCGGCGCCCCGGTGTTCACCACGGAAGAACAGCAGTCGATCCAGCAGGGCAGCCAGGTTTTCGACAACGTGTGTTTCGGGTGCCACGCGCCTGATGGCCGCGGTGAGCCGCTCGCCGGTGCGCCGCCCGGAACGACGCAGGCTCCGGCCCTCGCAGGAGCCCCGCGCGTGCAGGCTCATCGTGACTACGTGATCAAAGTACTGCTGAAAGGTTTGACTGGCCCGCTGGATGGCAAGACCTACTCGCAGGTCATGATTCCGATGGGCGACAACAGCGACGCGTGGATCGCCGGCGTGGCCTCGTACATTCGGACCGGTTTCGGCAATGTCGGCGGCGCGGTGAGCGTGGCCGACGTGGCGCGCGTCCGCGCCGCGACCGCGGCCCGAAAGACCCCGTGGACCTTGCCGGAGCTCGAACCGACGATCCCGCGCATCGTCGACTCGCAAGGATTGAGACTTTCGGCGAGTCATAACAGCGCGACCGCCGCCGGAGCGACCACCGTCCGTGGATGGAATTCAGGCCAGCCGCAGGCCGCCGGCATGTGGATACAGGTCGAGCTGCCGTCGGCGCTTACGGTGACTGAGCTGCAGTTCGACTCGACGGCGATCCCGGGGCTCGGTGGTGGCAGTGGCCCTGGGCGCGGTGCGGCGCCAGCCGCTACGGCCGCGGCTGGAGCGGCGGCGGCTGCGCCCGCGCCGGCGGCTCCGCCGCCCGTGTCGGACTATCCGCGCGGCTACAGCGTGACGACGTCGCTAGATGGCACCACCTGGGGCAAGCCAGTCGCACAAGGCAAGGGGAGCGCGTCGCACATGGCCGTCGTGCTGCCGCCCACGCGCGCCAAGTTCATCCGGATCAGTCAGACCGACACGATGTCGAATCCTCCGAACTGGTCGATGTCGGTCCTGCGTGTCTATGAGGTGCCGAGCGGCGCGCGATAGCGGACAGGCTGCCAGGAGGGCTGCCAGGAGACCGGGTCCTTTAAGAGACCCGGTCTCGATGGCGCACAGGTTGTGCCAGGAGTGCAGATTCTGCGTACATCTCGCCAGATTCACTGCAAGAAGTGCGCTCCGAGACCGTTTTGCCCGCCTCGTCTTGGGGCCGCCGAACGATGAGACCGGGTCTCTTAAGACACCCGGTCTTGTTTGTGGTCGCTGTTCTGCTTCGCCGGCAGTTCCCATCCGCGATCCGTGTTACGATCGGGTGGTCAGGTGGTAGAAAGCCTCTGCTGCAGCCCGCGTCCAAGTCGAAAGCAGTTCGTCTCGCTTCCCTCCGCAGCGTGATCGCTTAGCACTTCAGCCGAACCCATCAACGATCCATTCGGATCCAGATCACACAGTCCCTACTGCTCCGGATCTTCTTGCCGGGGCGAAAGCGAGAATGATACTCATGGCCAGAAAACTCTACGTCGGCAACTTTCCCTACGACACGACCGACCAGGATCTGCGCACCCTCTTTGCAGACTCGGGCGAGATCGAAAGCGTGAACATGATGACCGACCAGGCCACCGGTCGCGGGCGCGGATTTGCGTTCGTCGAGATGATGACCGACGAGGCCGCCCAGGCGGCGATTCGTAACCTCAACAACCACGACCTCGGCGGGCGCGCGCTGACGGTGAACGAAGCGCGTCCCAAGACCAACTCGGGCGGCGGTGGCTACGGTGGCGGCGGCTACGGTGGTGGCGGCGGGTCGCGCCGGTCCGAGCCGCGCTGGTAGTTCGAGCGCAGCCACCGGTTGTCGCGGCGGACGGGAGTCGTGGATCAGCGCCGCTGATCCCGGCTCCCGACTGCTGTACCCCGGACCTGAAGGTCCGGGGCTTCCAACACGACGAGGGCCGGGACTCCCAGGACAATGAGGCCGCGCGTGTCTATCGCACGTAGTGCAGTCCCACGACGCCCGTCGGGTAAGGAGACGCGGACTTCAGCGTGAAACCCGTGTGCGCGGTGTCATCCCAGATGCGCTTGCCGCGGCCCAGCGTCACCGGATAGAGCAGCAGATGCAGTTCGTCCACCAGGTCATGCGCGAGCAACGCGCGCACGAGCTGGCTGCTGCCGTCCGTGAGGATCGTCTTTCCCGGTTCGGCCTTCAGCGCCCGCACGCGCTCGACGACGTCGTCGCGGATGATCGTGGTGTCGCGCCAGATCGGCGTCTCGAGCGTGCGCGAGACAACGTATTTCCTGGGCGTGTTCATCATGTCGCCGAACGGATCGCCCGCGGGCATCGGCTCGAAGGCCCTTCCGTGAATCTCGTAGGTTCGACGGCCGAGCAGGAACGAATCGACATCCTGCATCAGCGCGCCGAAGCTGGCGCCGATGTCGTTGTGCCAGTACGGCAGCGTCCAGCCGCCGTGCTCGAACCCGCCATCCCGATCCTCATCCTTGCCACCCGGCGCCTGCATGACGCCATCCAAGGACACGAACTCAGACACCACCAACTTCCGCATTTGCCTGCTCTCCCAAACGACGGGCGCCCCATACGCCCCTCTCACTACACGTCGAACGGGGACGGCTGCGATCGACATGGCTCGAGGTGCGGTCCGGGTACCAGCGGGTCTCGCATCATGAATGACTGGCGCTACCTCGTCTACGGCGCGCCGACGACGCCTAGGAGCTCGATCTCGAAGATCAGCGTGGAGCCGCCGGGAATCGATGGGTTTCCGTCGTCACCATAGGCCAGGTTCGACGGGCACACGAGGCGCGACTTTCCGCCGACCTTCATGAGCTGCACGCCTTCGGTCCAGCAAGGAATGACGCGGCCGAGGGCGAACTCGGCAGGTTCGTTGCGCTTGTACGAGCTGTCGAACTCCGTCCCGTTGACGAGCGTGCCCCGGTACTGGACACGCACGGTGTCCCCCGACTTCGGCGACGTGCCGGTGCCGGACGAGATCTCGCGATAGACGAGCCCCGAGGACGTCTTCACCGCGCCCATCTCCGTGGCCGCGTTCGCCAGGTACGCGGCCGACGCAGCCTTCTCGCGAACGACCATGCGCTCCCCGCGCGCGGTGGCGAACGGCTCGATCTTCGGTCCCCACTCATCGATGTCGATGGCGGGCTTGCCGCGCGCGGCGTCGGTCAGTGCGCGCTTGAGGACGTCGAGTTCCGGTGCACTGAGATCGAACTGGTTTATCGAACGCTGCACCAGAAGGCCAAGCGCGTAGACGACCTTCTCATCGTTGGTCATGGGAGCGGGGGGCATGGGAGCGGTTGCGGCTGCGGCAGGCTTGGCCGCCGTGGACGCGGGCCTGCGCGTCGCTGGCTTCCCGGCGGCGGGCGCTGTGGCGGCAGGCTTTGCCGCGGTGGCCGGCGCCTTTGGCGTCTGCGCCGTCGTCGGCGCCTTCGGAGTCGCGGCCGGTGCCTGTGCAACAAGCGCCGCGGGAATCAGTGTGAGGATGACTGCCAGTCGAAGCATCCGTCCAGCCTAGCATCCGGACAGGCTGGAACCCTATGGAGGCATAATCGATTGCGCGATTGTGCAAGGAGAACACGACTATGAGCGAGCGAACGATCTTAATTACCGGTGTCACCGGCAAACAGGGTGGCGCGACGGCGCGGGCACTTCAGGGCAAGGAGTTTCACCTTCGTGGACTCACGCGGAGGCCCCACAGCGACGAGGCGCGCGCCCTTCGCAATCTGGGTATCGACATCGTCGAGGGCGATCTGAACGATGAGGCGTCCCTGCGGCGGGCGCTGACCGGGGCCTGGGGCGTGTATGCGGTGCAGAATACCTGGGAAGCCGGAGTCGACGGCGAAGAGGTTCAGGGGCACCGGATCGCCCGGCTGGCTCACGACGCTCACGTGCAGCACTTCGTGTATGCGTCGGTCGGGTCCGCGCATCGCAAGACGGGCATTCCGCATTTCGACAACAAGTTCCGTGTCGAAGAAACCGTTCGATCTCTCGGGTTCCCGAGCTACACGATCATCCGGCCGGTGTTCTTCATGGAGAACCTCGTGTCGCCGTGGTTCCTGAATGGCGATGCCATCTGCGCGGCCATGAAACCGACGACCGTGTTGCAGATGATTGCCGTCGATGACATCGGTCAGTACGGCGCGCTGGCATTCACGGATGCGAGGTTGAAGAACCGCGAACTGGATATTGCGGGCGACGCCGTGACGATGCCGGAGGCGGCGCGCGTGCTTGGAGCCGCGATGGGGAAGCCACTGTCATTCGTGGAGGTGCCGCTCGCCGACGTCCGCAAGAACAGCGAGGACCTGGCGATCATGCTCGAGTGGTTCGGCGACGTGGGATACGACGCCGACATCGAGAAACACGCAGCCGAGTTCGGCGTCACGCCGACGTCGCTCGTCGCCTGGGCGGCGCGGTTGAAGGGGTAGGTCCGCGTACCTTCAGGCCCGCTTGAGCCTGAGCCTGCCGTAAGCGATGAATCCGGCGAAGGCCGCCACGACGAGCCAGTAGATCACGGAGCCTTGGTCTTCATAACCGGACGTCAGGTTCAATCCGGTGAAGACCAGCATCTCCGTGGCAATACCGATCGCGGCGATGGGAGCCAGGATGGCGAAGCGACGCCCGATCGCCGGGGCGATCAGGCCGAGGCTGCAGAGCACCTCGAGGCCGATCAAGGTCAGCCAGATGCCGTGAGGAATCGCCGACAGCGAGGGCACGGTCTGCTCGGAGTTCGTGAGCTTCCACGCCGCGCCCGTGGCGGTGTGCAAGGCGAGTAGGACTTGAAAAATCCATAAGAGCACGGTCACGGCTGTCTCCAGAAAACATTGAAAACACTACTGAGGAGCGGGTTCATTATCCGACGGCCCCGCGCCAACCTCGCGACCATGGTTAGGCGTGGCGACCCTGCTCTGGCTGTTGTGAGCCCCTGGGATGGAAGTTGGCGCTCGACACCCAGCCGGCGGCTCGCGAAGAGCAAGCCCCTGTGGTATAGTCTCCTTGCGCGGTGAGTTGACGAGCTTGATGGGCCGCGCCACGGTGGGTATACCGTTGGTAGAGTGAACCATCTAAGCCGATTCTCTGGCCCTGCGACTCCCGTCGTTGGGCCCTTTTTGTTTTAGGCGCCGCGTCCCCGGCGAGCGCCCGTGCTCGTCCTTTGAGCTGCACCGACAAACCATCACGCGGACGTCCCCAATGACGCGCGCCGGATGGGTTCCGCCTCGCGACTGGATTCCGCCGCTGCAGGCTCCGTCTCGACCTCGTTTCACCGCCCGGGAGCCGTCGGTGCGGCGCCAGCGCCGCGACCTGCGCCACCGCGGCCGGGAGCGGCGGGCGGCTTGCCGGCCGCGATGACCGCGTCAGCGCCGGCGGGCACGGCTCGCGTCACGGCGACCTGGTCGCCGAGATCCATGAGCGCCTTGTTCTCGGCCGTCATCGCGGGCCACCTCGGGAGCGATGCGCCATTCGGATCGCCGGTCTTCACGAAGTTCGCCACGTACGACGAGAACTGATCCGCCAGCCGGTGATCGACGTCGGTGAAGGTCCGCCCTGGTGAGAGGTGGAGCGTGTTGAACTCGTACGTGACGTCGGACGTGTGAAACGCGCCGTACCGTGCGGACTCGGGGCCGGGTTCGACGTGCGTGAATAGATAGGCGAACACAGGTTTCGTCCCACCGCGTACCGCCAGCCAGTCCACGAGCTTCAGGTTGAAACCGCGATCGACGGCTTCGCGCTGAGCGGAACGTGCGGCCTCTTGGTCCGTGCCGCCCGGATAGAACTTCAGGAACTCGGCGGCCCGATCGCCATAGCGTTCCGCGACCTCGGCCCTCCAGCTCTCGGCCGTTACTGGCGCCCGCGATACGAAGAGGTCGTTCAGCGTGTAGCCCGTCATCACCGGCACATCGCTCACGAACACGCGCGGACCGGACTCGGGGATGATGCGGCCATCCGCGACCAGTCCGCCGCGCCCGCCAGCACTGTTGGCTTGTGCGGCCGGCAACGCGCGCGCGTCCTTGATGGAGGCGAGGCCCGCGCGTCCGAAGGCGGCCAGGGTCGCCTGCTCGGCGGTCACGCGCGGCGTGTAGTTACCGTTCGTGCCGGGCGCAGCCGGGCTTTGGACGATGGCGCCGCGAAACAGGCCTCGTGCCGCTGGTGAGAGCAACAGCGCCTGCTCGGACATCGCGCCAGCCGACTGACCTGCGATTGTGACCTTCGCCGGATCGCCGCCGAACGCTTTGATGTTGTCGTGAACCCACTGGAGCGCGGCGATCTGATCCTGGATGCCATAGTTTCCCGACGCGCCGCCTTGCTCGGCTGTCAGCTCGGGATGCGTCATGAAGCCGAGGCTGCCGACGCGGTAGTTCACGTTGACGACGACAAGGCCCTTCTTCGCGAGGTTGACGCCGTTGTAGACGGCAACGGCCCCGGAGCCCTCGTTGAAGCCGCCGCCATAGATATAGAAGTGCACGGGCAGGTTCGCGGCCGGGCGCGCGGCGCCCGTGAGCGCGGCCGGCGTCCAGATGTTGAGAAACAGGCAGTCTTCCGACACGCCTGGCGCCTCCGGGCTCATGTATTCACTGGTCCACTGGGCAGCCCCGGCGGATCTGAGGGTCTGCGTGCAAGCCGCGCCGAAGGTCTTCGCCGCACGCGGCTGCGCGCCCCAGTTTGCGGGCGGCTTCGGCGGAGCCCATCGCAGCGCGCCGACCGGCGGCGCGGCAAACGGCACGCCCAGAAACGCGCTCACGCCGTTGTCTGTCGTACCTTCCAGCACGCCCTGGGCAACCGTCGCACGCGGGTCAGCGGCCCGCGCCGCAAGGCCCAGACTCATCGCCGTGGCTGCCGCCACGAGAACCGCCAGTTGTCTCATGGGCGCATTCTGCGGGAGCCGTCGCGGGTTGTCTACTTGAGATCACGTGTCCGGCAGCCGCTTGAACACCTGCCGTCGCTGGGCATCCTGAAGGTGCCCGAGCGCGCTCGGCGCCGAACCGGCCGTTCGCCGCGTCCACGGTGGCATATCGGCGCTCTTCTGTCGTACCTTTGGTGACCAAACATCTTGCGAGGGAACCCAATGAAGGTGCTGACGAGTGCGGCTCTGTTTCTAACTCTGGCGTCGGGCACGGCCCAGGCGCAGGTCAACGCGGGCGCAAAGACGCCCGAGGCGACCCTGCCGTTCACGATGACCCAGGTGGCGACGTTCAACCTGCCGTGGCGCATCGCGTTCTTGCCGGATGGACGCATGCTCATCACCGAGAAGCCGGGCGCCGTGTGGCTCGTGACGCAGCAGGGGGCGAAAACGCCCGTTTCGAACGTGCCGGCCGTCCTTCACCAGGGCCAAGGCGGCTTACTGGGCGTCTACCTTTCCCCCAAATACGCCACGGACCACAACGTCTATCTGACCTATTCGGAGCCGGGCGACGGTGGGTCGAGCCTGGCGATGGCGAGGGCCAAGCTGTCGATTACCGACAGCGCCGCGAGTCTGGACGGGCTTCAGGTGATCTGGCGCGATGGGATGCGGGGCAAGGGCGGCCAGTTCGGCGCCGCGATCGCCTTCTCACCTGATGGCCAGCTCTTGTACCTGACGGTCGGCGATCGGCAACGCATGACCCCGGCTCAGGATCCGAATTCACCGCTGGGCAAGATCCTGCGTCTGACGCTCGACGGTAAGCCCGCGCCGGGCAATCCGATGGCCGGCAAGACGGGTGCGGCAAGCATTCCCGTGATCGATCCCCCGAGCGACACCGAAAAAGCCAAGACGGCGCCCGTGGTACGCGACTATGCGTTCACGGGACCGAACCTGACGCCGTCGGAGACGTGGACGACGGGTCACCGCACACCGTACGGGCTCGCGTTCGCGCCGGACGGCCGGCTGTGGGAAATGGAGCACGGTCCCCGAGGCGGTGACGAACTGAACCTCATCGAGCCCGGCAAGAACTACGGCTGGCCGCTCGCCTCCTACGCGGTGAACTACAACGGCGTTGCGATCCCGAGCCCGGACACACGGCCGGATCTGACGAAGCCTGTGATCTACTGGACGCCCGTCATCGCGCCGGGCAGCCTCACCTTCTACAACGGCACGATGTTCCCGCAGTGGAAGGGCTCAGCCCTGATTGGCGGCATGGGGAGCAAGACGCTCAACCGCGTCACGTTCGACGGAAAGGGCGGCGCCACCCCGGCTGAGCGCTGGGATGTCGCCCACGGCATTCGTGACGTGGCCGTGGCTTCCGACGGCGCCGTCTGGATGATTGAAAACGCGAATCCTGGTGGACTGTTTCGGGTGACGCCGAAGTAGGACTCCGCCCACGCCAGGTGAAGCGAGGCAGGCGAAGCAACGAACTGGGAGACCGGGTCTGGCAGTTCAAGACCCGGTCTCTTAACTCAAGACCCGGTCTCCTGAGCCGCTGACGCGCGCACCGCTTCCAGTACCGCCGTGGTCGCCTGCGACTTGTTGAGCACGTAGAAGTGGATGCCAGGCACGCCGCTGTCGAGGAGTTCCTGCACTTGACGGATCGCGAACGCCACGCCGGCCTGAAATTGGTCGTCCGGTCCGGCGTGCCGCGCGAGGTCGTCGGTCAAAGTGGCGGGCAAATGCGCGCCGCACAGTGACGCAATCCGCTGCACTTGAGCGAGGTTCGTTACGGGCAGGATGCCCGGCACGATCGGCACCGTGATGCCGATGGCCGCGCAGCGATCCCGAAAGCGGAAGAAGTCGTCGTTGCGATAGAAGAGCTGCGTGAGCACGACGTCCGCGCCGGCGTCGACCTTGCGCTTCAGGTTTTCGAGGTCGGCTTCCAGGCTGGGCGCTTCGCGATGCGTCTCCGGATACCCGGCTACCGCGATACCGAACTCCGGCGCCCCTTGCCGGATGAGTCCGACGAGTTCGTTGGCGTACGTCAGTCCGCCGGCGACCGGCGCAAACGTCGCCTGCCCGTGTGGCGGGTCGCCGCGCAAGGCCACGATGAAGTCCACGCCGCGCGTCCGCGCATCGGCCAGATAACTGCGAAGGTCGTCGACCGTCGAGCCGACGCACGTCAGGTGCGACGCCACTGGCACGCGAAACCGCCGCTTCACCTCCTCGACGATCGCGAGTGTGCGCTCGCGCGTGGAGCCTCCGGCTCCGTAGGTACACGTGACGAATCGCGGCGTGAACGCCATGAGGCGCTCCACGTGTGTGTGGAGCGCGACCTCGCCTTCGGCGGTCTTCGGTGGAAACAGCTCGAACGAGAGGGCGAGCGTGCCGGATGTGTAGATGGATCTCAGTGACATACGAAGGCGACGGCCGCCGATGCGCCACGAGGGTTATATCAGAGGTCGAGATCCTTCAGCCGTTCGCCGGGGCGTGCCCGCGCGTGTCGACCATCATCGATTTTCGAATCTCAGGCGCGATTCCTACTTGGCCTTCGTGGCCGTGAAGTCACCGCTCACCGCCATCGGTCGCACGTCGACGGTGCCCACGATCTTCTCCGCCGTCTCCAGTGTGCCGACATAGACCACGGTGAGCGTCTGGCCCTCGTACACCGTGTCGAACTGCCACGTCACCTTCTTACCATCGAGCTTGCCCGTGAGGGCATTCGTGCTCTGATCGGACGCGCAACTGCCGCTGAGGTCCGCGTCCTTCTGCGTCATGGTGCACTTCATCGCGATATCGGCGCCGCCGATGTTGGCCATGACGTCCCACGCACCGCTCGCCGTCCCCGCCGCGGGCGTTGGCGTTGGCGCCGGCGCGGGTGCGGGCTGCTGGGCCAGGGCGACAGCGGGCACGACGACGAGAGCGAGCACTAGAAGGCGCTTCATGACGGTCTCCTCAGGATGGGATGGGCAAATGGCAGTGACTGCCGTGCACAGCATAATATGTCACCAGTGACATTTCAATGCGGCCCGGCCACAATGTCCGGACGATGCCCGTGACAGCCAGACCGCCCCGCCCCGGTGCTCTCCACACCCGAAAACAGGACGTCGTCAGAACCGCCATCTCGGAGGCGGCAATCGAGTTGTTCGCCGGGGCGGGGTTTGAAGAGACGACGATCGACGAGATCGCCGCGGCGGCCGGGGTCTCCACCCGCACGTTCTTTCGATACTTCGCGTCGAAGGCGGATTTGCTGGGACAGGGGATGGTCCGCTATCGGGCGCTGCTCACCGAAGGAATCGCGGCGGCGCCACGCGGGCTTGGACCGTTGCAGGTGGTGCGATACGCGGCCGAGCGGGTGGCGACAGAAGGGGCAGCGTTCCCTCGCATCAGGCAGATCCTCCAGATCACCAGCCACAGCGCCGCCGCGCGCGAAGCGCAGTTGGCGCGTCGCGCTGAAGTCGAAGACGGCCTGGCCAAGGCATTTGCCGCCCGCTTTCCCACGCGTCGTCGCGACAACCTCATGCCGCGGCTGCTCGGTGGGTTGACGCTCTCCCTCCTCGACGTCACATTCCGCGTGTGGTCGGCGGGCGACAAGCCGATCACGAACGCGCTCGACGATGTGTTCAAGGCGTTGACGGCCGTGGTGGATGAGAAGGCGGTCCAGTCACGCTGACCGGCGGCGAGGGCGCGCGGGCGCCCCGTCGACACTAGTCATGAAACGTCATTCGCACTCCGACCGCGATGCCGTCGCGCAGGCCGGCGACGTTGGGACTGACGTGCATGCCCCGGCCCGGCGAGGCGCTGACGAAGATCTGTAGTCGGTCGGCGTCATGATGCGCGCTCGGGAGCGCGACGAACAGCGAGAACGCGTTCCACGATCGCTTTCCAATCTCGTGTTCCGTTTCCGCCATGATCGCCTTGCCGTTTCCTTTCCACAGCGTCCATCGCGTGGCCGCGTAGACGGGACGCGCGTGTGCGGCGACGTGCCCGTCGAAGCGGAAGTCGAGGAGTTGGGACGACACCGTGAGTTCCGGCGCGAACCGCGACGACGGGAATCGGCGGAAGCCCTGCACGTAGACCACGTTGTATTCGTCGGCGTCCATGACGTCAGGAATGCGTGCGCCTTCGGCGCGCAGCTCGGCGGTCTTGTCGTCGAGGTCTCTGGTGAGATGTGAACTCAGGTGTGACACGCCCGCGGAAAACGAAGACTGATCCGAGCGCGCGCGTGTGTAGGCTGCGCGAAGGATGTACCCGGTGCCGCCCACACTGACTCTCGCCGCGATGTTCTCGGTCCCCACCGTCTGAAAGACCGCCGTGAACGCCACCGAGTGGGACCCGCGCCGGACGACCGTCAGATCCAGCGCCATGTGCGCATCCCAGGAATAGAACGGCGCAAACACATTGGCCGGACCGCCGTACTTGCGGAACATGACGTCGAACGTCGCATCGGGGAGCGCGCCATCGGTCCGGTGGGCCGCGGCGGATGGCGATTGCGCGGCCGACAGCGTCGGGAATCCGAACGAGAACGTCGCGCAGACGATCACGAGCGCGATGGTCGCGCGTCGGCGGGGCGAGCAGAGCATGCGGAGGGGATCGTATGTCAGAGGGCAGGCCCCGGACCTGACTCCTACCTCACGGCTTCGTACAGTGGCGCTGCATCAGTCCCTCCGACGCGCGTGAGCGTCCAGCCATCGCCCTTCAGCCGCTGCGGGATCCATGAGAGCGGCTGCCACTCACCGAGCAGGTAGATACGCGCCGTGTGAGCGGTCAGATCCGTGTAGGTCGTGCGGGGGATGCGAATATGCAGGTAGCGCTCACCGCGGAGATAGGTGAAATCGACCAGGTCGGCGCCGGTGTAGCGACGTGCGGCAACGGGATCAGCGACGAACGTGAGCGCCCGACGGTCGCGATCCGTGGCGCGCTCGTCGACCGCGAGAGGATCGAGCGGGTTGACGAGCACGACGGGAACGTCCCCGGTGGCGAGGCGGTCGGCCGTTCGTAGCACGGCCAGGCTCGGCACTTCTTGGTCGGGACCCACCCACACTCGCGCGGGCAGGTAGATCCACATCGTGACCGACGCGATGACGGCCGCAGCGGTGCCTGCCGCGGCCGATCGTCGCGAGACCGCGAACAGGACGTCCGCCAGCAAGCCCGTGACGCCAATGACAACGAACAGCGCGTAGCGCGTCATGAACGCGCCGCTCGTGGCCGCGGCGTATGCGTAAGGTACGACCGGTGAGAGCACCAGCCCGGCCAGGACGATGCGTTCCTCGGTCAGCAGTCCACGCGATCGCCCGGCGTCGGTGTGGGGGAGATCGCGCGCGAGGACGCGCGCCGCGACCACTCCCAGTGCGAGGATCGCGAGAGCGCGGAGTCGCGGGACGGTGGTGAGCATCGCCGACAGAAGCTTGGGGAGCGTCGGGCTGTAGACCATGTTCGTGAATGCGACTTCCTTGGTCGCGGCGAGGAGTGCCGGGTACAAGGCCAGTGTCGGCGCCGCGGCCGCCAGGGCGACGATCGCGATCCATCGAATCCGACCTGTGCGCACGGTGATGGCCGCTTCGCCCGCGAGCAGTGCGGCCGGCAGGATAATCGACCACACGTGCAAGGTCAGCGCAAAGGCGATCGCCACGGCGAGTCCGGACGCGGCGAGGATGCGTCTGCGTCCGCCGGTCTCGCCAATCGATTGCCAGCAGAGCAGCGCGCACCCGGACACGCCAAGCACCAGCATGTACGCGCGCGCTTCGATCGCGTAGCGTCCGACGAAGTTCGAGAGCGGGATCAATGCGACGGCCGCCGTCGCGGCGGCCGCTCCCACTCGCCTTCGCAGAAACACGAACATCGTCGCCATCAGCAGCGCGACGCCGACCAGAGCGGGGAGGCGTGCGCCGAGCGGATCGGCCACGGGCCCGAGGCGCGCGATCCGCGTCACGAGGTAGAGCCCGGGTGGATTGAAATCGAAGCTGTCGAGAAGCGCGCGCCAAAGGTCGCGGGTGGCGGGAATGGCACTGAGGCGAACGGTGAACAGTTCGTCGTACCACAGCGGCACGCGAGTACCGGCGCGCACGAGCCACCCCAACGCGTAAATGCCGTTCACCGCCGCAAGCAGCGGCCACCAGCGCTTCACGGCATGTGCCTCGACGGTCCGGCCAAGCGGGTCAAGGATAGGGCATTTGTCGCCGCCATGCGGCGCAATGCCGGCGCGCGGCGTCAGAGTGAGATACCGGAGCGGGGAGCCTGTGTGGCGATGCCTGACGGCCACTGCCTCGTGGCTGTGCAGGGATCAGGGCGTGGAGACCTGGGTAGGCGGCTCGAGTCGAAGGAACATCAGTCGGTCGGCGGCATTCAGGTGGGCGCACCTGCCGCAGAGCGGGCGGCCGCCGCCATTGTGCCGGAGCCAGTAGTAGTCGATGTTCTGACCCTCCGGGCAATCCTCGTGGTCGTGATGGACGCGTTCGCCGTCTCTGGCCGAGTGCCACTGATGTCGCTTGCCCATGTCGTCCTCGCGCCGGGCGCGGAAGATTCGCGGCCCGACAAGAGGCACCATAGCGCGCGCCGGTGAACGCCGTGTGACTGTCAGAGTTCGGGGGGGCGAGTCGCAATCTGGACAATGCGGCCGACGATGCCGGTCCTGTGGACCGCGCCGCAATGGGGACATGTCCAGGACGCCTCCTCTGGGAGTTCTCCGGACGGACAATCTTCAAACAGAACGCTCACAAGACCGCCACACGACCGGCAGCTCATCGGAAACGACGACGACGACGCCAACGAAGACCTCCAGGGGGACGGAGGAGACCGAACGCGCACCAGCGGATTCGGGTGGGCTCAATGTAGCAATCGATTACGGTACGAGCAAGGTAAATTCCCCAAACGTCGCGCCGATCACGACGCGGGTGGGCCGTCCGAGGTGTGAGCTGGCAGCAGCATCATCCGGTAGAGCACGAACTCGAGCCGGTGCATCGCCAGGTCGCGCCGGAGTCGGAGGAACGATGTCAGGTCGCACGTCCCTGTGGATGCGAGCGCGTCGGTGCGTTCCTTCAGCTTGACGGTGCGCGCCAGCAGGCGCGCGTGCTCGCAGTAATTCGTGTTCGTCATGACCAGACCTCACCGGGGGAGGGTCCGGCATTCACGACGCGAAGGAAGAAGAAAAAGGCCCGCGCCGGGCGCGGGCCTGTAAGTGTCCTGGCTCCCCAGCTCGAACGCCGCGTGTGTCGCGCCGTTCTCAGGCCACTCGCCTGTTCCTAGAGCAAGCCGCGGGCCAAGTTCGTCCCGCCAGAATTGCGCCGAGCCGGCGACGCGCCTACGACGTTGCCAGGTAAGAACTTCTCAGACTGAGAATCGATGTGGATGATTCGTGGAATGTCGGGGCCACGTCCAAAAAACCGGGTGTGAGCCGCTGAGCCTGGCCTCGTTCGTGATCGTTTTCGTGCCGGTTGCGCCACTGCCGGCCTGGGCCACGAGGGGGCCCGAAAAGGTGCCGGTGGCGCCCAACGCGTGGTCCCGAGGGTGACGGTGGTGTGGTGTCGGTGTTCTGACCAAAGAGCGTCAGCGTGGTTGGTGTGGTGAACAGGGCGGAAGTGCCGAGGCAATGATAGCGGGTATCATCGCTGCGTCCGGAGGGCGTATGGATGGCGTGACTCGTCGCGAGTTTCTCGCGAGATCCGGGATCGGAACAGTGGCGGGCCTGTCAGTACTCAACGGCGCGCGGCTCCTGGCGGATCCGCTCGGTTTACCGATCGGCAGCCAGACGTATCCTGTGCGGGCGCGCATTGCTCAGGGCCAGTTCGCCGATGTCGTGAAGGACATGTTCGCGGCGGGCATCCGGCACATTGAGCTGTGTTCGCCGGGCTACGGCGAGTTCAAAAGCCTCAGCGACGGGAAGCAGACGAAGACGATCATCGACGACCACGGCATGAAGTGCATCAGTTCGCACTTCAACTACGCCACGGAGTTCAGGACGGAGGCCGATCTCGCGAAGGCGATCGACTGGGCGCACGCCGTCGGCCTCACGCAGATGGGCACGGCCAGTCTGCCGGGCACGGTCATCGCTGGCGTGACCTCCGCGGACGAGGTCACGCGCGCGGCCGATGCGTACAACAGGATGGCCGCGACGGTGAAGAGCGCCGGCATCCAGATGTTCCTGCACAACGAGGCGCTCGAGAACTCGAAGCTCAACGACGGTCGTCTCACGTATCCGGTGCTGCTCGGCTCTCTCGATCCCGATCTGGTCAAGATGCAGTTCCAGATGTCATCGATGCGCGTCATCGGCAACCCAATCATGTACTTCCGGTTGTATCCGGGCCGCTTCATCTCGGCGCATCTTCACGGCGTCGATCTCGACGCGCCGCTGCCGGCTCCCCGCGGCAATCCGATGCCGGTCAAGCCGGCCACGCCCGCGGGCGCCGGTGGTGCGCGAGGCGCCGGGGCCGGCCCGGGCGCGCCCGCCGTTGCGATTGGTGATGACAGCGTTGACTGGCCAGCGGTGTTTGCGGCCGCGAAGATCGGCGGGATGAAGAACTACTTCATTGAACAGGAGCAACCGAACGGCGGCTGGGAGGCGATGGTGAAGGGCGCGGCGTATCTGAAGGGGCTGAGCTAGCTCACCAAACGAAACCGGGTGTCGCGGTGTGACGGAAGAGACCGGGTGTCGTCCTTCAACACCCGGTCTCTTCGATCTCTCTCTACGTCAGCAGCGCGTCCTTGCCGTACTGCACGCACTTCGCGATCTCGGCGTCCCACGTCGAGCCGGCCGGGACCAGGTATTCGAATTCGATCCCAACGGGGATCGCCCACTTGTTCTTCTTCAGCGTCTGCAACACATCCTTGATCGGCGTGTCGCCCTGGCCCCACGGCATGTTCTCCGATCGGTCGTGGCAGAGTTTCTTGCGATCCTTCAAGTGCATGCTCCAGATGCGGGCGTGGTGCTTTTCGATCAGCGGCACCGGGCTGAGGCCCGTGCCCGCCACGTAGTGGCCGATGTCGAGCTGGAGCCCGTTGCGAGGCGACTGTGCCATCGCCTGATCCCAGGCGGTCATGGACGCCGTCGTGTGCAGGTGGTATCCGACGTTCACCTGGTGATGTGCGGCCGCGTCGCCAATCCGCTTGGAGAGCGCGGGATCTCCCGGCAGCTCCATCGTGATCTGCGTCGCGCCAAGCGCCTTGGCCGCGTTGAAGGCGTAGTCGTACTCGGCGTCCGACATCGGCTGCGTGAACGTGAAGCGGTACGCGTAGATGGTCACGCCGGCGTCCGCGAACTTCTTGCGGACGTCCGTGAATTTACTCATCGGCACCGTGGTACGCCATTTCGTGACGGCTTCGGCCTGCGCCCGCGCGGCCGCTTGCTGCTCGGGTGACTGCGCGCCTCGTCCACCGCCGCCACCGCCCGCGGCAGGGGCGGCTGCCGAGGCCGGAGTCGGCACGCCGTTCGTGCAGGGAATGGCTCCGGGTGCCGGGGCCAGTTGTGCCGCCGCTGGCGCCGCAGCTGCCGGCGCCGCCGCTGCCGCACCCGCGCCGCCCGCGCGCGCGGGCGCTTGTGGCGCGCCCGCGTAACGCTCGACGACGGCATTGCTGATTTCGGTCTGACTCACGCCCAACCGCACCAGTGCTTTGAGGGCACCGTCGAGGTCGGACGCTTCGGGACCAAACCGGTATGGTGCGAAGACCCCAAAGGGCACGCCGCCCCACACCGAGTTGGGCTTGGCTTGAAATGCCCACAGGGAGCCGGATCGTCCCAGAAGACCGGCAGCTGGAAGCGCTGCGAGTGCGAGTTTGCCGAAATCACGACGTGAGTACGCGCTGATTCGATTGTGATGCCCAGACATAGAAGCGCCTCCACAGGAGGCCGATGACGGCATCGGCCGGCCCGTTCTGCAGTGAATGTCGATGTGAGGGAGACGCTAACACAACTTGCCGACGCCGGCCTTACGGCGCGGGAGTATGGGCATGAGACGAGACCGGGTCTTGTGGTGCTAGACCCGGTCTCTTAGTTCCGAATCAGCCGCGGGAGGTCGCGAAGTTCGTGGGCGAGCCGGCGCTGCTGCCGGCGCCAGAAGTCGAACCGCGCGGCCATTGTGTCCATCATGTGCGCGCGGACGCGGTCGCGACGGCGATGGGCGGCCTGAGCAAAGAACGCAGCGCCGAGCGTGGCGTACCACTCGACGTTGTGGCGCCGCTTCATCTGGTCGTGAAAGAAACCCGTGAAGAGCAGGCACTGCGCCGCGGCGGCTTCCATGATGTCGGGATCGTGATGCTGACTGTGGTCCAGCACGAACAGGTCGAAGATCGTGCTGAGGCCGGTAGGACAGGCCGGGAAATCCGCCTGGGAGGCCGTCGACGTGGTCGCGAAGTGCGCGAGCACGCTGGCGTTGTAGAGCAGTTCGTCCGTGGGCGGCCGCGAATCTTCGCTGACGTCCTTCAACGTCTCGAAGAAGAATCGGAGCGTCTGGCCTGTAGTGACGGGAAGCCAATCACCGGAGTCCATACCTGCCACTCAGCAAAGGCCATGCCGCGAGCGGCCTGCGCGAGGATCACGCCGCGCGGCTGTCTCCGCGAGCTGCCGACGCGTGGAGATGTCAGCCAGGGCTGCATTTTGTCGACAAATCGACCTGGATCACCATCGTGGACCCTCGGTGATAGTCTTCCTCGCCTCAGGCGATGAGCTCACACCCGCTTCGCCTCCTCGCCGGTATCGCGCTGGTCGCGCTGTGTGCCGCATCCTCGTCAGCGGAGGTGGTCCGCATCGAGGTTCGGCGTCGCGATACCGTGGGCGGTTTCGAACGGCTCATTGGCCGCGTCTTCTTCACCATCAATCCAAAGGCATTGTCCAGTCGGGACATCGCCGACATCGACCTCGCGCCGACGAACGCAGCCGGACTCGTCGAGTTCTCATCTGATCTCTTGCTCTTCCGGCCGCGAGACGTGGCCCGGGGCCGCGGCGCGGTCTTCCTGGAAGTTGTCAACCGCGGACGCGATCAGTCGCTCGGGCTCATGAGCGCAGCCCTGCAGCGCGATCTCGCGCCTGAGCAGTGGAGCCTCGGCGATCGATTCGTGCTCACACAAGGCTTCACGCTGGCCTTCCTCGGATGGCAGTTCGACGTCCAGCCACCGCAGGGCCTGACGTTCCAGGCGCCGACTGCGCCCGTGCGAGGGGATGTGCGTGCGTCCTACGTCCATCGCGCCGTGAATGCACGGCCGACCGCGTTCGCTGTTGCGTACTGCGCCCACGACGCGCAGCAACCAGACGCGGTCCTGACGGTTCGATCCCGCATCGACGGTCCCGCGGAGGTACTGCCGCGCTCAGCGTGGCGGTTTGGTCCTGGTGGGTGTTCGATTCAACTGCCTTCTGGAACTCGCTCCGGTCTTTACGAGGCGATCTATCAGGCCAGCGGATCGCCGATTGCGGGGTTGGGACTCGCGGCCGTGAGGGACTTCGCGTCCTACGTGCGATACGGCGGTCCGGCCACGGGACTGGACGATGGCCGGCATCCGGCGGCTCGAGTGATTGGGTTCGGCTACTCGCAGAGCGGCCGGTTCCTCCGGGAGTTCGTGCGCGACGGCTTCAATGCGGATGCCGAGGGGCGTCGCGTTTTCGACGGGCTGCTGATCGCGTCAGCCGGCGCGGGAGGCGGCAGCTTCAACCACCGCTTTGCGACGCCGGGTGAAGCGGGGAACTCGGTCCTGTCGATCCTGCGACCCGTCGACATCCCGCCGTTTGTCGACGAGGGCCTGCTTGCGCGCGCGGCGTCGGCAGGTGTGGTGCCGCGCATCTTCTACACGCTCTCGTCGACGGAGTATTGGGCACGCGCCGCGTCGCTGACACACACGAACGGCACCGGGACGTCGGATGTTGCGCTCACTCCCTCATCGCGCATTTATTTTCTGGCAGGCACGCCCCACTCCGGCGGACCGTTGCCGCCCACGCGCATGCCGGACTACCAGCACGCGCTCAACTTCGCCGAGCAACGCTGGGTGCTGCGGGCGCTCTTGATTGCGATGGACGACTGGATTCGTGCGGCGATCGAGCCTCCGCCATCGCGATATCCCACGACGACCAGCGGCGAGTTGGTGACGCGCGACCTGGTCCGGTTTCCGCGGCTGCCATCTCTTCCGTTTCCGACCTACATGCCGCAGGTGTGGCCCATGGACTACGGTCCCGAGTTCTCAACGTCGCGGGTCATGACAAGAGCACGGCCGCTGCTCGGGACGCCTTTCGCGTTGCGGGTGCCGCAGGTCAACGCCGACGGGAACGATCTCGGCGGGATCGCCCTGCCGGAGATCGCCGTGCCGCTCGGCACGTACAGCGGATGGAACGTCTCGAATCCCCCGCTGCCGGACCTGGGTTACCTCGCCGGACTCGTCGGCAGCTTCGAGCCGTTCATGCGTACCCGCCGCGATCGGCAGAAGGCCGGCGATTCGCGTCTGTCGATCGAGGAGCGGTACAGAGGCCTGGGCGACTACCTCGATCGCGTCTCACGCGCGGCCAAGGCTCTCGTGCTGGAGCGATTCCTGCTGCCACGTGACGTATCCGCGGTCGTGGACCGAGCGCGCGCGATGTGGGAAGTGATTGTCGACATCGGTGCGGACGATGTCGGATCGAGGAATTGACGGCCGCCAACACAGGAGGCCGGGGCGATCAGCGGCGCCGGGCGATCCTGATCATCAGCAGACCCGCGCATATCAGCGCGCCGCCCCTGTAGGCCCACGGCGTCTGACTGATCATGAAACTCGTCGCGGGGTACGGGAAATAGCCGGTGCCCTGTCCGAGCCAGATCAGGCCGATGAGGCACGCCAGGATGCCGAAGATACGAAGCACGGTTCTCATGGCGTGAATGGTCGTCAGCGTGAGCTGCGAGCATAGCGAAGATGAGCGGGCGCTGGAGGCCGAGATCCCCGTGCTCGAGCGACTTTGCGCTCTCGTTCAGAAAGCGTGACGGCCGCGCCCGGGCCTCGATTCGATTTGGTGCGGAAGAGGGGACTCGAACCCCTACGAGATTGCTCCCGCCAGCCCCTCAAGCTGGTGCGTCTGCCAATTCCGCCACTTCCGCGTGGGTGTGACCGCCGCCCCTTCGAGGGGCCCGCGGTGACTGGCCAGCCTCGAAGTATATGGCACAAGCCGCACGGCGCAAATAGAGGAGGGAGCACCGCCGGTGTGCGGACTTCCTATCGTCCCGACGCCGCCGGCCTTGTGAGTTCATCGAACCAGTTGAGGACGACGTTCAGTCGCGCATCGGCGGACTCGCCCTTCACCATCACGAATCGCTCTGCCATCCGGAGAGAACTGCGCGCCGCCCTCGCCCCTCGGCGTGGCGACAAGCGCGTGCGGCGTCGGATTAGCACGCAGCGAGAGGATATACACGTCGCGCGCCATCGCCGCCGTGGTCCTCGAGAACAGCAGGCCGACACGTCGGCCGCGATGCTCGAGGGGGAGGCGTCTTTCGTCGTGTTCGGGATGGATTCGGCTCTAGCGGCACCGTGCCGCGAGATGAGCGGAAGGCTTTTGCGGCAGGCCCCTGCCTGCCGGACTCGAATCCGGGACGCTACTTGGCGGGCGCTGGTGCCGGCGTCGCGGGTGCGGGTGTCGCCGGGGTTGGCGGATTGGTTGTCGGCGCGGCTGGGGTCGTCGCCAGGGGCATCGGCAACGCGGGCGCGGTCTGTTGCGTCGGGACCGCGGGAGCGGCCACGCCGCTGACCACCGATCCGCCGCCGTGGCGGCCCATCAGGGTCAGACCGAACGCACCCAAGAGAAACAAAGTGCCGAGAATCGTCGTCGCCCGCGTGAGCACGGTCGCGCCCGCCCGCGCGCCAAAGGCGGTCTGGCTGCTCGCGCCGCCAAACGCCGCGGCCATATCGCCGCCCTTGCCCTGCTGAAGAAGGACCACGACGAGCAGCAGGATGGAGATCAGGACGTACAGGGCCACGAGGGCGTAATACAACATAACGATTGAGGATACTACGGGCTGCGGCAGGCCGGCTACCGGCTCCAGGCAGGCGCTGGACCTGAAGGTCTAAAGCTCCAAGGAACGATATGCCCCAACCCTTGAGCCCTGGGCCCTAGGTCTTGCTCTTGCTGATGATCTCGAAAAAGCTCCGCACGTCCAGGCTGGCGCCGCCGATGAGGGCGCCGTCGACGTCTGGCAGCGCGATGAGGGTCGCGATGTTGTCCGGCTTGACTGACCCGCCGTACTGGATGCGGCAGGCGTCGGCTGCAGCGCCGCCAAACCAGGAGCGGAGCCGCGTCCGGATGTGGCGGTGGGCCTCGTCGGCCTCGGCCGGTGTGGCGTTCTTCCCGGTGCCGATCGCCCACACGGGTTCGTAGGCGATGATTAGCGCGGCAATCTGGTCAGCGGTGAGGCCGTCGAGCCCGTCCTTCACCTGACGATCCAGCACTGCCGGCATCTGGCTGCTTTCGCGCTCCTCGAGCGTTTCGCCGACGCACACGATCGGCGTGAGGTCCGCCCCGATCGCCGCGCGCACCTTGCGGTTCACCGACGCGTCGGTCTCACCGAACAGCCGGCGACGTTCCGAATGACCGATGATCACGTAGGTTGCGCCCGCGTCCTTGACCATCGTGGCGCTTATCTCACCGGTGAACGCGCCTTCACGTTCGAAGGACATGTTCTGCGCGGCCACGCCGATGTTGGTGTTCCTCGCGGCCTCGGCCGCCGTCCCGATCGACGTGAATGGCGGCGCTACGATGATCTCGACCCCCGTCGCGCCCTTCGTGAGCGCACTTAGCTCACGCACGTATGCGAGTGTCTCGTGCGTGGTCTTGAACATCTTCCAGTTGGCGGCAAGGACGGGTATGCGCATCGGAAACCTAACCTGGTCAGGAGACCGGGTCTCTTAACAGACCCGGTCTCTAAATTGCGATAGAGGGCCGTTTCCGCTCAAACAGCCCGATCGTGATGTTGATAGTCGATAACAAGACCGGGTCTCTTAAGAGACCCGGTCTCCTCTATGTCAAAGCCTTGACGCCCGGCAGCTCGCGGCCGCCGAGGAACTCGAGCGAGGCGCCGCCGCCGGTGGAGATGTGGGTCATCTTGTCGGCGACGCCGGCGCGGGTGACGGCTGAGACGGAGTCGCCCCCGCCGATGATCGTCGTGCCCTTCACCTCCGCGACGGCCTTGGCGACGCCGATGGTGCCCTGCGCGAACTGATCGATCTCGAACACGCCCATCGGGCCGTTCCAGACCACCGTTTTCGCTCCGGCAATCACGGCGCGGTATCGCTCGACCGTCTTCGGCCCGATGTCCAAGCCCATCCGATCGCCAATCGCGGGATCACCGACGGCCAGCGTTTCGGCCTTCGCGTTCGCATCGAGCTTCTCGGCGACCACGTGATCGACGGGTAGTTCGAACGTGATACCGCGCGCCTTGGCCCGGGTTTCGAGGTCCTTCGCGGTTGCCACGAGGTCCTCTTCCACGAGCGACTTGCCGACGGGCAGGCCCTTCGCCTTGAGGAAGGTATACGCCATTGCGCCCCCGATTATGAGCGCATCGACCTTGGCCAGCAGGTTTTCGATGACCTCGAGCTTGTCCGACACCTTCGCGCCGCCGAGGATGGCAACGAACGGTCGCTCCGGCGAGCTGAGGGCTTTCCCCATGTACTCGACTTCGGCGGCCATCAGGAAACCGGCCGCCGATTCCTTGATGTGGTGGACGATGCCCTCGGTCGACGCGTGCGCACGGTGCGCCGAGCCGAAGGCATCGTTCACGTACACGTCGGCCAACGCCGCGAGCTGCTTGGCAAACTCGGCGTCGTTGGCTTCCTCCTCTGCGTGGAACCGGAGGTTCTCGAGCAGGATCACACCACCCGGATTCGCGGCCACCACCTTCTCGGCCTCGGCGCCCACGCAGTCGCCCGCGAAGGCCACCGAACGGCCCAGCAGTTCACCGAGATGCGCGGCGATCGGCTGGAGCGTGTACTTGGGATTCGGCTTGCCCTTGGGACGTCCGAGGTGCGACGCGAGAATGACCGTCGCCCCCTGGTCGAGCGCGTACCGGATCGTCGGCAGCGCCGCACGCACTCGCGTGTCGTCCGCAATCGCCCCATTCTCGATTGGCACGTTGAAGTCGACCCGGATGAACACGCGGCGCCCCTTGAGCGCCAAATCACGGATGGTGCGCATGGCCACGCTTAGAGGCCCTTCGTCGCCATGTAGAGGATCAGGTCCACACAGCGGCTGGAGTAGCCCCATTCGTTGTCGTACCACGACAACACCTTGACGAAATTGCCGCCCATCACCTTCGTGTAGCCGGCATCGACGATGGAGGAGTGCGGATTCGAGCGGAAATCGATCGACACGAGCGGCGCCGTTTCGACGTCCAGATAGCCCTTCAGCGGGCCCTTCGCCGCCGCCGTGAACGCGGCGTTCACCTCTTCGGCCGTGCAGGTCTTGTTGACGAGCACATTGAGGTCGACCACGGAGACGGTCGGCGTCGGGACGCGCAACGAGATCCCGTCCAGCTTGCCCTTCAGCTGCGGCAGGACCTCGCCCACGGCGGCCGCGGCACCGGTCGTCGTCGGGATGATCGAGAGTGCGGCCGCGCGGGCGCGCCGCAGGTCCTTGTGTGGCAGGTCGAGCAACTGCTGGTCGTTCGTGTAGGCATGGCAGGTTGTCATCCAGCCCTTGTCGATGCCGAACGATTCGTCGAGCACCTTGGCGATCGGCGCCAGGCAGTTGGTCGTGCACGAGGCGTTGGAAATGATGTGGTGCTTGGCCGGATCGTAGGTCTCGTGGTTCACGCCGAGGACGAACGTCGCGTCCGGCTTCTTGGCGGGCGCCGTGATGACGACACGCTTGGCGCCGGCCGCGATGTGCTTGGCCGCGCCTTCGCGGTCGGTGAAGCGGCCTGTGCACTCGAACACCACGTCCACGCCGAGGTCCTTCCACGGCAGCAGCGACGGATCCTTCTGGGCGAGCACCTGGAACTTGTCGCCGGCGACCGTGATGGTGTCGCCCGTCGCGCTGATGTCGGCCTTCAGGTTCCCCAGGATCGAGTCGTACTTGAGCAGGTGCGCCAGCGTTGCCGCGTCGGTGAGGTCGTTCACCGCCACGATGTCGATCTCGCCCTTGTAGGGCATCGCCGCTCGCATGATGTTGCGTCCGATACGCCCGAACCCGTTGATACCTACCTTGATGGCCATTCCAGAAGCTCCTCTCGTCGAATCAGGACTCACGTGCAAAAAGGGAATTGTATCAAAGCGGGTATCATCCTCCCGTGCACGCCGTGTACACGCTGGCCGTCCTGGTCCTGGCGGTGCTTCTGTCGCCGTGGTTTCTCTACCAGGCGGTCGTGTACCGCAAATATGTCGGGAATTTCGCCCAACGGATGGGTCGCCTGCCCGTCAGCTTCAACCTCGATGGCGACGAGTCCATCTGGATTCACGCCGTGTCGGTGGGGGAGGCCCTGACCGCCCGGGCGCTCATTGCCGACCTCCGGGAACAATACCCCGCGCTGAGGCTGTTCCTGTCCACCACGACGCTCACCGGGCAGCAGATCGCCCGCACCGGGCTCCAGGGGCTGGACGCCGTCTTCTTCTTCCCCTTCGACATCCCGTTCATCGTCGACCGGACCCTTCGCCTGGTGAAGCCGCGACTCTTCATCATGATGGAGACCGAAATCTGGCCGAATCTGCTCCGGGCCTGCAAGCGCCAGGGTGTGAAGACCATGCTCGTGAACGGACGGATTTCGTCGCGGTCATATCCCCGTTACAAGCTGGTCCGGCCCTTCTTCCGCGACGTCCTCCGCGACGTGGATCGCTTCTGCATGCAGAGTGACGAGAACGCGCGCCGCCTCATTGACATTGGCGCCGAACCGGCCCGCGTGGTCGTCACCGGCAGCCTGAAATTTGATTCCCTCGAGGTGCCCGGCGCGGCAGCCGGCCGAGGCGCCGGCCGTGTCCTCCGGTATTTCCGCATTCCGCCCTCGCGTCCCGTGTTCATTGCGGCGAGCACGCTGAAGGGGGAGGAAGCGCCGGTCCTGGCCGCGTTCGCCGCCGTGCGCCGCGCGCACCCGTCGACCTTGCTGATTCTCGCGCCGCGGAAACCCGAGCGCTTTGCCGAGGCCGAGGCCCTCGCCCGCGCCGAGGGGCTGCGCGTCGTTCGCAAGACCGAACTCTCGGTGGACGCGGAGCCGCGCGCCGACGTGGTCGTGCTCGACACGATTGGTGACCTGGCGTTCGTCTTCCAAGTGGCGACCGTGGTCTTCGTCGGGGGCAGCCTCGTGGATCACGGTGGCCACAACATCCTGGAGCCGGCCGTGCACGGCAAGCCGATCGTGTTCGGCCCGCACATGGAGAATTTCGCCGAGATTGCCAAGACGTTCCTGGGCCGGCAGGCGGCGATTCAGGTGCCGGACGCCGGTGGTCTGTCGGCGGCGATTCTGCGGCTCGTGGGGGACCCAGTCGAGCGTGCCCGGCTCGGTGCCGCCGCCCGTGCGCTGGTCGAGGCCAACCGCGGCGCCAAGCCGCGCACCATGCAGGCGATCGCCGCGCTCTTACCCCCCCCGGGAAGTCGCGGCATCGTGCGTCCATTCCGGCGTGTCTAGGATGCTGCCGTGGCGCCGCCCGACACGACCTGTGATCAGCGTAGGGAACCTCGCGATGGGCGGACGCGGCAAGACGCCGACCGTCGCGGCCGTCGCGCAACTGCTTGTCGACGCCGGTGAGCGGCCCGCCATTCTCAGCCGCGGTTACGGACGACGCGCGCCGATTGACGATGTCGTCGTCGTCAGCGACGGCACCCACGTACTGGCGGATCTGGATCGGAGCGGCGACGAGCCGCTGATGCTGGCGCGTCAACTCGCGGGTGCGGCCGTGCTCGTGTGCGACGTCCGCGTCACGGCCGCGGCCCTGGCCGAAGAGCGGTACAACGTCACGGTGCATCTGCTCGATGACGGCTTTCAGCATCGTTCGCTGAAACGCGACATCGATCTGGTTCTCGTGACCCCGGCGGACCTGCGCGATCGTCGGCTGCCGCTCGGCCGGCTGCGTTCGTCGCCGTCCGCGTTGTCGCGCGCACACGCGGTGCTCGTTGACGGCGTCGGGGTGGAGGCGGTGACCACAGCGCTCGACGCCGTGGCCCCGGCGGCGCGAACGTCCCGATACGCGATCGCGCGGCATCTGGGCGATCCGTGGATGATTGAGGAAGGCCGCCCGGCGATTTCACGCGAAACGCCCGTCGTGGCGGTGGCCGCGATCGCGTCGCCCGATCGGTTCAAGCAGGCGCTCGAAGCCGGCGGGTGGCGCGTGACGACGATGCTGGCGTTTCGCGACCATCATGCGTTTACCGCACGCGATGTGTCGCGCATGGCGCAGGCCGTGATCGATTCGGGGGCGCAAGGTGTGTTGACGACCGAGAAAGACGCGATGCGGTTGTTACCGTTGCGGCCGTTGCCGGTAGCCGTGGGCGCCGTGCCGCTGCGGGTGTCGATTGAGCCGGCCGCCGAGTTCGGCGCCTGGCTGCTGGGCACGTTGCGGAAGGTGCGGGCCCGATGCTGACCCGCCTGCGCCACCGCGTCGAGTACGCCGTCGTGATGACGGTGCGCTACGCCAGCGGCGTCCTGCCCGTGCGTCTGGCGCTGGCGCTGGGATCGATGGTCGGCCTCGTCTTCCACGCGATCGACGGATCGCATCGGCGCCTGGCGGTGTCACAGCTCCGCGCCGCCTTCCCGATGCGCAGCGAAGCCGAGTGCCGCGCGATTGCGCGGCAGACGTTCATCCACTTCGGCCGGTCCCTGGTGATGGTGCTGCGCGTGAGCACCCTGACGGCCTCCGAGCTGCTGAACCTCGTGGACGTCGAGGGCGAGGATCGGATCCAGACGGCGCTCGCCGCTGGGAACGGCGCCATCGTCTTCTCGGGCCATTTCGGGTACTGGGAACTGCATGGACTGGTCCACGCGCTGGTGCTCGCGCCCATGTCGGTGCTCGCGCGGCCGCTCGACAACCCGTACCTCCACGGGCTGCTCGAGCGCATGCGCCGCGCGACCGGCAACCAGGTGATCTATCGACAGGGCGCGCTGCGTCGCGTGCTGCGCGCGCTCCAATCCAACGAGTGTGTGGCGATCCTGATCGATCAGCACATCCACGGCGCGGACGCGGTGCCGGTGGATTTCTTCGGCCGGCCGGCGGCAACGACGGCCGCGCTTGCGACACTGGCCCTACGGACGGGCGCGCCGCTCGTTCCCGCCTTCGCGATTCCGCTGCCTGACGGCCGCTGTCGCCTCGTCTATGAGCATCCGGTCGAGATGCCGGCGACGACGGCAACGGACCCGGTGTTGGAGCTGACGCAGCGCTGTACCGACGTCCTCGAAATGTACGTCCGCCGGTATCCTCATCTCTGGCTCTGGATGCACCGCCGCTGGCGCGACCTGCCGGCAACCGCGGACCCGTCGGGCGGCATGTTCCCGACCGCCACGGCGGATGAGAACGAGTCGATGGAGTCATGAGCGAACCGACGCCCGCCACCGTCGCTCGCGTGGTGATCCGTCCGCCCAACTGGCTGGGGGATGCAGTGATGGCGTTGCCGGCGATGGCCGCGCTGCGCCTGCACTGGCCCGCTGCAGATCTCACGATTGCGGCCGTGCCGTCCGTGGCCGCGTTGTTTCGCGAAGACACGGACGTCCATCCGAACCACGTCATCGATCTGCCCACCGGCACGAGCGCAGCGGTGGCGGCGCTCGAAGGGGGCGGCTTCGACGTCGGCGTCCTCTTTCCCAATTCGTTCCGGTCCGCGTGGCAGTTCTGGCGCGCGGGCATTCCCGCGCGCTGGGGCTACGCGCGGTCGGGCCGCCGGCTGCTGCTGACAAAGTGCAGTGCCCGCGCGAGACGCGCCGGCGCCACCCATCAGGTGGATTACTACCGCGATCTGGTTGCCGGCCTCGGCATTGCGGAGGGCACACCGTCCGTCCCTCGGCTGGCGCCGTCACATCCCAGTGCGGAGCGCGCGCACGCGCTCCTGGCGCAGCTGGGCGTGCAGGACGACGAGCTGTTGATCGGCATGGCGCCGGGCGCCGCCTATGGACAAGCCAAGCAATGGTCGCCGGATCGGATGGCCGAGGTCGCCGCACGGCTGGTGCGCGCGCGCCACTCGCGCATTGTCATCGTCGGCGCCTCGCATGATCGCGAGGCCGCGCGTGCGATAGAATCCTGGCTTCGTGCGCACACGCCGGATGTGATCGATCGCGTGATCAACCTGGCGGGCCGCACGAGTCTTGGCGCGCTCGTCGGTGTGGCGGCGCGCTTCTCGGCGTTCCTGTCGAACGACTCCGGCGCCATGCACCTGGCGGCGGCGCTCGGCAGGCCGGTGGTCGCGATTTTCGGACCGACGGACGAACGCGCCACGCGTCCCCTCGGACCTCATCGAGTCATCAACGTGCCCGTCTTCTGCCGTCCCTGTCTCCTTCGCGACTGCCCGATCGATCACCGTTGCATGAAACGGATCTCGGCCGACAGCGTCTTCTCCGCCGTGTCCCAGGCGCTCGACGCGGGGACGGCCCGTTGACCATGCGACCGGCCGTCTTCCTGGATCGCGACGGCACGATGATTCACGACGTGGGTTACCTCCGGCGCCTCGACGAGGTGCGCTGGTTTGCGTCCACGATCGACGCGATTCGCCTGATCAACCGTGCGGGCTTTCTCGTGTTCGTCGTCACGAACCAGAGCGGCATCGGCCGTGGCGTGATTGCGCCCGAGTTCGTCCCGGAGGTGCACCGACGCATGAACGATCTGATCGAGGCCGGGGGTGCGCGAGTGGACGGCTGGTTCTACTGCCCGCATCATCCTCGAGCCGAGGTGGAGATGTACCGCGCCGTGTGCGAGTGCCGAAAGCCGATGCCTGGTCTGATTCGGCAGGCCGAGGCGGCACACGCGATCGATCTCCCGCGGTCCTTCGTCATTGGCGACAAGCCGATTGACGTCGGTCTCGGTGTGGGCGTCGGCGCGCGAGGAATTCTCGTGCGCACCGGCTACGGCGAGGAGACCTTGCAGACCTGCGGCGGCCAAGTCCCCGGCGCGGCGTTCGTCGCCGCCGACCTCATGGAGGCGACATCATGGCTCCTCGGCGCCAGCGGCCATCCGCGCGATCCGCAGTGACGGCGCGAGGCATTCTTTCGCGTTTTCGCCGGCTGCGCGTGGCCGTGGTCGGTGACCTCGTCGCTGACGAGTTCATCTACGGCCAGATCGATCGCGTCTCGCGCGAGGCGCCCGTGCTCATCCTCAGCTACGACTCGACGGAAGTGCTGCCGGGCGGCGCGGGGAACGCCGCGAATAACGTCGCGGCCTTGGGGGGGCGAGTCGAGGCGGTCGGCGTGGTCGGACGAGACGATGGCGGCACGCGTCTGCTGAAGGCGCTGGCGCCGCGTGTTTCCGTGACGGGCGTGGTACGCGCATCGGGCTACGTCACGCCGGTCAAAACACGAATTCTTGCCGGCGGCGTGCACTCCGCGAAGCAGCAGGTCGTGCGCATCGATCGCGCCGGCGGCGCCCCGTCGGCGGCCGTGTTGGGGCGCGTCGAAGCCGCGCTCGTGTCCGCCATGCGCCGCGCCGACGCGATCATCATTTCCGACTACGGCAAGGGGATCGTGACGCCGGCGCTGTGGAATCGCGCGCGGACCGCGGCGCGCGTCCGTCATGTGCCGCTGGTGTTCGTCGATTCGCGCTACGCGCTGAGCGGGTTCGTCGGCATGACGGCGTGCACGCCGAACGAGTCCGAGGTCGAGGCGCTGCTCGGCATCCGTATCAATGACGATCGGCAGATGCTCGAGCGCGCGGGCCGCACGCTGCTCACGCGGCTCGAGTGCGAGGCGGTGCTGATCACGCGCGGCAGCCGCGGCATGGCGTTGTTCGAAATGGGCCGTCCCACGGAACACATTGCCATCCTCGGTTCGGATCAGGTGACGGATGTCACCGGCGCCGGCGATACCGTCATTGCAACCTTCACGCTGGCCGTCGCCGCGGGCGCGTCGTTTTCGCAGGCTGCGCACATCGCCAACGCGGCTGGTGGCATTGTGGTGATGAAGCGCGGCACGGCGACGGTCAGTACGGAGGAGCTCGGCGAAGCCCTGCGGGGCCGCCGATGACGAGCGGCGGCGTCGTCACCGACGCGGCGCTGGTGGAGCTGGTCGCGGCCGATCGGCGCGCGGGGCGCACGATCGCCTTTGCCAACGGCTGCTTCGATGTGCTCCACGTCGGACACGTGCGCTACCTCGAGGGCGCGAAGCGGGAAGGCGATCGCTTGATCGTCGCCGTGAACGACGATGACTCCGTGCGTGGACTCAAGGGCCCAGGACAACCTGTACTGCCGGCGAACGCCCGCGCCGAGCTCGTAGCCGCGCTCCGCGCCGTTGACTACGTCGTCACGTTTCCCGATCGCACGGTGGAACGGTTGCTGCGCCTGCTCAAGCCGGACGTGCACTGCAAGGGGACGGACTACACGGTCGACACGGTGCCCGAGAGGGATGTGGTGCGCGAGTACGGCGGCCGCGTCGCGGTGGTTGGCGATCCGAAGGACCACTCCACGACGGAATTGCTGCAGAAGCTTCGGAGCGAAGGCCCGCCTGGAAGGACGGATGGCTGAAGGCCAGCCGCGGCTGCTCATCGTGCGACTGGGATCGCTTGGCGATCTCGTCCACACGCTGCCCGCGGTCGCGGCATTGCAGCGGGCGCGCCCGGACGCGGCGATCGATTGGCTGGTCGATCGCGTCCATCAGGAGTTCCTGTCCCTCGTGCCAATCGTGTCGGCGATCATCGCGCTCGAGCGACCGACGATCGGGGCCTGGCTCGAGGCGCGACGAACGATGCGCGCGCGGCACTACGAGGCGGCGATCGACTTTCAAGGCCTCATCAAATCGGCGGCGCTGGCGCGGCTGTCCGGAGCCCGCCGCGTGATCGGGTTCGATCGGGCGGCGCTTCGCGAGCCCGTGGCGGCGTGGCTCTACACCGAGCGGGTGGCCGTGGGCGAAGGGCGTCACGTCATCGACAAGAACCTCATGTTGGCGGCCGCGCTCGGCGCAGGAACGTCGCTCCGCGTCTTTCCAGTCGCCGACGTCGCGTCACCGGCGCTGGAACACGTGCGGAGCCAGGGACTGTCCGAGTTCGCGTTGCTCAACTGCGGTGCGGCGTGGCCCAACAAGCGATGGCCGGCCGATCGGTTCGGACAGATCGCGGTATGGCTGCGCGAGAAGCACGGTCTCCGTTCCGTGGCGCTGTGGGGACCTGGCGAGGCCGATCTTGCAGCCGAGGTCGTGCGCGTCTCCGGCGGTGCGGCCGTCGCGGCGCCGCCGACCGGGTTGCGCGATCTCGTGGCGCTGTCGCGCGCGGCGCGGCTGATCGTGTCCGGAGACACCGGGCCGACCCACATCGCCGGCGCGGCGGGCACGCCCATCGTCGCGATCTTCGGTCCAACGGATCCGGCGCGCAATGGGCCCTGGGATCCCAGGGACGTGATCGTCTCGCGGTACAGCGTGTGTGGCTGTCACTATCAACGCCGGTGCTCTCGGACGGGCAACGACTGGTGTTTGCTCCAGGTGGATGTGGCTGAGGTGCAGCGTGCGATCGACGACCGGCTCGCGCCGCAGCCGCAATAGACCATGAAAAGACTGGCTCGACTTCGCGTGCCGCTCGGTTTCCTGTGTGCGGCAGTGGCCCTGGCCCTCGTCCGGCCGTCGTGGGCCACGTGGCCGGTGGGGGCGGCGGTGGCGGCGATGGGGGAGTGCCTTCGTCTGTGGGCCGCTGGGCACATCGACAAGGGGCGCGAGATCACGCGGTCGGGCCCCTATCGATTCCTACGCCACCCGCTCTACGTGGGCTCGACGCTCATTGGTCTCGGGTTCGCGCTGGCGTCCGGCAGCGTTATCGTGTGGGCGTTGACGACGGTGTACCTGGGGGTCACGCTGGCGGCGGCGGTGCGGACCGAGGAGCGCACGCTCGATGAACGCTTTGATGGCGCCTACTCCGAATATCGCGAGGGCCGAGCGGTTCCCGTGGATCGTCCCTTCACGTGGGCGCGCGTGATGGCCAACCGCGAATACCGCGCGGTGACGGGTGTGCTCATCGCGTTTTCCTGGCTGCTGATTCGGTTGCGGTGATGATGTGACCTGGCGTGGCCACCTGACACGGCCCACCTGGGCGCCCGCGTTGGGTCTGTGCGCCGCGTTCGTCTTCTTCGTTCCCCTCAGCGCCGTTTTTCATCAGTCAGACATCACCTGGGGACTCCGGGCCTTCATCGTCCTGCTGACGGGACTGAGCGCCCTTGCGCCGACGACCGGGATCGTCCTCTTGTCGATCCTGGCCCCGATGATGCTGGTCGTCGCGTCCATTTCCGGCTGGGTGCTGTCACCAGCACAGCTGACCGATGCCTGCATGCTGGCGGTCGTGTCCGGCGCGTCTTTGCGATTGACCGCGAGGAGAGGGCCGCCGGAGCGGCTTGCCGGACTGGCGATGGCCTTCGGCGCCGCTGTCCTGGCCTCGACACTCGTGGAACTCCACCAACTCATCGTCATCGCGCCGCAACGGCCGCTGTGGGATGAGGTATGGCACCACCTGACGATCGATTACTGGCGTGCCCCGCGTGAGTTTCCGATCCTCCACGATTCGGCCAGATGGCTGGCGGGGCTCGCGCTGGCCGTGTATGCGGAGCGTGTGCTTCGCGCATCTCCGCGGATGGCGCCATCCATCATTCGCCTTTGGATTCTCGGCGGGACGGCGGGCGCGCTGCTGACCGTCGTGCGTCTGGGCGAGCAGGTGCTGAGCAGCGGGATGTCCGCCGGGGCCGCCGCTGCCTGGATCCTCAACGGCGCCCGTCTGTCAGCGCTGCAGCCCGACCCGAACGCGGCCGGATCGTACTTCGCACTGTTCCTGATCCCGGCGGCCATCATCGGCTGGCAGCGGCGGAACTATTGGATGCTGTGCATCTCGCTGCCGCTGTTGCTGCTGTCATGCGGGCTCGCCCGATCGCGCGCGGCGATTGGCGCCATCATGGCCGTTGTCAGCACGCGAGGGATCGCGCTTGCGCGATGGCCGCTGGCTGCGCGACTGGCGATCGCGGCCGTCGTCATTCCAGCCGGCGTATCGCTGGCCTTCCTCGTCGCCACGTCCCGCACGCACGTGGGCCTGGGCGCTGCGGCGGAAGTGCGGGTGCAGATGACGCGCGTGGCGTGGCGCACGGCCGAGACGCGGCCGGTGTTCGGCGTCGGCCTCGGCAACTACATCCGACGGTCGAGACGGTTCATCACGCCGGACATGACGTTGCTCGAGTCGTTCGCTCCGAACGGCGAGAACGCGCACAACAACTACCTGCAGATTCTCGTCGAGCTGGGCATCCCCGCCGCATTGCTGTTCGTCGCGATGGTCGGCGCGGTTGTCCGGGCCGGTTGGACGGCGCCGCCTTTCTTGCGCACGCCGGAGCTCGAGGGCATGATGCTCGGTCTCCTGGCGTTCCTCATGAGCGCCATCTTCGGCCACCCATTGCTGGTGCCGGAGGTCTTTGGCGTCTTCGCGCTCGCGCTGGGCCTTACCGCCGGTCTCGGCCCTCCGCCCGGGCCTTCATCAACTTGGCGGCGATCGGTCCTTCCGGGGATTGCGGCGTTCTACGTCGTGTCTGTGCTGTGGAGGTGACCTCCACCCATTCCCTCAGACTGTTGATCAGCCACACGCGCGTGGCGCAGGCCACGTCGGCGCGTGTCAGCACGCGTTCGCGCAGGGCGCCAGCGGCGAGGAGCGACGCTCGGAACACACCTGGCAGCAGGCCACTTGAAACCGGTGGGGTCCATCGGTGGCCGTCGATCTCGAGGACGAGATTCCCGATGGTGAACTCGGTCAGTTCGCCCTCTTCGTTCCACAGCAGCACGTCGAAGGCGTCAGGATGAGCAGCACGGTGGTGGTTGTAGACCGTTCGATGCGTCGTCTTGTGACACAGCCACCGATCCAGGCGCGACACTGGAGTGGAAGCCAGGACGACCGTGGACATCAGGTCAGCCGCTCCCGAAAATGATTCGCTGCTCACGTCTGGTGTGCCTGTGGCATCCAGACAAATGCGGACGCGCCTGACCTCGTCCGGATGTTGCCGGGCATGTGCTTCGAGCGCGTCTCGGATCGTCGCCGACGAGAACGGTCGGTCGAAGTAGTCCGAGGATCCTGACAGGCGGGCGATGTGGCCATCCAGCCGCACGTAGACGCCTCGTTGCAGCCGCAGCGTCTCGAACAGATCAAAGCCGGGAGCCGGCGTGAGACACGCGGTCTTCGCGAGAGCTTCCGCGTACTCGTCATCGGCTCGTGAATCCCACGTGATGCCGCCCCCGGCCCCGAACTCCGCCTGCCCCGTGAGCGTGTCGAGGGCGACCGTTCGAATCGCCACGTTGAAGACGGCCTCGCCATCCGGCGCCGCGAAGCCGATGGCGCCGCAGTACACCCCGCGTGGGTCGCGTTCGATCGATGCGATGAGCTTCATGCTGCTGGTCTTGGGTGCGCCTGTGATCGATCCGGCAGGGAAGAGGGCCCTGAACACACCCGTCAGCGTCGTGTCTGGGCGCAAACGGCCGTCGACCGTCGACACCATCTGAAACACAGACGGATACCGCTCGATCGCAAAGAGGTCCGTCGCCCGGACGGATCCGATCTCGGCGACTCGTCCGACGTCGTTGCGCGCCAGGTCCACGATCATCACGTTCTCCGCGCGGTTCTTTTCCGAGGCTCGCAGCCACGCCGCGCGCCTCTCGTCATCGTCCACCGACGTTCCGCGTGCCACCGTGCCTTTCATCGGCCTGGTCGTGAGGACGCCACGTCCGATGCGGAAGAAGAGCTCGGGCGAGAGGGACAGGATGTGCCAGCGTCCCAGGTCCAGATGCGCGCTGTATGGCGCGCGCTGACCGCCTGCCAGCCGACGATAGAGGGCGCCTGCGTCACGCGGCGACATCGACGTCCGCAGGCGGAAGGTGTAGTTCGTCTGATAGCTGTCGCCCTGCAGGATGGCGTCATGCACGGCCGCGACCCCGGCGCGGTAGTCGGTGGGTGAGATGTCTGGGAGCCAGACCGTCGCGTCGTCGTCTGTGGCGTCCGCTGACTCGTGTTCGAGGGCCGTTGTTTCGCGCGGGGCGTCGAATAGGCCGAACCACACGAGCGGAAGGTCACCGGGAGGCTTCGCGGTCAACGACGCGTCGAAGCCGGGCGCGGCCTCGTACGCCACGAACCCGGCGGCGTGGCGACCGCCACGCAATCCGTCCTCGACCGCCGCCATCGCCGCGGGTACTTCGTCCACAGTGCGCGCCACGATCACTCGGACCGGATCCGTGAAGAGGCAGGCTCGCTGCCGTCCCGCCGCATCAGCGAAGTCGAATCGGAGGCGAGTGGGGCGCGGGCTTGCGGTGTCGGACGGCACGGCCAAGGCCAAGAATCAAGGATCGCACAGACTGTCTGGGGAATCCTCGGGGTACGAATCGTTCGGGCCGCTGCTTAGCGCCCTATTCAGCAGCACACCAGTCCGGATCCGGGAACGGGAGCCGGCGGAGCAGGATTCCGTCGATCCGCGGGCCGTTCAGCTTGGGGAATCCGACAGATGCCAGATGTAACGATCGAGCTCGGCCGTGACGGCCACCGCCCGGTCGGACGCGAACGAGGGACGATTGACGACGCGCAGGCCGCAACTGGAGCGCAGCATCTCGGGCACGAGCAGGTCGGCCGTGAGCGACGTCTGCGGGAGTTCGTGGCCCTCTGCGATTTGATCGAGCTCGGCGGCGATGGCGTGCCAGAACGCGGACTCCGGATGCCGCCGCTCGATTTGTGCGGAGACCTGCCACAGTACCGACGCGTAGCGGACCACCGGGCAGACCAGGGCGTGACCGATCGTCGCCCCGGAGTCCAGCGACGTCAGCGCCAGGTGCCATACGCCCATCGACGTCTGCGAGGTGCGGATGAGCACCGTGTCTTCGCCGGCCTTGCCGTCAGAGAGGTCATCGAGAATCTTCGTCAGCCCCTGCTGGGTCACCTCATCGGCGGCGCAACGCCAGCCGCTCAGGAAGGCGGCCTCGTCTCCGCGCGGCGCGCGGCAGTGCACGACCCGGGCGCGCAGGGTGTAGGTCATCCGGTCGGTGGTCGCCACCTCGAACACGTGGAGGCCGCCAGTGTTGATGTCGATATCCGATGCGACGAGGAAACCACCCAGGCTGATGTCGCGCATCTCGACGTCGAGGTCGAGCGTCTGAATCCGCGTCCGGAGGCGGCCGTCGACCCGGACGCGCTCGGACTGGCGGCGCCCGTCCAGTGCGACGTCCTGATCGCCCTGCTGAAGCCGTTCAGCTGCGTCGGGCTGGGCCTCGCGGAGCTCGGACATGCGATCCGTCCAAGCAAGCCCAGTGCCCGACCGTCGTGTCGCGCCGGTCATATCTCTGCACCAAGACTGCACGGTTCGACGAGCGTGTCCGTGGGAAACCACAAAAGCGAAATCGGACGCAGCACGACCTCGCAGGCCGACTGACAGAATCGTGAGAGCGGTTAGACGATCCAGCCGTCGCGCAGATTGATGACGCGCGAGCCGTACGCGGCGTTGGCGTCCGAGTGGGTGACCTGCACGATCGTCGTGCCGGCGGCATTCAATGTCCGGAACAGTTCCATGATCTCCTGCCCCTGCGCGGAGTGCAGGTTGCCGGTGGGTTCGTCGGCCAGGAGCAGCTTTGGGTTGGCGATGACCGCACGGGCTACCGCCACGAGCTGCTGCTGCCCGCCAGAGAGCTGGTTGGGATACAGGTCCTTCTTGCCGACGATCTGAAACCGGTCGAGTGCGTCGGCCACGAGGCTCTGCCGCTCTTTCTTGGGAATGTCGCGGTAGGTAAGGGGTACCTCGAGATTCTCGTAGACGGTCAGATCGTCGAGCAGGTGATAGCTCTGGAACACGAACCCGATGTGCTGCTTGTGCAACTGCGCGCGTTGCTTCGGGTTCAGGCGATGCACGGGCGTCTCGAGGAAATCGTATTCACCGGTCCACACGCCGTCGTGCATGCCGAGGATGTGCAGGAGTGTCGACTTGCCGGCGCCCGATGGTCCCATGATCGACACGAACTCGCCCTCGCGGATGTCGAGCGTGAGTTGGCGCAGCACGTAGTACTTCGAGGGGCCCTGAGGGTAGGACTTTTCGAGATTCCGCAGCGAAATCAGCATGGCGCAGTGTATTCCCTCCCGGCTCAGGGTGCGATCGGCGCGCGCATCGTCGGCGCCTGGTCTTCGGTCACCGAGAAGGGGACTTCCACGAGCACCTGGCCGCCGAACTCGCCAATCGCCCAGTAGATTCCGGGTTTCTCGAACGTCAGCGTCAACTTGAGCGGCATGATCACGATTTCGCCCTGGGCGTCCACGAGCGCCTCGCCTTCGCCGAGGAAGGTGAGGTCCTCGCCAGGCCGGCGCACACCGATGCGGCACGTGACTCGCCCGGGTCCCGTCAGGTTCCACAGACCCACCGCCAGGGTCAGCTGCACTGTGGGTGGGTCCTCGCCTGTCCAGCCGCCGATGCCCGTGGCCATCTGCCGCAGGTCGGTGGGGCGCTCGGGGTCGTATTCGTGACAGAACATGGCGAACGCGACGCTGACTCGGGGCTGTTCGGTCGAGGCTGGTTCCAACGCAAGGTCTCCAGAGGGTCGGGTCAGGCCGGACGCCGCATCTTGAAGC
Organism: Acidobacteriota bacterium; assembly: GCA_039933635.1. Taxonomy (GTDB): domain Bacteria; phylum Acidobacteriota; class Vicinamibacteria; order Vicinamibacterales; family SCN-69-37; genus JBDTNQ01. The sequence goes on from JBDTNQ010000003.1 coordinate 65,721, forward strand.
GGGCCGCGGCCGTGATTTCAAAGTAGTCCACCGGACCGCCGCCGCGAACCACGGGTGACGCGGCGACGGTGTCGTACACGCCCGTCGTAACGAGCGTCCTCGCAATGTGCACACCGACGACCTCGCCAAGTGTCAGCCAGGCCGGCGAAGGGACGCCATCGGCGCCGCGCAGTTGGATGATGTCCGTCACCCGGCACTCGAAGGAGACCGGACTTTCGGCCACGCGCGGCGCACCCACCAGTCGCGACGGTTCCGGGGTCAGGCCGGCGATTTCGAACTCGTCGACGTCAGAAGGCACGGTCGCGCTCGTGCGGTTCATGGCGTCTGCCAGCGGGCGCGTCACCAGGTTCCAGCAGAACTCGCGTGTTTCGTCCGCATTCCGCACGCTGTCCTTCCACTCGGTGCTCGCGAACCCGACAATCGGCGGGCGGTAGCAAAAAAGGTTGAAGAAGCTGTACGGCGCCAGGTTAAATTGCCCGCGACCATCGCGCGAAGAAATCCACCCGATCGGCCGCGGCGCCACGATCGCGTTCATGGGGTCCTGCGAGAGTCCGTGGCCGTTCACCGGCTCATAGAAGTAGCGGTCATCGTTCATGCGCGCGCATCAATCATAGGGCAGGCGACGACCTGCCGGCTGCGACCAGCGGGCCGCCGTCGCCTATAATGCCCCTCGTCTCTCCACGTCACGATTGGCGGAAAGGACTCCGTGTCCAGAGCTTCTGCGGGCCTGCTGGTGGTCGTCGCGTGTCTCCTGCTCCCGGTCGTGCGGGCTCAGCAGAATCCACATCTGGTCGTCTATCGCGGTGACCAGGGCGCCGGCCGAGGCAAGCACATTGTGCTGCTCGCCGGGGATCACGAGTACCGCTCCGAAGAAGCGCTTCCGCAGCTGGCGCGCATGCTCGCCCGCCACTACGGGTTCACCACCAGCGTGCTCTTCACGACGGATCCCACAACAGGCTTCATCGATCCGGGCAGCTCGAACATCTCGGGACTTGATGCGCTCGACACCGCCGATCTGCTGGTCGTGTTCCTGCGCTTCCAGGATTTTCCCGACGCCGAGATGCGGCACGTGGTGCGGTACCTGGACCGCGGCGGGCCCGTCGTGGGCCTGCGCACCGCCACGCACGCGTTTCAGATCAAACGTGCCGACGCGCCGTTCGCCAAATACTCGTGGGACAACAAGGGCGAGTTCGCTGGCGGATTCGGCCGACAGATTCTCGGCGAGACATGGGTATCGCACTACGGCACCAATCACAAACAGAGCTCGCGCCTGCGGCTGCAGCCCGCTGAAAGCGGCCATCCGATCCTCCGGGGCGTCAGGGACGTGTGGGTGCAGTCGGGCGGCTACACGGCCGACCCGATGCCGGACAGTCACATCCTCGCCGTCGGAGAGATCCTCGACGGCATGACGGCCGAGTCTCCGGCGGCCCCAGACAAGAAACCGATGCCGGTCGCGTGGTATCGGACGTACGCCTCGGTGTCGGGGCGCTCGGGCCGGGTCTTCACGACGACGCACGGGGCGTCTGAAGACTTGCTGAACGACGGATTCCGTCGACTCGTGGTGAACGCGTGCCTGTGGGCCGTGGGCCTCGATGCGAGCATTCGGCCCGACGCCGACGTGTCGCTCGTGGGCCCCTATCATCCGTCGACGTTCGCATTCGGTGGATTCGTGAAACGCGTCAGGCCGGCGGACCTGTCCGGCTGGACCTCGCCCATTCCCGCGGCGCCCAAGCAGGAGAACACACGATGATCAGCATTCGGCGATGGGGCGCAGCGTTTGTGGTCGCGGTCGTCACCTCGAGCGCGGTTCCCGCGCGCGGCATTGTCGCCGCCCCGTTCGTTCTGCGTCCGAATGATCACATCTGCATCATCGGCAACACCCTGGCCGAGCGGATGCAATACGACGGCTGGCTCGACACGATGCTGCATGCCCGGTATCCGAATCACGACCTGGTGATTCGGAACCTCGGGTTCAGCGGCGATGAGATTGCGACGCGGGTGCGCTCGAAGAATTTCGGCACGCCAGACGAATGGATGGGCGCAAGTCCCGCCCCGATTGGCGGCTATCAGGACAACCGGTTCGACGGCATCAACACGAAGGCCGATGTCGTGTTCGCGATGTTCGGGTACAACGAGTCCTATGCGGGCGCCGCCGGCCTGCCCGCGTTCAAGCAGCAGCTCGCCGACTGGATCACCCACACCGAGGCAGAGACCTACAACGGCAAAACCGCCCCCCGGATCGTGCTCTTCTCGCCAATTGCGCACGAGAACCTGCGCAGTCCGGATCTGCCGGACGGCCGCGAGAACAACACGCGCCTGCTGCTCTACACACGGGCGATGGCCGAGGTCGCACAGGCCCGCCGGGTCCGCTTCGTGGATCTGTTTGCCGCCAGTCAGCAGCTCTACGCCTCCACGCAGACGCCGTTGACGATCAACGGCGTGCATCTGAACGCGGAGGGCAACCGACGCATCGCGGAGTTCGTCGATCGCGATTTGGCCGGGGCGCCTGGACGATACGAGTCCGCCTATCTCGAACGGGTGCGCCAGGCGGTGGTCGACAAGAATCTCGACTGGTTCAAGCGCTATCGCACGACCGACGGCTACAACACCTTCGGCGATCGCGCATTTCTGAACTTCGTCCGCGGCAACCCGCGCAACGTCGACGACGCGCAGGTCGCGCAGGCGGCGAAGGACGACGTGCTCCCGCGCAACTACGACGTCCTGCAGCGCGAGCAGACGATGCTGGACGTGCTCACGCGCAATCGCGACCGCCGGGTCTGGGCCATCGCGCGCGGCGCCGTTTCGAACGCCGCCGGCGCCCGCATTGCTGACAGCGAAATCCCATCGCCGATCGACGCGAAGACGAATGAGCCAGGCAAGGGGCCGAACGGCGCGTATCTCTACGTCGATCCGGACCAGACGGTGCCGCTGATGGCGATGGGAAAGGGGCTGCAGGCCAACCTGTTCGCGTCGGAGAAACAGTTCGCCGAACTGGCCAACCCGGTCCAGATCGCGTTCGACACCAGAGGGCGGTTGTGGGTCGCCGCGTGGAAGAACTATCCACATTGGCAGCCGAATACGCCGATGGACGACAAGCTGCTCATCCTCGAGGACACCGACGGTGACGGGCGCGCCGACAAACGGACGGTGTTCGCCGGCGACCTCGACTGCCCGACGGGCTTCGAGTTCTACAACGGCGGCGTCATCGTGGCGCAGCAACCCAACGTGGTATTCCTGAAGGACACGAACGGCGACGACCGGTACGACACAAAAGAGATCCTGCTGAGCGGCTTCGATTCCGCCGACACGCATCATGCGATCAACAGCTTCACGTTCGATCCCGGTGGCGCGCTCTACATGCAGGAGGGCATCTTCCACCGGACGCAGGTCGAGTCTCCGTGGGCGCCGACGCTGCGACAGGCCGACGGGGGCGTGTTCCGATTCGAGCCGCGGACCTGGAAGGTGGAAACGTACGTGCCGATGAACTTCCCGAACCCGCATGGGCATGTGTTCGACGAGTGGGGACGAGACATCATCTTCGACGCGACCGGCGGCCAGCCCTACTACGGGCCGTCGTTCTCGACCAAGAAGTACTACCCGGCGATGGAGTCGACGCGGGCGCCCAAGCCGGGCACCGTGCGCACGCGGCCGATTGGCGGGACCGAGATCATTTCGAGCCGGCATTTCCCCGATTCGATGCAGGGTAACCTCGTGGCCCTGAACACCATTGGGTTCCGCGGCGCCCTGCAGTACAAGTTCTCGGAGGAGGGTGCCGGATTGAAGTTCGACGAGGTCGAGCCCATCCTCCAGTCCTCCGACGAGAGCTTCCGTCCGGTGGATGCCGAGATCGGTCCAGATGGCGCCCTCTACATTGCCGACTGGCAGAACCCTATCATCGGTCACATGCAACACAACCTGCGCGACACCTCGCGCGATCACGAACACGGGCGGATCTATCGGATTACGTACCCCGGCCGTCCGTTGCTGACGCCGGTGCGAATCGCCGGCGCGCCCGTCGCTACACTGTTGGACCTGCTCAAGGAGCCAGAAAACCGCGTGCGGTACCGCGCGAAGATCGAGCTGAGCGGCCGCGCGACCGACGAGGTGATGACGGCCCTCACGGGGTGGATCGCCCGCCTCGACAAGGCGGACCCGCGCTACGAACATCACATGCTGGAGGCGCTGTGGGTCCGCCAGTGGCACAACCGGGTCGACGAACCGTTTCTCCGGCGGATGCTGCGATCGCCCGATCCGTGGGCCCGCGCCGCGGCAACGCGCGTGCTCTGTTACTGGCGGGATCGCGTCCCGGATGCGCTCGCACTTCTGAAGGTGCAGGTCGAGGATGAACACCCGGCCGTGCGCCTTGAAGCCGTTCGCGCGGCGAGCTTCTTCCGCACGCAGGACGCTGCCGCACTCGCGCTCGAGGCGTTGCAGAAGCCGACGGATCGTTTCATCGACTACACGCTCGATCAGACCATGAACACCTTGCAGGCCTTCATCCGCTGATGACCTTCATCCCGCGTCACCGTTCATTCATCACGGCAGGACTCGTGGCATCGGTCTCCATGGTGCTGGCGGCCCAAACGGCGCCCGCCCGGCCGGCGCCGAAGATCCTGATCGATCAGCCGCCCGTGGCCGTGCAGTACCAGCTCAATCGGCTCTCAGCGGACGACCTCGTTCGCCTCGAGCGCAGGCCGGACGATCCGAAATACCGTCTGGTCTATCTCGCGCTCCTGAGTCGGCGCGGGATTGAGCCGGCCGTTCGCGATGGGGCGTTGAAGGTGCTCGTGGCCATGGATCGCGCCACGCCGGCGCGTGTGATCCTCGACGCATTGGGGAAGGTGCCCGATACAGACACGGTCACCGGGGACAAGTTGATGGCGATGCTCGTCGCGTTGCCCAAGGCCGACCTGACGCGCGAGCGCGAGTCGTTCGCGCAGGACGTCCAGAAGTCCACATTCGCGTGGCCAGTCCGCGGCGCCCTCGCGGCGTTGTACGTCGTCGATGGCGCGACACTCGAGGCGATGAAACTCGCCGGGGGTGCCGGGCATTCAGCCGACGCACTCTACGCGTTCAGAACCCTCCCACAGGGCGCCGACGGCCGCGAACTCAGAAACGGCGCGTTCTCGTACCTCGCGGGATTCCTGGCGGGACCGCTCGATGGCGCGAAATCACTCGATGCCACCGTCGCCCCCGCGTTCGACGCCCTGGGCTGGACGAATCGCGACGCGACGACGTTTGGCATGTTGGCGACGGCGCTCCGGAATCCCGCCGCGGATGCGTCCGTGAAGTCGGCGGCGATCCGGTCACTCAACCGGATCCCGCAGAGCGTCTGGGGGGGCGACCAGGTCGAATCGCTCGCGCGCGCGGTCATCGCCTTTGTCGGATCGATCCCGCCCGCGCGTCGCGCCGATCCCGACGCGCTCGACGCCATGCAGCTCGGCGAGGCGCTGGCCGCCGCGTTGCCGGACGCCAGCCGGGTGGCGGTTCGCCACGATCTCCGCGCGCTCGGCGTGCGCATCGTCCGGCTGCAGACGATCGTGGAACAGATGAGCTACGACCGCGCGTGGTTCGTCGTGGAAGCGGGTAAGCCGATGCAACTCGCGTTCACCAACCGCGAGGCGATGCCCCACAACGTGGTGATCGGCGCGCCAGGCGCGCTGGAGGCCATCGGCAACGCCGGCGCCGCAGTGCCGCTGCCGACCGACCCCGCCGTCAAGCCGTACGTGCCCACTCTCCCGACGGTGCTCGCCTCCACCAACCTCATGAAGGAAGGGGAAACGGCCCGGCTCACGCTGACGGCACCGGCGACACCCGGTGAATACGTGTTTCTCTGCACCTATCCCGGTCACTGGGTCCGGATGTACGGGGTGATGCTCGTCGTCCCCAATCTCGAGGCCTGGGAGGCCCGGCCCACGGTGCCGACCGATCCGATGACCAAGCAGCCATTCGCGTCCCAAACGAGATAAGAAGTCCGCGGCAGACGGAAAGGCCTGCTGCCGCGGAACCTGTCTGAGACGTTTGGCGTATGCTCTTGCGCCATGGCTTCCCAGACTGCCACCGCCGCACCGATTCTCGACAGGCGTCTCTTCACGGCGTCGCGCATCTTCATCTGCGCGCTCGTCTTCAACACGGCCCTCACGGCATTCTGGCTGTTCGCCATGTTCCGCGGCCAGGAGTCGACGTTTGCGCACGGGTACCACGTCGATCTCGCCGCCGTCCGTCGCGTGCTGAGCGCCATCGTCTTCTTCTACATCGTCTGGGGCTTCATCTGGTGGGGCGTCAAAGCCCTCCTCCTGAAGTATTTCGTGGGCTTCACGAAGGACGAGCGGCGCGCGGCGTTTTCCTCGCGGATGGATCACCCGTACGACGTGGCGGATCTGACCTCGCGCTACTCCGAACGGCGCATCCGAATCACGGACATGATCGGCCGGCGCGGCCGGTTCATCACCCTGGCCGCGGCGGGCTTCTACTACCTGTACGTGCAAGTCGCGCAGAACCCGCAGTCCAACTTTGCAATGGGGGTCATCCAGGACAACCTCTTCGACGCGGTGATCACGGGCTGGGCGTTCCTGGGCATGTACTACGTGAACGGACCTCTGGGCGCGGTGTTCTACGGGCCGCAGTCGCGCGTCATGGACGGCGTGCTGGCCCGAGCCAACTGCCTGCTGATCACGACGCTCTGGACGCTGTTCAAATTCGTGATGGTGCCCATCGGAGCCGGGTTGTCGAGTGTCTTCGATCGTCACGAGTTCGCCGCCGTGTTCGCAATGATCTGGGGCTCCTACATTGTCACCGACGCGTCCGCGGAAATCGTCGGCTCGCTGCTCGGCAAGCAGCGGATTCGGGTGTGGGGCGTGGGTGACGTCAATCGCAAGTCGATCGCCGGGCTGCTCGGCGGCTTTCTCGCCGCGCTCGCACTCTGTACGGGCGTCGTGATGGCCCAGGGCCTCGGTCCGTCGTGGTACGGCTTGGCTGTGGTGATCGCCGTGTCGAATTCGGTGTTCGAGCTCTGGTCACCGCGCGGCACTGACGACTTCACCATGGCCACGGCCAACGCGCTCATCTGTCTCGCGTTCGGCATGTGGTTTCGTTGAGCCCCGACCTTCACTGCCGGGCAACGCGGCCACAGGTCGGTGCCTGTGACCAACGAGTCGTGCCCGCCGGACGTCCGTCGCCGTGCTCGATGGTGTTGGAGAGTATCGGCATCGCGCGCTGAATCTGATTTGCACACGTGCGCTAGCTGGTGAGGACACCAAAGGTGGTCGATCGCCACGCGAAGCGCCACGCTCGATGATCTCCGCTGGATTAACACTTGCTTAACCTTGCGAACAGCACGTGAGGCTACGCTCGTACTATGCCGACTGCAATCGTTCTGATTGTCGGTGACGCTGTTTCCCCAGCACTGCGACTCGCCACGACCCCCACAAGCGCCTCGATCATTGCAGGCCTTGGATTGACGTTCGGAATCTGGATCGCGACCGGCCTCTATTTTGGCCGGCGGATCAAACTTCTCGAGAGATGGGCCCTCGACGAGGCCACGCGCGCGCGTGAGGATGAACGCCAGGCGCTCGCGCGCGAGCTGCATGACGACATCGGTCAGATGCTCACGGCCATCAAAGTGGAGTTGGCCGTTGCGCAGCGTGAACTCCGCGAGCACGGCGCCCCGCCCGTCCTCGACGATGTCAAGCCTCTGGCGGATCGGGCCCTGCAGTCGGTGCGCGACTGGTCGCACGCGCTGCATCCTGCCACGCTCGACGAGCGTGGACTGGTCGGCGCCGTGGCCTGGTTCGTGGAGCGCGTCTGCACGCGCGCGGCGATTGGCGTGAGCTTCTCGCACACGGGGCTGACCGTCCGGCTCTCGTCGGATATCGAGATGGCGGCTTATCGCATCGTCCAGGAGTCGATCGCGAACATCATCAAGCACGCCAACGCGGGCTCGGTGCAGATCACGATCGCCCGCGACGATCGGTTGCGCGTAGTCATTGAAGACGACGGCGTAGGGTTCGTGACGGATCGCGTCATCCCTCGCGGCGGTCCCGCAGGGCTCGGCTTGATCAGCATGCGCGAACGCGCGTCGCAGCTCGGGGGCACCCTCACCATCGCGAGCGCCCCCGGAATCGGTACGCGCGTCATTGCGATCCTGCCGCTGACGATACAGCGCCACGATGACAGACTCATGGGCGGGGCGTTCTCGCGCGGACTGGTCGGTGCGGCGCGATGAGCGATCTCACGATCCTGCTTGGTGATGATCACGCACTCCTTCGTCACGGCCTGCGGAAGATCCTGGAATCCCATCCCGGGTGGTGCGTGGTCGACGAGGCCCCTGACGGTCGCGAAGCGGTGGTCAAGGCGGTCGCCCTGCAGCCGAAGGTGGCCATCCTTGATGTCGGGATGCCGCTCCTCAACGGCATCGAGGCCACACGCCAGATCGTGAAGCGGGCGCCGGCCGTGCACGTGCTCATCCTGAGCATGCACGCCGAGGAGAAATACTTCGTGCAGGCCGTTCGGGCGGGCGCGAAGGGCTATCTGCTCAAGGACTCCGCGGACGTCGATCTGCTACGAGCTGTGGCGGCCGTGGCCAGCGGGCAATCCTTCTTCAGTCCGAGCGTCGCGACCGTCATGCTCGACGATTACGTGCGCCATCTTTCGTCCAAGGGTGTCGTGGATCGCTACGAGCTGCTGTCCGAGCGCGAACGCGAAGTGTTCCAACTGGTGGCCGAAGGACGGAGCAATAAGGAAGTCGCGCAGGTCCTCTCGGTGAGCCCGGCCACGGTCGAAACCCACCGCGCCCACATCCTTCAGAAACTTGGCATCCACAACACGGCCGAACTCGTCCTCGCCGCGGTCCGGCAGGGACTGATCTCGTGACGGATTGACGGGGGAGACCGGGTCTTGAGATTCAAGGCCCGGTCTTTGGCGTACGGCGGATTTCGGAGGATGTCGACGGAGGGGGAGGGATCGCCCAGACCGGAAGAAGGTTTCGGTGGTCGCCCGGTCTGGTGGCGGGAGGTGTAAGCCCGGCGTTTCCAGACAGAACGATCGAAAACCCTTTGGACGATCCCTTCAGGCACGATAGCGGATTCGTGCCGGTCGGCCCATCCCATCTCCACGGTATTTCCTGAACTTCGCGGCAGCATTTCGATTTCTACGGCGTTTCTCCCGGCCGAATACCAGGTTGTCGCGATAGCTGCGAACGCCTCCTCAACGTATCGTGACGTTCTCGTTACAGGACTCTCGCCCTCGAGCGCACATTCGCACGCGTACGGACTCGGGTGTTCGCACAGCGACGCAGGTCGGCCGGGAGGTTGGACCCCTGAACGGGATGGAGGCATAGGAAATGAGAGAACACCGTAAGGCTTGGACGGTCATCAGCGCGCTTTTGCTGGCGTGCCTGATGGCGGCGTCCACGGCGGCGGCCCAGATCACGACGGGCACCGTTGCCGGCACGATCAAGGATGCGCAGGGCGGCGTGATCCCTGGCGCGACCATTGTGTTGATCAGTGAGTCACGCGGCACCAAGTCGGCGCCGGTCGTGACCAGTGCGACGGGTGACTTCGTCATCCCGAACGTCACCTCGGACACCTACACCGTCGAAGTCACGATGACGGGGTTCCGCACCTTGAACCGTAAGAGCGTCGCCGTCACGGGCGGCGAACGCGTGTCGCTGCCCCCGATGGTGATTGAGGCGGGCGGCACCAGTGAAATCGTGAACGTCACCGCCGAGGCGCCCCTCATTCAGGCGCAGTCGGGCGAGCGATCGTTCTCGGTGTCGTCGTCGCAGGTCGACAACCTGCCGATCAACCGCGGCAACTTCACCAGTCTGACCGCGATGGTCCCTGGCGTCGTGTCCGGCGGCGCATCGGCGGGCGGCACGCGTCTCGGTGGCGCGGGTCAGAACAACATTCAGATGGACGGCATCTCGGCGATGGACACGGGCAACAACGGCCAGATGCTGAACATGAACATCGAGTCGATCGCCGAGGTCAAGGTGCTGACCCAGGGCTACCAGGCCGAGTACGGCCGGTCTTCCGGCATGCAGATCACGGCGGTCACCAAGGGTGGATCGAACCGTTTCCACGGGTCGCTCTACCGCGTCGACACCAACTCCAAGTGGAACGCGAACAGCTGGGTGAACGAGAAGAACGGCGACCCGAAGACGCGGGCGAAGAACACGACGCAGGGCTACTCGTTCGGCGGACCGGTGGGCAAGCCGGGCGGCAACAACAAGCTGTTCTTCTTCTACAGCCACGAATATCGGCCATCCTCGACGGGCGGCACCTTGAACCGGTTCCGCGTGCCGACGGCGCTCGAGCGCGCGGGCGACTTCTCGCAGTCGCTCGACAACAACGGCAAGCTGATCGCGGCGCTGAAGAACCCGGCTGGCGGCACGTTCGCGGACAACGTCATCCCCGCGTCGAGCCAGTACGCCGTGGGGATCGGACTGCTGAACCGCTACCCACTGCCGAACCATACGCAGCTGGCGGGGGAAAACTACAACCTGGAAATCCCGCGTCCGGTCGACAACAACCTGACGCAGCAGCCCGCGGTCCGCGTGGACTACCAGTTCTCGCCGGCGTTACGCGTGACCGGCAAGTTCTCAGGTGAGCGGCAGCGTCAGCGGGTGGTCCAGGGCACGATTCCTGGTTTCAACGACGTGTTGGTGCCGTATCCGTACATCTCGAACTACGGCATCACGGCCAACTACACGCTGAACTCGACCACGTTCCTCGAGGCGACGTATGGGTCGATCAAGAACGAGCTGGCGGGTGGTGGCTCGGGCGGCATTCTGACGAACGACAGCTCGAACCGGGTGACGGCGATGCCGGATTTCCCGCTGATCTACCCGGACGCCGGCATCGTGCGCTCGGACTACTACCAGGCCAACGCGCTCGGGCGGCTGAGCCCGCTCTGGTACCAGAACGGTCGAGTGAACCTGCCACCGAGCTTCTCGTGGGGCAACCTGATTGGTGCGGCGCCGCCGAACCAGCAGTACCCGGGCTGGCTGAACGTCAACAAGACGCAGGACTTCGCGGCGTCGTTGACCAAGGTCGCCGGGCGTCACACGATGAAGGCGGGCTTCTACAACAACCACAGCTTCAAGGCTCAGAACACGGGGGCCGGGGGGCTCGGTGTGGACTTTCTCGGCAACGTCGACTTCGGCCAGGACTCCAACAACCCGCTCGACACGGGCTTTGGCTACGCGAATGCCGCGACAGGCGTGTTCCGCCAGTACCGGCAGGCGTCGAACCTGATCGAGGGCAACATGCTTTACAACAACACGGAGTTCTACCTCCAGGACAACTGGAAGGTGAACGGCCGGCTGACCCTCGACTACGGGATGCGCTTCACGCATCAACAGCCGCAGTACGACTCCTTCGGGCAGATGTCGAACTTCTTCCCGGATCAGTACTCGGCCTCGAATGCGCCCGTGCTCTACGTGGCGGGCTGCAGCAATGGGGCGGTGGCCTGCACGGGCAACGTCCGCAACGCGATGAATCCGCTCACCGGGCAGATTCTGACGGCCGCCGGCGCGGCCAACACGCAGGCGGCCATCGGCACGCCGGTGATCGGCACGGGCTCGGTCTCGACCAACGGCATCGTGGCGGCGAGCCAGGGCATCTCGAAGTACTCGTACACCTGGCCGGCGATTGTCTATGGCCCGCGTGTGGGTGCGGCGTATGACCTGACGGGCAACCAGTCGATCGTCCTGCGGGGCGGCGGCGGGTTGTTCTACGACCGTCCGGATGGCAACACGGTGTTCTCGATTCCGCTGAACCCGCCGTTCGCCACCTCGACGGACCTGCGTAACAGCACGCTGCAGTCGCTCGGCAAGGGCCTCACCCTTGGCGGCGTCCCGGGGCTGACGATCTTCCAGTACGACGCGAAGGTCCCGTCCTCGGTGCAGTGGAACGCGGGGGTACAGATGGCGCTGCCCTGGTCCTCGTCGTTGGACGTGTCGTACGTCGGCAACCATGGCTACAACCGGCTCGGCGGCTTCCAGGGCGGCAACACCGTCAACCTGAACGCCGTCGACATCGGTGGGGCGTATCTGCCGCAGAATCAGGACCTGACGCTCGGCGCGAGCGCCACGCCGGCAGCCAACTCGCTGACCGACAACCTGCTGCGTCCGTATCGTGGCCTTGGCGTCATCAACCAGAACACCACGGAGTTCTGGGACACCTACCACTCGATCCAGACGTCGCTCAACCGTCGCTTCCGCAACGGCGTCCAGTTCGGGGTGAACTACCAGCTGGGTCTTTCGTTCCAGGGCAACACGGGCCTCCAGAAACGGCTCGTCCACAACCCGGACGGCTCGGTCTCGACCTCTCCGGATCAGGCGGCCTACGAGGACCTGAACAAGAACCTCGACAACCGCCGGCACGTCCTGCGCGCCAACTGGGTGTGGGATCTGCCCGACGTGAAGTCCGAGCACGCGGCGGCCCGGGCGATCGGGTACGTGGTGAACGACTGGCAGCTATCGGGTGTTCTGACGGCCGGCTCGGCGCCGCACTACGACCTGAGCTACAGCTACAACGCGAACGGCAGCGCCAAGAACCTCACGGGCTCGCCGGACTACAACGCGCGCATCGTGTACGTGGGTGACCCGGGCAAGGGCTGCTCGGACAACCAGTACGCGCAGTTCAACACGGCGTCGGTGACGGGCCCTGGCTATGGCACTACGGGACTCGAATCGGGTCGCAATCTGCTGCTCGGCTGTCCGGATCACACGGTCGACCTCGCGATTGCCCGCAACATCCGCCTCGGTGGCGGCCGTGCGGTGCAACTGCGTCTCGACGCGTTCAATGCGTTCAACGTGGCCATCATCAATGGCCGCCAGACGCAGATCCAGTACAACAGCCCGACGGATCTGTTCATCCGGAACAACCAGTTCCTGGCGGACGGCTCGGTCGACCCGGCCAAGCTCCAGCCCAAGAACGCGGGCTTCGGTGCCGCAACGGGTGCGCAGACGATGCGCAATCTGCAGCTGACCGCGCGCTTCTCGTTCTGAAGCGCTAACGCGCAGCGGCGGATCGACACGCAAACGGCGGGAGGGGCCGAACCCTTCCCGCCGTTTTCTCTTTTTGGATTCGCTCCAAAGCGCGTGTAGCATGAGCCCACATGCCAGAGGCAGGTACGGGTACGATCGTTGGGAGCGGAGCCGCGCCATGGCCCCACCCCGGCAGGTCGCGCGTCAGGACGACGATGCTCGTCGGGTTCGGCCTCACCCTGGGCATTTGGATTGCGACGGGCGTCTATTCGACCCGGCGCGTGGCGGAGCTCGAATCCCGGGCCACCGCGGAGGCCAACAGCTACATTCAGGGTCAGCAGTTGCTGACGTCGGCCCGAAACTCCGTGCTCGTCAGCTCCGTGTACGTCCGCGACGCCCTGCTGGATGTGTCCCCAACTGCGCGGGCGCAGGGCCTCGAGCGCGTCAACACGGCCCTCACCGGTGCAGCGCAAACGCTTGCCGCCTACGTCCCCGTGGTGGACTCCGCAGCCGATCAGGCCACGGTCGAACGCCTTCGACGCGAGATCACCGAGCTGCGGGGTACGCTCTCGGACATCCTGCAGCCAGCACCAGGGACGGCATCCATGCCGGCCGGGTCCATGCTCCGGAGTCGGGTGACACCGAAGCGCGAGTCCGTCATGGCGGTGGCCGAGGAACTCGCGCGGCTCAATCGAACGGCCTTCGTCGCCCACCAGGTCGAATTTGCGCGCATCTACCGTACGACGCAGGCGCAGCTCTGGCAGATGATGGGCCTGGCGATCATCGCCAGCTTCGGCGTCGCAGCATTTTCCGCGCGGTATGCGGGGCGTCTGGAGCGCCAGGTGCGCAATCAGCACGAGAGGGATCTCGAACTGCAGCAGGATCTCCGCCGTTTGTCGGCGCGCTTGACCCGGGTCGGCGAGCAAGAGCGGCGGGCGCTGGCCCGCGAACTCCACGATGATATCGGCCAGATGATCTCGGCCATCAGGGTTGAACTATCCCTAGCCGAGCGTTCGCTCAACGACACGCACGGCGCCACCGGCGTGCTCGATGACGTCCGGTCGATTGCCGATCGAGCCTTACAGTCCGTGCGCGACCTCTCCCATCTGCTGCACCCGGCCATGCTGGACGATCTGGGTCTCGTGCCGGCCACCACCTGGTTCCTCAAGGGCATCCGCCGCCGACATCAACTGGAGGTGGAATTCCACCATCCGGATGGGTTTGACCGGCTGCTGCCCGAACTTGAAACGGCTGCCTATCGCGTCGTCCAGGAATCGGTGTCGAATGCGATCAAGCATGCCCGGGCGACGCGCATCTCAGTGACGCTGCATCCCGGCGCCGACCTGCGGCTGACGATCGAGGACAACGGCGTCGGGTTCGATGCTGAACGCCGCTGGGCCGGAGGCGTGCCGAGCGGGCTTGGACTCGTGAGCATGCGCGAGCGCGCGACGCAGGCTGGTGGCAGCCTGACGATCGAGAGTACGCCCGGAGCCGGCACGCGCATCTCACTGCATCGGCGCGCTGAGACGGCTGGCCTCGCTGCCGGAACGGTGAGCGGGGATCGGGGCGCCCGCGCGGACATGGGCCGGATTGTCGAGGCACACTATGAGTGAAGTCACAATTCTGCTGGGAGACGATCACACGCTGCTGCGGCACGGCATCCGCAAGATTCTGCAGGAGCAGCCCGAGTGGTCCGTGATCGACGAGGCGGCGGACGGACGGGAGGCGGTAGCCAAGGCCATCGCCCTGAAGCCCACCGTCGCGATCCTCGACATCGGGATGGCGCTCTTGAACGGCATCGAGGCCACTCGCCAGATCGTGAAGCGCGCACCCGGCGTGCAAGTGCTCATCCTGAGCATGCACAAGGAAGAGGAGTACGTGGTGCAGGCGCTGAAGGCTGGCGCGCGGAGCTATATTCTCAAGGATTCAGCGGACGTCGACCTGATCCAGGCGGTGACGTCGGTCTCGAGAGGGCAGTCGTTCTTCAGTCCAGCCGTGGCCGGCATCATGCTGGACGACTATATGCGGCACCTGTCATCGAAGGGCGTCGTGGATCGCTATCAACTGCTGTCTGAACGTGAGCGCGAAATTCTGCAGCTCATTGCGGAGGGCCGCAGCAACAAAGAGGTGGCGCAAGTCCTCTGCATCAGTCCAGCCACGATCCAGACGCACCGGTCCAGCATCCTTCAGAAGCTCGACGTTCACAACATGGCCGAACTCGTGCTCTTCGCCGTGCGGCGAGGGGTCATTTCGTAGGCGGCGCCCAGGCTGAACGACCGGCCAGTGTCCTTGCGCCCAATTCCTCTTTCTACTCTCGCCGAAGCACGAAATATACGCTGCTCATACGATGGGCAGCCGGCCTCCTCCCGGGTAAGTTGAGCCCCTCGTCACAGAGCGACCGGTGTGGGTGCCGCCCCGCGGCATTCCGGATGCACGCGGCCGCTCGGCGATCGGGATGGAGGTTGGAACAATGAAACAGCACAGGACAGTCTGGACCCTGCTCGGGACGCTGCTGATGGCGTGCCTGACGGTGTCCACGGCGACGGCCCAGATCACCACGGGCACGGTCGCCGGCACGATCAAGGACGCGCAGGGCGGGGTCATTCCCGGCGCGACCGTCGTGTTGGTCAGCGAGTCACGCGGCACACGCTCGACGCCGGTCGTGACCAACGGCAGCGGCGACTTCGTCATTCCCAACACCACTGCGGATACCTACACGGTGGAAGTGACGTTGACGGGCTTCCGTACCACGAGGCGCGCCGGCGTGGCGGTCAGCGGCGGCGAGCGCCTGTCGCTCCCGTTGACGCTCGAAGCCGGCGGCACCAGTGAAGTCGTGAACGTCACGGCCGAGGCGCCGCTCATTCAGGCACAATCGGGCGAACGGTCCTTCTCGGTGTCGGCCTCGCAGGTCGAAAACCTGCCGATCAACCACGGCAACTTCACCAGCCTGACCGCGATGGTCCCTGGCGTCGTGTCCGGCGGTGCCTCGGCCGGCGGCACGCGTCTCGGCGGCGCGGGCCAGAACAACATTCAGATGGACGGCATCTCGGCGATGGACACGGGCAACAACGGCCAGATGCTGAACATGAACATCGAGTCGATCGCCGAGGTCAAGGTGCTGACCCAGGGCTACCAGGCCGAGTACGGCCGGTCTTCCGGCATGCAGATCACGGCGGTCACCAAGGGTGGATCGAACCGTTTCCACGGGTCGCTCTACCGGATTGACACCAACTCCAAGTGGAACACGAACAGCTGGACGAACCAGAAAAACGGGGACCCGAAAACCGTCAACAAGAACACGACGCAGGGCTACTCGTTCGGCGGGCCGGTGGGCAAGCCGGGCGGTAACAACAAGCTGTTCTTCTTCTACAGCCACGAGTATCGGCCCTCGAATTCGAGCGGCGCGCTCAACCGCTTCCGCGTGCCGACGGCGCTCGAGCGGGCGGGTGACTTCTCAAAGACGCTCGACAACAACGGCAAGCTGATTGGCCAGTTGAAGAACCCGGCGGGCGGCACGTTTGCCGGGAACGTCATCCCGGCGTCGAGCCAGTATGCCGTGGGCGTGTCACTGCTCAACCGGTACCCGCTGCCGAACCTCACGCAGGCGGCCGGGACGGCCTACAACCTGGAGATTCCGCGTCCGGCGGACAAGCACCTGCTGCAGCAGCCGGCGATTCGCGTGGACTACCAGTTCTCGCCATCGCTGCGCGTCACCGGCAAGTTTTCCGGCCAGCGCGATACGCAGCGCGTTGTTCAGGGCACGATTCCTGGTTTCAACGATGTGCTGGTGCCGTATCCGTACATCTCGAACTACGGGATTACGACCAACTACACGATTAACTCGACGACGTTCCTCGAGGCGACGTACGGATCGATCAAGAACGAACTGGCGGGTGGTGGCTCGGGCGGCATTCTGACGAACGACAGCTCGAACCGGCTGACGGCGATGCCGGACTTCCCGCTGATCTATCCCGACGCCGGCATCGTGCGCTCGGACTACTACCAGGCCAACGCGCTCGGTCGTCTGACGCCGCTCTGGTATCAGAACGGCCGGGTCAACCTGCCGCCGAGCTTCTCGTGGGGCAACCTGATTGGCAATTCCCCGCCGAACCAGCAGTATCCCGGGTGGCTGAACGTCAACAAGACGCAGGACTTCGCCGTGTCGTTGACGAAGGTCGCCGGTCACCACACGATGAAGGCCGGGTTCTACAACAACCACAGCTTCAAGGCACAGAACACAGGTGCTGGTGGACTCGGCGTCGACTTCCTCGGCAACGTGAACTTTGGCAACGACTCGAACAACCCGCTCGACACGGGCTACGGGTACGCCAACGCCATGGTCGGGGTGTTTACGCAGTACCGCCAGGCGTCGAACCTGATCGAGGGCAGCATGCTCTACAACAACACGGAGTTCTACCTCCAGGACAACTGGAAGGTGAACGGCCGGTTGACCCTCGACTACGGGATGCGTTTCACGCGTCAGCAACCGCAGTACGACTCGTTCGGGCAGATGTCGAACTTCTTCCCGGATCAGTTCTCCGCCGCGAACGCACCCGTGCTGTACGTGGCGGGCTGCAGCAACGGCGCCGTGACCTGCTCGGGGAACGCGCGCAATGCCAAGAACCCGCTCACCGGTCAGATTCTGACCGCCGCCGGCGCGGCCAACACGTCGGCGGCCATCGGCACGCCGGTGATTGGCACCGGCTCCGTCTCGACGAACGGCATCGTGGCCGCGGGCCAGGGCATCTCGAAGTACTCGTACGTGTGGCCGAAGGTCGTGCTCGGTCCGCGCTTCGGGGCGGCGTATGACCTGACCGGCAACCAGACAGTCGTCTTACGCGGCGGCGGCGGGTTGTTCTACGACCGTCCGGACGGCAACACGGTGTTCTCGATTCCGCTGAACCCGCCGTTCGCCACCCTGACCGATTTGCGCAACAGCACGTTGCAGACGCTCGGCAAGGGCCTGACCCTTGGCGGCGTCCCGGGGCTGACCACCTTCCAGTACGACGCGAAGGTCCCCTCGTCGGTGCAGTGGAACGCGGGCGTGCAGATGGCGTTGCCCTGGTCGTCGTCGTTGGACGTGTCCTACGTCGGCAACCATGGCTACAATCGGCTCGGCGGCTTCCAGGGCGGCACGACCGTCAATCAGAATGCCATCGACATCGGCGCCGCGTACCTGCCCCAGAACCAGGACCTTACGCTGGGGTCGAGCGCGGTCCCGGCGAAGAACGCCGTCAATGACAACCTGCTGAGGCCGTTCCAGGGCCTGGGCGTGATCAACCAGAACACGACGGAGTTCTACGACACGTACCACTCGATTCAGTCGTCGTTCAACCGTCGCTTCCGCAACGGGGTCCAGTTCGGGGTGAACTACCAGCTGGGTCTCTCGTTCGTGGGCAACACGGGGCTTCAGAAGCGGCTCGTGCACGGCGCCGACGGTTCGATCTCTGTTTCGCCGGATCAGGCGAAGTACGAGGAGCTGAACAAGAACCTCGACAACCGCCGGCACGTCGTGCGCGCCAATTGGGTGTGGGATCTGCCCGACGTGAAGTCCGAGCACGCGGCGGCCCGGGCGATCGGGTACGTGGTGAACGACTGGCAGCTGTCGGGCGTCCTGACGACCGGGTCCGGCAGCCACTACGACCTGAGCTACAGCTACCAGAACGACGGCAGCAACAAGAACCTGACGGGATCGCCGGACTACGGTGCGCGCATCGTGTACGTCGGCGATCCGGGCAAGGGCTGCACGGGTGCGGATAGCCAGTACTCGCAGTTCAACGCGGCGTCGGTGGTCGGTCCCGGCTACGGCAGCACCGGCCTCGAATCGGGTCGGAACCAGTTGATTGGCTGCCCCGATCACACGGTCGATCTCGCAATTGCCCGCAACATCCGCCTGGGCGGCGGACGTCAGGTGCAGCTGCGGCTCGACGCATTCAATGCGTTCAACACGGTCATCATCAGCGGCCGTTCTACGCAACTGCAGTACACGAATCCGACCGCGCTCTCAATCCGCAACAACCAGTTCCTGGCGGACGGTTCGCTGAATCCGGATCGTCTCCAGCCCAAGAACGCCGGCTTCGGAGCGGCGACGGGTGCGCAGGGCCTTCGTAACCTGCAGTTGACCGCGCGCTTCTCGTTCTAACGCGCAGCGGCGGATGGACACACAAACGGCGGGAGGGGGCGATCCCTTCCCGCCGTGTTCTTTTAGGTTCCGACTCTAATCCCGCAGCGGTTCCGGCAGATCACCCGGGCCGGATTCGACGCGGTCCTCGTCCATCACATGGTGCCAGAGTCGCGAGATTTCGACGGCGAGCAGCACGCCACCCAGGAGCAGGACCGACGCCATGATTGGCGCGGCCATGATGGAGTGCGGTGCGCGCGCGCCCAGCTCGCGGTGGAGCAAGAGGGCAGGGCTGAACGAGCCGGGCGCCATTCCGCCCATGACCCACATCAGGATGCGATCCGCGATCATGATGCTCAGGATCACGCTGCACGCGTACACCACCTGCGTGCCGACCAACCGCCATCGGGCGACGCTGCTTCGACCCGTGACGAGCATGCCCATCTCACGCACCGGCATCCAGAGAGCCGTGATGACATAAAACAGCGTTCCCACACCGATACCCGGAAGTCCCGCGAACATCTTCAGTGTCCCTTTTCGTAGACCAGCAAACGGCGTCCCACGATCATTTCTGACCAGATGGCTTCGAGGACGAACAGGCAATTGACGATACGCAACACGAAGAACGCCGGAATGCTCCGGAATGCCCGCCAGAATTCCTTGCGTGACGCCGCTTTCGACAGCACGGGCACCATCAACGCCGGCGCGTCGAGGATGTACACCAGCAACACCAGTGGATTGCGCGTGATGATCGCCATGGCCGGCACCACACCCAGATAGATGATGGAGGCCACGGTCGATTCCCAGAAGGCGACGCCAATGACCGACCGCAGAAACGAGATCGAGAGCAGCTGCGACCAGTGGAGCTGCACGTTCTGCATGAAGCCGTGCGACCAGCGGCGCAGTTGCTTGCGCATGAAGAAGAAATCGTGGGGCTCGATCGGATAGCACACCGCTTCGGGCACGAAGCGCACCTGCTCGCCGGCGTGATACATGGTCCAGGTGAGGTCCATGTCCTCCGCCATCGTGCGCGTCTGCCAGCCGCCGTGCCGGCGCAGCGCCTCGGTGCGGTAGATCGAGAAACAGCCGGACGCGATGAGCGGCTTGCCGTAGTAGTCCTGGATCGGCTTGTAGAACGCAAAGGCGAGCAGGTACTCGACGTAGCGGCCGCGTTCCCAAATGGTGTTCACGTAGCGCGGGATCACGAAACCGCACGATGCGGAAATCGTCGAGTCCTTCATGACGTCCATGAAGCGCTCGATCGAGTCCGGGGCGATGATCGTGTCGGCGTCAATCGCCATCGTGAACTCGGTGGTCACGGTCTTCAGCGCGATATTCTGCGCGCCAGCCTTCGATCCCGTGTTCTTCTCCGGGCGCAGCACCGTGACGCCGTAACGCCTGGCGACGTCCGACGTTTCATCCGTGGAGCAGTCGTCGATGACGATGATCTCCACCGCGGCGACGGTCTGTCGCTGCAGGCTCTCGATGGTGTCGCCGAGCGAGCCTGCCTCGTTGTACGCCGGTACGAGGACCGTCACCCCCGGCCGAAGCTGGGAAACGGGCTCCATCGTGGGATTAGAGACTATGTGGGGTTCTACGACCGCAGAGTAAGCCAAGGCGAATCCAACCAGCGTACTGCAAAAGCCGCTCCTGACTTCGTTTTGATGTTTTTCCGCCCAATCTATCCAAATAGGCGCTGCTATTGGCGCCGCCCTGTAGGGTCTGCTCTAGGATAGAGCAGAAAATGACCGACGCTGTTTCGGGGACCCACGGGCGCGGCCGGCCTGCTGGCGTCACGATCCTTGTGCTCTTCGCACTCATGGCGGCCGCCGTCGCGGTGCGTCTGCACGGGCTGAATCAGGACCTGGTCACCTTTCATCCCACCCGCCACTATCGCTCGGCCGTTCTGGCGCGGGCCTGCTATGACGAAGCCACGCCGGCGACGCCGGCGTGGGCGCTCGGCGTCGCGCGCGCGAACCGCGACATCCAGCCCGCGGGCGAACCACAGGTGCTCGAGTGGATCGCCTGCGCGGCCTATCGCATCGTCGGTTACGAAGACATTGAGATTCCGCGCGTGGTGTCGGTGATCTGCTGGGTGATTGGCGCCCTGCCGATCTGGTTCATCGGCCGGCGGTGGACCGCCGACGCCATCGCTCTGGTCGGCGCCGCACTCTTCCTGTTCCTGCCGTACGGCATCGTGGCCAGCCGCAACTTCCAGCCGGATCCCCTGATGACCATGAGTTGCGCGTGGGCGATCCTGGGACTGCTGCGTCACCATGAGAAGCCGACCGCCGGCCGCCGCTACCTTGCGGCCGCGCTGACGGGGCTGGCGCTGCTCCTCAAGCCGATGAGCGTCTTCCTCGTGCTTCCCGTCGCGATTGGACTCGCCGTGGCGCAACGTGGATGGCGCAGACTGCCGCGTAGCCGAGCCTTGGTCGTGCTGCTGGTGCTGGCGCTGATTCCCCCGGGCATCTTCTACGGCTACAGCACGCTGTTCGGATCATTGGCGCAGGATCAGATGAAGCTGCGCTTCGTGCCGTCGCTCTTGCCAACCGCCTTCTTCTGGCACGGACTCTTGAAGATGATCCGCCGTGTGTACGGCCTGCCGATTCTTGCGGCGGCGGTGGCCGGAACGATGCTGGCGCCCACGCGCGCTGCACGCGCGGTACTGGCGGCTCTCTGGGTGGGCTACGTGGCGTTTGCGGTGGCGTTCACCTACCACATGCCGACGCACGACTACTATCACCTGCCGTACCTCGTGCTGGCGGCGCTGGGCGTTGTCGCGCTGCTCGAGCGCGTGCGAGCCACGATCGCGCGTGACGTGCCCGCGCCGGCGATGCTGGCTGGTGGCGTGCTGGCGTGCGCGGCCGTTGCTCTCTGGGGCTCCGCGAAGGCGTGGCCAGCCCTCACGGTGCCAAACGCTGCGGCCATCATCGCGCGAGATCAGCGAATTGGCGAGCTGACGCAGCACGATCGGCGGGTGCTCTTTCTCGATCCGGAGTACGGCTACTCGCTCATGTACCACGGTCAGTTGTCCGGTGACTACTGGCCCAACGTCGACGATCTGGCGGCGGAAGCGTACGATGGCGCCACGCCGATTGACGCGCGGGATCGGTTCGTTCGCGACTACGCCGACACGCACCCAACCTACTTCGTCGCGACGGATATGAGTTCGCTGAAGGCCGAAAAGGACCTCCAGCAATTGCTGGCCGAGCGGGCGGTGCCGGTGGAGCAGGCGCCGACGTATCAGGTCTATCGCTTCGTGGATCCCTGATCGGTCCCCTGGGCGCAAGTCGGTAGCCGTTCACCCTGCCTGGGACGTTCGGGCTCACCTCCAGCCACCCGACCCGTTGCCGGCGCGCCGCCATCGCGGCCCTCATCTTGCAGCTAGTCGAGCGGCCGGGCGTCGCTGTTCAACCCCCGGCTCGTCCACTCGACGATAGGAGGTCGATATGAATCCAGTATTGAAGCGGTCTTCAGGCGTGCGTCTGTCATTCCTGATCGCCGGAATGTTGTTGTTCGCGGCCGGCACCCGCATTGCGCTCGGCGCGCAGGTCAAGGTGTCCGACGATGCCTTGCGGGACCGCATCGAGCACCGGCTGCAGACCGATGCGGGCCTGCGGCGGTACGACATTCGGGTCAAGGTCGACAATGGCGACGTGACGCTCCGCGGCACCGTCGCGAACGGCGACCAGAAGAAGGAAGCCGAAACGCTCGCCAAGCTTGCCGGTGTCGACGACATCGACAACAAGCTCGATGTCGACAAAGACGCCGATCAGGTGTTGGCCAACAGGGCGGGCAAAGGCTTGCGTCGTTCGGGTGAAGCGGTCACCGACTCATGGGTGACGTCAAAGGTGCGGTGGCTCTTCATGGGCGACCCGGCGCTCGACGGCAGCAAGATTGACGTCGACACCAAGCGCGGGGTCGTGACGCTCGACGGTCGAGTGGCGACTGAAGAAGGCCGCGCGCGAGCCAACGAACTGGCCACCTATCCCGATGGCGTGCTCAAAGTGGTCGACAAGATGAAGGTCAACAAGGACTGATTGCGACGCCGAGTGACGCAGCGAGCGGCATCGCGCACGCGCGTGGCCGAGCCGGGCTATGAGTCTGTCTATCGACTGTCAGCTCCAGCCGGCGGCACACTGGGGCCGTCGGATGCCGCTGAGGTCGGGTCGCGTTCGATCTGAAATTTTTCGATGCGATACCGGACCTGATCGCGGTTGATCCCGAGCAGGGCCCCGGCCTTGGTCAGATTCCAATCGGTCCGTCCAAGGGCCTGGAGCACCAGCGAGCGCTCGAGATCGTCGAGATCAATGCCCGACGCCGGAAGTGTGACGCCCGGGGTCAGTTTCACCGCCGCGTTGGTGAGTCCCGGGAAGTGCGCGAGCAGGAGCGTATGACCGTCCGCGAGCAGCATCGCGCGCTCGATGGCGTTGCGTAGCTCGCGGATGTTGCCCGGCCACGAGTAGGCCGTGAGGCGAGCGACCGCCTCGGGCGCGATCCCGCGAACATGCTTGCGAAATTCCGTGTTGAAGCCGTCCATGAAGAAGTTCGCCAGCGCAGGAATGTCCCCCGCCCGTTGTCGCAAGGGAGGCAGGGCGATCGGCATGACATTGAGCCGGTAATACAAGTCTTCGCGGAATCGGCCGGCGCGCACCTCCTCCTCGAGGTTGCGATTGGTTGCGGCGATCACACGGACGTTGACACGAATATCCTCGGACCCACCCACTCGCCGGAACGTTTTCTCCTCGAGAAACCGTAGCAATTTAGCCTGGAGGGCCGGCAGCATCTCGCCGATCTCATCGAGGAAGACGGTGCCATTGTCGGCTGACTCGAAGAGGCCGCGCTTCTGCCGGTCGGCGCCGGTGAACGCGCCGCGTTCGTGGCCGAAGAGCTCGCTCTCGAGGAGCGTCTCCGGTAGTGCGGAACAGGTGATATTGACGAACGCCCGGGCCGAACGATCGCTGGCATAGTGAATGACGCGCGCGGCCAGGTCCTTGCCCGTACCGCTCTCGCCGGTCACGAGTACCGTTGATGCCGGACTGGCCGCAACACGAGAGAACAGCGCCCGCGTCGCGGCCATCTCGGGGCTCTCGCCCACCACACGATTGAATCCGTAGGGCTGAGCCTGCGTCGCTCGCAGCGCTCGGACTTCCCGGCGAAGGCGGGTCGTCTCGAGCGCTGTCGCCGCGAGCGACGCGATCTCATCGAGATTCACCGGCTTATTCACGAAATGGTAGGCCCCGTGGCGCATCGTTTCGACCGCCGCGTCCACACTGGTGACGCCCGTGAGCATGATGACCAGCAGCTCGGAGTCCGCCTTCTTGAGGGCCTTCAAGACCTCGAGACCATCCCTGTCTGGCAGCCGGTAGTCGAGGAGGACCAAGTCAATGCCCTCGGCTTGTCGCTCGAGGGCCTGGGCGCCCGTGGCGGCCTCCAGCACGGTGTAGCCTTCCCGTTTCAGGCGGGTGGTGAGGGAGAGGCGAATGAGGTCCTCATCATCGACGACCAGAATGCTCGCGTGGGGCACTGCTGAGAGTCTATCTGAACCTGCAGATGGGATCGGCCGGCCGCTTGGGTGCCCACCTAGTCGCGGCCGATCGCGAGCGCGACAATGGCGCGCACATCGAAAGGCTTCTCCACGACCGCAATCGCTCCGAGTTCACGGGCGCGGGCCTTCGTCTCTGGGCTGCCAAACGCCGTCATCAGCACGAAACGGGCCGACGGCAGAAGTCCCCGGAGCTCTGCCAGCAAGTCGAGGTCCTGTCGATCGGGCAACTTCAAATCGAGCAGGACCACAGCGGGACCCTGCGCTGCCCCCTTCACCGCCGCTTCGCCATCGCCGGCTTCGATGACGTCGTAGCCCCGATCGCGGAGGGCTCTGCTGAGCGACCACCGAATGAGTGGCTCATCGTCGACGACCAGTGCCTGGGGAGCGATGGGGTGCTGCATCTGAGTGCGGAAAAGTTCGCGTGCCGCTCCAGGCGGCGAGTCTCTCCGGTTCCTTACTCAAGAATCGGACCAAGGTCCCCCGGGTTGAAACACCGCTAGTAAAGGCGCATCATTCGCGCGGGACAGGAGAATATCCATGGACTCCGCTCGATCGCCCGGAAGCTCACAGCACGACCTGTCCGATCTACTTGCAGCGATCGTCCACTCGTCGAACGACGCCATCATCGCCAAGGATCAAGCCGGTCGCATTCTGACCTGGAACCACGCGGCGGAGGTCATGTACGGCTACACCGCAGCCGAAGTGGTCGGGCGTTCGATTTCGATTCTGATCCCTCCCGACCACGGCAACGAACTGACGGACATCCTGGCGCGGATCGCTCGAGGCGAACGCGTGCCGCAATATGACACCGTCAGGATCACCAAGTCCGGCGCCTTGATCAGCGTGTCGCTCAGCGTCTCGCCCATTCACAACGGGGCGGGTGACGTGGTTGGCGCGTCCGCAATTGCCCGGGACGTCAGCGAGCGGAACCGGATGTCGACCGCGCTCGAAGCGAGCGAACGGCGTTGGCAGGCGGTGGTCGACGCGGCCGTAGACGGAATCGTCGTCATCGACCGCCGAGGGCGGATCGAGTCCTTCAACGCCGCCGCGGAGAGACTCTTCGGCTATGCGGCTCCAGAGGTGATCTCCAGGAATATCAACGTGCTCATGCCGAGTCCTTATCGAGAGGAGCATGATGGCTACCTCGCGCGGTATCTCGCCACCGGCGAAGAACATGTGATCGGGCTCGGTCGGCAGGTCTCCGGGCGGCGCAGCGATGGTTCGACCTTCCCCCTCCACCTATCCGTGGGCACCATTGCCCAGGGGGCCGAATTGCGGTTCGTTGGCATCATCCACGACCTCACCAACCGCGTGCGGGCGGAAGAGCAGTTGCGCGAGCAGATGGCGTTGGCGCGGCTTGGCGAGATGGCCGCGGTCATCGCACACGAAGTGCGAAACCCGCTGGCGGCTGTATCAGGCGCCATCCAGATGATCAGGGACACGCTCAGGCCCGAGAGTGATGAAGCGACGATCGCCAGGGAAGTCTTGTCGCGACTCGGCGCCCTCAACAACCTGACGAATGACCTGTTGCTGTTTGCCAGGCCGCCGCGACCCAACATCGTTGCGTTGGATATCGGTCATATGTTGCGGATGATGGTGCGGCTGCTGGCCACGGACCCTGCCCTGGAAGGTGCCGATCTCCAGTTGGAAGGTGCATCGGCGCTGGTGCTGGGCGACGTCGATCTGTTGCCGATTGTGCTGCAGAATCTCCTGACCAACGCCGGTCAGGCCGTCAAGGGCGCGGGTACGATCTACATCGCGATCGCCGCAGAAGCCGAGCGAGTGACGGTGCAAATTCGCGACACAGGGCCCGGCATTCCTCCGGAAGTCCGCGCGCGCCTCTTTCAACCGTTCGTGACGACCAAGGCTCGCGGAACGGGTCTCGGGCTATCCACGGCGAAACGCTTGATTGAAGCGATGGAGGGTCATCTCGACATCGATTCACCACCTGGCCGGGGGACCGTGGTGAACATTTCCCTGCGGTCTGCCGAAGCCCCCCTGGCGTTGGTTCCCTGACAGACGGACCGAGCGAATTCTCGCGGTTGAGACTGGAAATGTCGCAGCGGACCCGACGCGCCTGGACGCGAGGCGAAAGAACCTGCGACAAGACCTTGAGTCCCGCGCTGGAACCGGCGCGAAACCCCGCGGCGACTCAGGAGAAGTCGCGGAGGTGCCCAGCGTCGAGAGTCGCGACGTCGATGCCGTCCAGAACGGCGCACGCTGGCACGGCCGTTGCTCAACACGTGGGCATCACGCCCTGATCCGCGCGAGGCCGCGGGCAGTGGACCCAAGGGAGAACGCCGATGATCGCGCTGAAGCACGTGCTCGTTGCCACGGATTTTGAACCCGCGTCCGAGTCGGCTCTTACGTACGGGCGCGCGCTCGCCAGGGCGTTCCACGGCCGTCTGACCCTCGTGCACGTCACGGAGGACATCGTTGCCAAGTTACTGGCGGCGGCTGCGACCAGCGCGTACGCCGGTGACCTGCGCAAAGCACAGGCAGATCTCCAGGCGGACACGCTGAGCCGGCTGGAAGCATTGCTCAGTGACGAGGACCGTCGCGACCTTCAGGCACAGGCGATCAGCCTGACGTCGAATTCGATTGCGGGTGCCATCGTCGACTGCGCCGAGTCGTCGCGCGCGGATCTGCTGATTCTCGGCACGCATGGACGCGGCATGGTCAGGCATCTCATGCTCGGCACCGTCGCCGAACGCGTCGTGCGGACGGCACCGTGCCCGGTCCTGACGGTTCGTCATCCAGAGCACGAGTTCGTGCTGCCAGATGCCTTGCAGACGATCGCGCACACGTGAGGCGGGCCATCGTGCGGCGCTGGGTGGGAGCGGCGCTGCTCGTGCTCCCGTGGGGCTTTGGCGCATCACCGCAGTCGAGGCCTTACGAGTCCGTCGGACCTGCTGACGAAGCCGCACCTCGGTCGGAGGAGGGTCCACCAAGAATGCGAGCGATCACGTCCGCCGCACTGTAGGTGCCGCGACCATCCTCGAGAAACTGCTGAATGCCCATTGCGAGATCGTCTCCGGCAGTCACGAGACCTTGCTCGACGTGTCGGCCCGCCCGCACTTGTCCAAGACCCACGTTGGCCATGAGGGCATTGCAAACACATTTGCGTCCGATCGTGTCCTCGAAATCGCCGCCTTTGCCAACGTAGACGGACGTCGGCTCGGCGGGGCATCGGAATCCGACGGCGCCGTCCGGCATCCGGTACGGCTCGCGCAGATAGCCCAGGTCGCAGATTCGCGGCCGCATCAGGAAGAGCCGGTCGTCGGCCAGCGTTCCTCGCAGGCGAACCACCTTGAACGGGAATCCCGCCGGCGACGCCCTCGGATCGGTGAAGACCTGGATCGATCGGTCGGAGACGCGCGCGAGGATCTCGCGGCGATAGTCGTCGCGGATGCCAGACTCCTCACAGAAGGCGAACGCGGTCCCTACCTGGATCCCCGCCGCGCCGTGCTCGAGCGCAGCACGGAGGCCGTCGGCGCTGCCATAGCCGCCGGCCAGCCAGAATGGCAGGCCGATGTCGCGAAGGCGCTTCAAATCGACCTCATCGCGTTCGCCATATACGGGTTCGCCGCGCCGGTTGAGCTGAAGCTTGCCCCGCGGCGGGGCGTTGTGGCCACCCGCGGCCGGTCCCTCTACGACGAACCCATCGACACGGCCGTTCGATTTGCGCGCCAGGGTGAGCGCCAACACGTCGGAGGCGACGATGGCGAGAAACAACGGACGTCGGAGCGGCGGTAGCTCGCCTGGCAGGAACTCGCGCGGTGAGAAAGTGAGGGTGGTGTCATCGCCGGCGACCGCGCCGGTCACGTGCAACGGATACGCGGCGTCTTCATGGCGGGCGAGTCGATCGAGCGCTCCGGGCACGCGGTTCGGAATGCCGGCCCCCATCAAGATGTACCCGACTCCGGCGAGCATGGCGCCGTACATCGACGGCAGGTGTGGCACCTGGATCTTCTCCAGATAGTTGATGCCGACGTCGTTCGCGTGGCCCTCGCGCGCCAGCGTCACCTCGGCGAAGTTCGCCAGGATGCACAACTCCTGTAACTCCCGGCTGTTGTATCGCTCGTGCATCGGGACCGTCTTGTATGACGCCAGGGCCGACTTGCCTCCGGCCACGTAGTACGCGCTCCACGCACGCTCGGCCATCGAGGGGATGGGAAAGCGATCGAGGGCCCGTCGCATATGTCCGCCCGGATCGCCATCCTGCAGCCGGCGCGCCAGCACTTGCTCGAGTGCCGTGCCCGACACGACACCGAGCTGGCCGAGCCGTGACACTGTCGCGGCCAGGCGCCAGTTCGACACGGCAACGCCCATCCCGCCCTGGATGATCTGCGGTACCACCGATTCGGCCGTCATCTTCACGAGGTCCTCATACGTCTCGGGCCTCGGGATGGGCCTTGACGTGTATCTCCACGGCGCGCCGCAGGGCGTCCGTGATGCTGATGCAGATGTTCGCGGCATCGATATGCCGCTCGAAGGCGGCCCGCGCGATCATGCGTGCAGGCTGTGCCCGCGCCCCGCAGAGCAGGAGATGGCGCCCGGACGCCTGCAACGATTCGGCAAGCGATTCGAACGCGTGCATGCCCGTGGCATCGATCGCCGTCATGTTTCGCAGGCGCAGGATCACGACTTCGGGCGGCTCGCCGATGTCCTTGATCGCCGACGCGAGCTTGTCGGTCGAGCCGAACAGGAACGGTCCGTGAACGCGCACGATACCCACGTAGTCCGGGATCACCTGATTGTGGAGCGTGTGGATGTTGGCGTCGCGAACGTACTCATCGGTCACGACCGAAACCGTCGTGGTATCCGCCACGCGCTTGATGAAGAGCAGGGCGGCCAGAACCATGCCGACGCTGACGGCGACGGTCAGGTCGGCGAAGACCGTGAGCGCAAATGTGGTGGCCCAGACGGCGATATCGGCCGGAGTGAGACGCAGCAGTTCCGGGATCTCGGCCCAGTCCCCCATGTTGTAGGCCACGACCAGAAGGATGGCGGCCAGCACCGACAACGGAATGAACCGCGCCAGCGGCGCACCAACGAGGAGAATCGTCGCCAGCGTCAACGCGTGCACGAGCCCCGAGATGGGTGTCAGGGCGCCGGAACGGATGTTCGTCGCCGTGCGAGCGATGGCACCCGTGGCCGGCAGCCCGCCGAAGAACGGCGACGCGATGTTCGCGAGCCCCTGCGCAACGAGCTCGACGTTGGAGTCGTGCCGATCACCACTCATGCGATCGGCGACCATCGCGGACATCAGCGATTCGATCGCGCCGAGCATCGCCACCGTCAGCGCCGGCACGAGGAGACCCCCGATGAGCTCGACCTTGAACGTTGGTATATGGAAAGGGGGCAGGCCCGGCGGAATGCCGCCAAAGCGCGTGCCGATCGTCTCGACGTGGAGACCGAGCAGCGCCACGGCCGCCGTTCCCGCCACCAGCGCGATGATCGTCCCCGGTACTCGCTTTGTGACACGCGCCACGACGACGATGACGACCAGGGTGGCGACGGCGAGGGTGGTCGCCTCGGGCGACCATGTGCGCCAGGCACTCGCCAGCAACTCCAGTCGCGGAATCAGATCGCCGGGAACGCTGGCGACATCGAGACCGAACAAGTCCCGGATCTGCGTACTCGCAATCAGCACCGCGATGCCGTTCGTAAAGCCGACGACGACCGGTCGCGGAATGAATCTGACGGCGGATCCCATGCCCGTCACGCCCAGCCCGACGAGCATGACGCCGGCGAGAACGGTGCAGACGAACAAACCGTCGACGCCGTGCCGCGCGACGATGCCGGCGACGATGACGACGAACGCGCCTGTAGGGCCGCCGATCTGCAGTTGCGACCCGCCGAACAGCGAGATCAGCCCACCGGCCACGATGGCGGTGTAGATCCCGGCCTGCGGGGTGAGGCCCGAGGAGATTGCGAAGGCCATCGCGAGCGGCAGCGCGACGAGTCCCACGGTCACCCCAGCCGTGGCATCGGCGAGCGCCGTGCGACGGTTGTAGACGCGAAGGGCGCCGAAGAGCTTCGGGAGAGGAAATGGGAAACGCGATTCGAGAGGCGTGTTGCCCGAGGGTTGGCGCTTGGTGCTCATGAAGGGAAGGGGCCCGATGAGTTGCTCACGTTGTAGGCGATATTCGTCAGCTCGAACGTGGCGTACGTGAACGCTCCGTTTGCCGTCGTCCATCGCGCCTCGGCGGTCGCCGCCACGCGGCGGTTGCCGAACCATCGATAGGAAGAGACCGGCGTCGTCCATCGCTCGCGAGCGAAGGTCGTGCCGTCCGCGGAACGATACCGATCGTCGGAGATGAAGTTCGTGAGGGCTCCGTTCTCGTCGAACGTCAGTTCCGCTTCAATCGTGTGGCCTGCATTCGAGAACTGCGCCCGGACGGTCTGGTCGTCGACGGTCTGCCAGGTGACGGGCGCGGTCACGAGGACGGCAGGCGCCAACAGGCAGATGTCGTTGAAGAGCGTCACCGTCTCGCTCTGGTCCATCTCTGGCCCATCGGCCCTGACGACGGTCACGGCGCCGGCCACCCTGACGCGGAACGTCGCGTGAGCGCCTTGGTACACGTGGAGCGCTTCGACCGGGATGCCCGCCCGCCGCGCTCGCATCAGGAACCATCGCGACGCTGGAGCCACGCGGCTGAATTGCTCCGTCGTCGATGCCATGTACGCGTCGCTGGCCTTCTCGCGAATGCCGCCGCGAAACTGCAGGCGATAGTTGTGGATGCGTGGACGGCCGACGGCTCCCGCGTATCGGAGGTACCGCTGCACGGGCCGTGGCAGGGCGGCAATGTCGGCCTCCGCGATCTGATCCAGGGCCGGCACTGCCACAACAGTGTCCGCGCTGACGCCACGGGCGTACTCGGTCCCGAAGCTCCATGGCGCGTGCAGCAGGCTCGCGACGCCGATGGGGATGACGAGCATGAGATTGGCGATCGAGCCCATGCGCGCGGCGTTCCAGGCGCCCACGATGGCGAGTTGAGAGAGCACGAGCGCCGGCAGGGCGAGCGTCCACCACTGATCGGGCGCAGCCACCACCAGGGCAGCGGCCGCCACCCAGAGGATGGCGGTCAGCAGCCAGACGAGTCTCATCGGTCTGGACACCGACATCGACAGACTAGGAACGGAGGCTGGACTGAGCGCCTTGGCGAATCCGATGACGTGAATCAGACCGTGTAGGCCCATCAGGAGTGCGAGCGCCCACCTCATGCGACCGTCCCACGCAACCCGGGTGCCAGCGATGGGGTGCCCGCGCTCAAGCCTGGGGCAAGCGAACCGGGAGCGGAGTGCGGAACTTCCCGCAGTGAGCGCGAAATCTCCAAGCCCTCCCGCGGCATGGCACCGGCCAGAATCCGGCGCGCGCCTGCCGTCCCGCGGCACTCTCTTTGCCCCTGGACGCCTCATGCGCGTGCTTGCCACCCTGCACCAGCCGGTCGAAGACGAAAATGCGGGACGGTGTCTGCTGCGGGATGGCACCGTGGTGACGGTGCGGCCGACCGAGCCGGTCGACCTTTCGCGCATGGAGGCGTTCTTTCACGCGCTGTCTCCTGACAGCCTCTACCAACGCTTCTTTCGAGCGGGCACACCCTCCCGAACGTTCGTGGCGCCGTGGTGTGACCCGTCCCAGCCGCAGGAGTCGTTCACCCTTGTCGCGACCCGGCGCGACGCCGGCGGCGAGCAGTTCGTCGCCGTCGCCACGTACGTGCGGACGGTGACCGGCGTCGCTGAAGTGGCCTTCGCCGTGAGCGATCACTACCAGGGCAAGGGGATTGGCACGGCACTCCTCGAGCGGCTGGTGCTGGTGGGGGCGCACAACGGATTTGCGACCTTCCGGGCATCGACGCTGCGCGCGAATCTGGCCATGCAGGAGGTCTTTCGCCAGTCCGGGTTTCAGATTGCCACGTCCCCCGACCAGGACGTCGTGTCGATTGTCCTGACGCTGACACCCTCGGCGACCAGCACGGCGGCGGCCGAAGAACGGGAGCGCGTCGCGGCCACGGCGTCGATCCGTCCTTTCCTCGAACCCCGTGCCATCGCGGTCATCGGCGCCTCCCGCAACGAGGCCAGCATCGGGCGCCGCGTCCTTGATGCGCTCGTCATGGCGGCCTCGTCCGCGACGCTCTATCCGGTCAATCCAACAGCGAGCGACGTGGCGGGGATCACCGCATATCCGAATGTCACGGACATTCCCGGCCCTGTCGATCTCGCCGTGATTGCCATCCCGCGGGACAGGGTCCTCGGGGCGGTCGATGCCTGTGCCGCGAAGGGCGTGACGGCGGTCGTCGTGATTTCGGCCGGTTTTTCGGAGGTCGATGACACCGGCCGGGACCTCCAACGACAACTGGTGGAGAAAGTGCGCGGGTACGGAATGCGGCTCGTCGGGCCGAACTGCATGGGACTCGTCAACACCGACCCGGCGTTTCGGGTGAACGCGTCGTTTTCCCCCGTGTTCCCGCCTGCCGGCGGGTTTGCCTTGTCCTCGCAGAGCGGCGCCATCGGGATTGTGATCCTCGCGCTGGCGAAGGCCCGGCAGGTAGGCATCTCGAGCTTCGTGAGCGTCGGCAACAAAGCCGACGTTTCGGGCAACGACTTGATTCAGTACTGGGAAAGCGATCCGCGGACAAAGGTCATCGGCCTATATCTGGAGTCGTTCGGGAACCCGCGGCGCTTTGCCCGCATCGCGAAGCGCGTGAGCCGGCACAAGCCGATCGTCGTCGTCAAGGCCGGCCGGACAGGCGCGGGCCTGCGCGCGGCGAGTAGCCATACGGCGGCGCTCGCCAGTCGAGAAGTCGCGGTCGATGCGCTGTTGCGGCAGAGTGGTGCCATTCGCGTGGGCACGATCGACGAGATGCTCGATGTGGCGGCCTGTCTCGACGCGCAACCGCTGCCGGCCGGCCGGCGCGTCGCGATCGTGACGAACGGGGGTGGCCCCGGCATTCTGGCGGCCGACGCGTGTGAAACGGCCGGGCTCGAGGTCGTGCAGCTGACAGACGCCACCCGCGAACGCCTGAGGACGCTCGTGCCGGGCCTGGCAGTTCCGTCGAATCCCCTGGACATGATCGCGTCAGCCGGACCTGACGCATACGAGCATGTCGTGGCCGCGTTGCTGGAATCGACGGAGGTCGATGCGGTCATGGTCATCTACACGCCGGTCGATCGGGTGTCGGCCGACCTCGTTCACGGCGCGATTGCCTCGGGCGTGGCCCGGGCGCGACGGGCCGGCGCGACCAGCAGCCCTGTCGTGGCCTGTCTGATGGCCGAGACCGGATACGCGCTCGAGGCCGAGGGGGAGCGAATTCCCGTCTACGCATTCCCAGAAAACGCCGCGCGGGCTCTCGAACGCGCCGCAGATTATGCGGCGTGGCGCGCGCTTCCGGAGGAACACATCTGGTCATGGGACGACGCGGATCCGGATGTCGCGCGCGCGGTGTGCGCGAATGCTCTGACGGCGCGGGGGCCGGACTGGCTGACGCCCGAGGAGACCGGTATCGTGCTGGCCGCCTATGACCTCCACATGACGCCGGGTCCGCTCGCGAAGACCGCCGAGGAGGCCGTCGCGGTCGCGCGCGTGTTCGGCTTCCCGGTCGTGGCCAAGCTGCGTGCCCGAGGTCTCGTGCACAAGACGGACGTCGGCGGCGTGCGAGCACATCTATCGAGCGCCGAAGCGGTAGCGGCCGCGTTCGTCGAACTGGCAACGACGGCGCAGCTGCATGCCCTGACGTTCGAGGGGGTTTCGGTGCAGGCGATGAGCCAGGGCGGCGTCGAGGTGATGGTTGGAGTGGCGCGAGATCCGACGTTCGGGCCCTTGGTTGGATTTGGCCTCGGGGGTGTCGACGTCGAGATCATGGGCGATGCCCAGTTCGGGCTTGCGCCGCTCACCGACCGCGACGTATCGAACCTGATCGCCCACAGCCGGGCGCGGAGGCTGCTCGAGGGCTACCGTGGCCGGCCACCGGCCGATCGCGAGGCCCTGGCGGATCTGCTCTCTCGAATCTCGGCACTTGCCGACGCCGTGCCGGAGATCGCGGAAATGGATCTGAATCCGGTCTTCGTCCTGGAACAGGGGCGGGGCTGCGAACTCGTGGACGTGCGTGTCCGAGTCGCGGCCTCGTGACTCAGCGCGCCATCACACCGATCGACGCCGGGTGAACGTGAGGTTCGGTGGCACGTCCGTGCGCATGAGGCGCGGGTCCTGTCAGCCCGCGTGCGATGAGCAGCAGGCCGACAGCGCCGCTGACGACCGGGGACAGCCGACGAAACACCGTCTGTGACCGCCTGGTGCCCGACAGGGCCGTCGTCGTTGCGGCGAGCGCGGGCACCGACCCGAGGCCGAACGCCAGCATGAACCCGCCAGAAGACAGTGGGTGGCCCAGACCCGTCGCCGCCACGAGCGCACCATACAACAGGCCGCAGGGGAGGAGCCCGTTCAACAGGCCAAGGGCGATCCGATTCGACGCACGATCACGCCGCAGGGCACGCGTCGCGCGAGCGACGATGCGCGTGATGGCATGGGCCCAGCGTCCCCGCCCAGGAAGGCCGTGACGACCCGTTAGCGACAGTGCGGCGCCGACGGCCAGGCCCAGACCGGCGACGATTGAAACCCATTGCCTCAGACCCGTATCGCCGAGAAGATGCCCCGCGGTGCCAGCGCCGACCCCGAGCGCGCCGTACATGAGGATGCGCCCGGCATGATGCCAAACGGCGCGGACCACGTATCTGGCCCGCGTCGACGCGCGCGCGGTCGCATCCGCCGGGCCCGCCGTGGCCAGCAGGACCAACGGGCCGCACATCATCACGCAATGAAGGCTGCCGGCGAGGCCCAGGAGAAATCCGGCCGCGAGAAGCGTCACGGGATGTTTACACCGCGCTCGAGGTAGTAGTCGTGGCCGCCGCCCGTCCACTGCAACTGCACGCGCCAGTGGCCACTGGACAAGCCCGAGAGTGAGATCGGCGACGTCAGACTCTTCACGGTCAATGAGATCGTTCGGTCTGCGCTGGCGGCCGACGGGCGGTACCACGTGAGCGTGCCCTGGGTGTCCGCGGGGGGCGGCGCACGGAGGTCGATGACGAGATGCGCGGGCGCGCCGGCGCTCGTCTCGAGGCGGATGCCGGCAACGGACTCCTCGCCAAGCCTGGTGGCCGCCAGCCGCCGATCAACCGTCAACGACTTCGCATAGTAGTCATCGCTGACCAGGTCGACCCGGCCGCTCGACGCGAGCGCCACCATGCTCAACGTTCCGGCCGCGAAGGCGCCATAGACAAGGGTCACGCCCAGCCCCCAATTGAATCGAATGGTCATCGCCGTTCTTCGCCTCTCTCTTCACCTTTGTCGCTGTGATGCGTGCCGCCCGAGGGATGAATGAACGACGACTGGATCGTGTCGACGAGCTTGCCGCCCGAACGGACTTCCAATGTCACCGGTGTGGCCATGCCCGTCAGCTGCGCGGTCGGGATCTCGATCAGCAGGCGGCTGTCGAGCAGCGCGTTCGGCCCGGCGTGCTCGATTGGGCCGAGCGCCACGACGCGGGCGGAGGCGGGCGCCGTGACCCGGTATTCGAGATCCTGCGCGCGGTTGGTGCGATTGATCACCTGGATGCTGTAGAAGTTCGCGACCGTATCGGTGCCCGCGGTGGCCGAGAGCGTGCCGGGTTGACGCAGGATGAGGATGTCCAGGTCAGGCCGTGTGGCGATGAGCACGGCGACCGTCGTGACGAGCACGGTCCACACCACGGCATAGGCTTTGACGCGCGCGGTGAGCCAGGTGGTGCGCCCCGTCCGGATTGCTTCGTGCGAGGTGAGACGGATCAGGCCCTTGGGCCGCTCCACGCGTGTCATCACGCTGTCGCAGGCATCCATGCAGGCGGTGCAGTTCACGCATTCGAGCTGGATGCCGTTGCGAATGTCGATTCCGGTGGGGCAGACGGTGACGCACTGCCCGCAGTCGATGCAGTCACCCCGCGCGGTGCTGGCCGTGGTCGCACGCCCGCGAGGCTCACCCCGGGTCGAGTCGTACGTCACCATGATCGTGTGCGCGTCCTGAAGCGCAGACATGACGCGGCCGTAGGGGCAGGCGAGGGTGCACGCCTGTTCGCGGAACCTCGCGAATACGCCATAGAACAGCAGGCTGAAGATCGTGATCGCGACGAGCCCGCCCAGGTGCTCGCGCGGCGGTGCGGTCACGATCGTCCAGAGCGCATCGGTGCCGATCACGTACGCCAGGAAGAGGTTGGCAATCGCGAAGGAGAGCGCGAAGAAGATGGCGTGTTTGACGACGCGTCGCGCGATCACCGCGCCGCTCGGCCGCGCGCCCGGGATGGCCAGCGCGCGATCGCGGCGGAGCTGCTGCTCGGCGGATCCGTCGATGACGTATTCGATCTTCCGGAACAGCATCTCGAGGAAGATCGTCTGCGGACACAGCCAGCCGCACCACACGCGGCCAATCGTCGTCGTGGCCAGCACGATCGTGACGAGCAGGGCCAGCGCGAGCAGGACGACGAGGTAGAAGTCCTGGGGCCAGAAGACGAGTCCCAAGAGCACGAAGCGCCGTTCGATGACGTTCAGCAGGATCAGGGGCTGGCCACCGACCCGCACGAAGGGCGCGAGGAAGAGGAACCCCAGAAGCCCCCAGCTGAGGATGGTGCGCGCGCGGTAGTACGAGCCTGACGGCTTGCGGGCGTAAATCCACCGACGCCGGCCGTCGGCCTGTACGCTGGCCAGCGCGTCGCGAAAGAGCTGGTGCTCCTCGTCGACGGTGGGCGCGTGACGTCTGTCGTCGTTCATTTGCACAGCTGATCGCGCTCGGTCTCGATCGGTTTGGGATTCGCGGGATTCGAGCCGCGCTTCGAGAGCACGTAGCTCACGACCTGCAACACCTGCTCGTCCGTCAGCTTCTGCCCGGTGCCGAAGGGCAGCATGCCCTTGGCCGGGAAACCGGTCTTCACGTTGGCGACGAGTTCTGCGGCCGTGCAGCCGTGCAGCCAGTAGGCGTCGGTGAGATTCGGGCCCACCAGTCCGCCCAGATCGGCTCGATGACAGGAGAAGCAGACATTCGTCGGGCCCTCGAAGATCTCCTTGCCTTCTTCGAGGCCGTGGGCGTCGGTCAAGGCCACCACTGCCATCGATGCGCCCGGCGCGGGTCGCGGCTGCGACGCGGCCGCCCGCTTCACATCGTCCGCATATTCCGCGGTCAGGGTCGCCCTGCCGAAGACCGGCGTGGACAGGATGTGGTAGTTCGCGAAGTAGACGATGGCGAAGCCAATCGTGAAGTAGAAGCCATACAGCCACCACCGCGGCAGCGCGTTGTCGAATTCGCGGATGCCGTCCGCGTCGTGGGCCAGCAGTTCATCGCGCTTCGCGGTCACGGGAATCTCCTTGAGAGGGTTGGTCGGATGGGACCGCACGGTCGTCCGTCGTGTCGAGCGGCATCCGGGCGAACATCGCCAGCCGATCCGGCCCGAGCCGGGAGGCCCAGATCAGCATCGCCGTGAAGAACGTCACGAACACCAGGAGCGACATGATGGGGAAGATGGCGATGCCCTCGATGGAACGCAGGACCTCTGTGTACATCACCGTCCTCCTTCGACCGACGCCACGGTTGCGGCGGGCTTGTTCTTGATGTCGGTGCCGAGCCGCTGCAGATAGGCGATGAGCGCGATCACCTCCTGGTCGGGCGCGGCCTCGACGCCGCTCGTCCTGAGTCCCGTCGCGATCTTCTCGGCCTGCGCCCGGAGATCCGCCTGGGCCTGGCGCTCGTAGCCGGCCGGGTAGGGCACGCCGAGCCGGCGTAGCGTGATGATCTTGCCTTCGATGTGCGAATCATCGAGCGTCGAGCTGTACAGCCACGTATACGCCGGCATGATCGATCCGGGCGACGTCGACGCGGGCGTCCGCATGTGCAGGAAGTGCCAGGAGTCTGGATACTTGCCCCCCTCGCGCTGCAGGTCGGGCCCCGTCCGCTTCGATCCCCACAGGAAGGGATGGTCGTAGACGAACTCGCCGGCCTTCGAGTACTCGCCGTAGCGCTCGGTTTCCGCGCGGATCGGCCGAATCATCTGTGAATGGCAGCCGACGCAACCCTCGCGGATGTACAGGTCCCGTCCCTCGAGCTCGAGCGGGGTATAGGGCTTGACGGCGGCAATGGTCGGTACGTTCGACTGGATCAGCGCCGTTGGCACGTACTCGATGAATCCGCCGATGGCGATGGCGATGAAGGTGAGCACCGCGAACTGCGTCGGCCGTGCTTCGAGTGCCCGATGCCAGCCGTGCTCCCTGCCCGCGACCGGCGCGAGAGCCGGCGCTCGATCGACGGTATCCGGCTCGAAGACACCGGACCGTGCCGTGCGATAGAGGTTGTAGATGGCGACCAGAGCGCCCGCCATGAAGAGCGATCCGCCGACCACCCGCAGCGCGTACATCGGGATGATCCGGACCACGGTCTCGAGGAAGTTCGGGTACCGGAGCGCGCCGTCCGCGCCGAACTCGCGCCACATCAGGCTCTGCGTGATGCCGCCGATATACAGCGGAATCGAGTAGGCCAGGATGCCCAGGCTGGCGAGCCAGAAGTGCAGGTTGGCCAACCGGACGGAAAAGAGGCGCGTGCCGTAGATGCGCGGCAGGATGTAGTACAGCATCGCGAAGGCGAGCCCGCCATTCCACGCGAGGGCCCCCAGGTGGACGTGGCCAATGACGTAGTCCGTGTAGTGCGTGAGCGCGTTCACGCTCTTCAGCGACATCATCGGGCCTTCGAACGTCGACATGCCGTACGCCGTGACGCCGATGACCAGGAATTTGAGCACGGGATCCTCGCGCACGCGATCCCACGCGCCACGGAGGGTGAGCAGGCCATTGACCATGCCGCCCCAGGACGGCGCGATTAGCATGATCGAGAATGCCGTGCCGAGCGACTGCGCCCAGTCGGGCAGCGCCGTGTAGAGCAGGTGGTGCGGGCCGGCCCAGATGTAGAGAAAGATCAGCGCCCAGAAGTGCACGATCGACAGCCGGTACGAGAACACCGGCCGGTTCGCGGCCTTCGGGATGAAGTAATACATGATGCCGAGAAACGGCGTCGTCAGGAAGAACGCCACGGCGTTGTGTCCGTACCACCACTGCACCAGCGCGTCCTGGACACCGGCGTACACGGAATAGCTCTTCAGGAAGCTCACCGGCAATTCGAGCGAATTGACGATGTGCAGGAGCGCCACGGTGATGAACGTGGCGAGGTAGAACCAGATCGACACATACATGTGTCGCACGCGCCGGGTCAGGACGGTGCCGATCAGATTGACGCCGAACGTGACCCAGACCAGGGCGATGGCGATGTCAATCGGCCACTCGAGTTCCGCGTATTCCTTGCTCGTGGTGAATCCGAAGGGAAGCGTGAGCGCGGCCGACACGATGATCAGCTGCCAGCCCCAGAAGTGAATGGCGCTGAGTTTGTCGCTGAACATGCGGGCTTTGCAGAGCCGCTGCAGCGAATAGTAGACGCCGACGAACAACGCGTTGCCCGCGAACGCGAAGATGGCGGCGTTGGTGTGCAACGGCCGCAACCGTCCGTAGGACAGTTGGGGGATGAACGCCAGGAAGCCGGGAAACACGAGCTTCAGCGCGATCGTCAGGCCGACCAGGAACGCGACGATGCCCCATCCCGCCGTGGCGACGATGAACTTGCGGACGACCGCGTTGTCGTAGGCGAACGTCTCGGCGTCGGGGGACAGCGATGGTTCAGGGGCAGCACTTACCGCAGGGGGCATGAGACTCCTTTGTCACGAGATTCCGAAGCACCGTCGTCGCGCAGCATGCGCAGTGGAGGCGTGGCCGTATCGTCGAACTGACCCGACTGGACGGCCCACGCGAACGCGCAGAGAAAACCACCGGCGACCAGGCCACCGGCGACGATAAGCAGCACCACAACCGTCATGCCGCAGCCCTCGGACGATAGGCCCGACGCATCAGCCCGACACTCAGGCCGACAACGGTCAGGGAACTGACAGGCATGAGGATGGCCGTGACGAGCGGCGTCAGACGCCCCGTCAACGCGAGGGACAGGCCGACGACGTTGTAGGCGATCGAGAGGGCGAAACACAGGAGAATCACGCCGCGCGCCCGCCGCGCATAGGCGAGAATCGCGGGCAGGTCGACGACGCGATCGCCGCGGATCACGGCATCACACGCCGGCACCAGACACGCGGTGTCGTCCGAGACGGCGACGCCAACGCTGGCGGCGCGAAGCGCGCCGGCGTCATTGAGCCCGTCGCCCACCATCAGCACACGATGGCCGGCGGCCTGAAGCTGCTGGACCTCCGCGAGCTTGTCTTGCGGCGCCATCCCGAACCGCAGCCGATTGCCGAACAGTGGCGCCCAGCTGCGCGCGTCGACGGAGCGGTCGCCGGAGAGGAGCAGCGTCTCGAGGCGCGTGTTCAGGGCGTGCACGGCGGCTTCGATGCCAGGCCGCCGGCGCTCATCGAGTTCAATGCAACCCGCGAGCGCGCCATCGACGGCCGCCCACGCCCGTCCATCGTCAGCATCGAGCGGACGACCCGTCTCGGCGCTGATGAACGGGGCCGAACCCAGGGCGACGCGATGTCCGTCGACTTCGCCGGAGAGCCCGAGGCCCGCCACTTCTTCGACATCGTGAATCAAACCGACGACGGGACCGCGACCGGCGAGGGCGCGGCTCACCGGGTGCACGGACTCCGCGGCCAGCCGCGAGACGAGCTCCCGATCGCGCGGTGTCATGCTCCCGCCCTCGTCGATGGCGTCTCTCGCGGTGAGGGTCCCCGTCTTGTCGAACGCCACCACGTCGACCCGGCTCAGGTCGAGAATGACGGCTGGATGTTTGAGGTAACAGCCGGCGCGCCCGAGCACGCCCATCGCCGTCCCGAGGGTAATCGGCGCGGCGAGGGTGAGAGCGCAGGGACACGCGATGATGAGCACCGCCGTGGCAACCGACGCAGCGCGTCCGGCATCCGGCCACCACCATGCCGCGCCGCCCACCGCCAGCGCGAGGGCCGCCAGCGTAAACCACCACCCGAAGCGGTTCGAGACGTCCGCCAGCCAGTACGGCTTCGGCCGTGTGAACGCTGGATCGCTCCACAGTGACACGAGCTGACTCTGGGACACCGGTCGGACGACGCGGAGGCGGATTGTCCGTCCGATGACGCGTCCACCCGCGGCCACGGCTTGGCCGGACCCGACGGCGACGGCCGCCGATTCACCGGTCGCGAAGGCGTAGTCAATCGCGCCAGCGGCATCGATGAGAACCGAATCGGCCGGCACCACTTCCTGCGGTCGAATCAGGAGTTCGTCGTCGACGACCACGCGATCGATCGGCGTCAAGACCGTGGTGTCTCCCCGCGCCACGCGCACCGAGAGCGGCAGGAAGGATCGTACCGTCCGGTCGAACGCGATTTGCTCGAACGCCTTTTGCTGGAAGAGCCTGCCGATGAGCAGGAAGAAGACCAGGCCGGAAAAGGAATCCAGAAATCCCTCGCCGCGCCCGGAGGTGATGTCGGCCACGCTCCGGGTGAACAGAACGGTCAGGCCGAGGGCCACCGGTACGTCGAGCGTCATCACCCTCGCCCGGACGGCCTGCCAGGCGGACTGAAAGTAGGGCGCTGCGCTGTACAGGAGCACCGGAACGGCAAACACAAGATT
This sequence comes from Acidobacteriota bacterium, assembly GCA_039933635.1. Lineage (GTDB taxonomy): Bacteria > Acidobacteriota > Vicinamibacteria > Vicinamibacterales > SCN-69-37 > JBDTNQ01. Next base: position 108,057 of record JBDTNQ010000003.1, read on the forward strand.
GAGGGTGCTGAAGAGCCGCTGGAACGTTGGTTCGAGCGGACCGCCGTTGATGTACCGCGGAATGCTGAAGAGCATGACGTTGCCAAACGCGAAACCCGCGAGTCCAATGCGGAGATACAGCGTTCGCCGCGCGGTCGGCACGTCGCCCACGGCATGTTCGGCATCGATGACCGGCGGATAGCCCAGCGCCGACAGGCGTTCCGCGATGCGCCGGAGTGAGGTCTGGTGTTCGTTGAACTCCACGGCCAACTGACGGCGCAGCAGGTCCACTTCCGACCGTTCCACGCCGGGCACGACACGCCAGAGTTGCTCCAGCAGCCAGACGCATGAAGCGCAGTGCATGGCCGGGATAGAAAACTGCACCCGCGCGCGACCCTCACGCCGCCATTCGATCAGGCGCGCGGCCAGCACCTCGTCATCGAAGACGGCGTAGCCGCCGTCCCGGGTGACGGAGTTGCGTTGAGAGACGCCGGCCGGGATGTCGCACGCATAGAAGCCTTCCAGTCCATGCGATGCGATGAGGTCATAGACCGAGGCGCACCCGGTGCAGCAGAACACCCCGTCAGTCGTAGTGATCGGTGATTGCGTGCACCGATCACCACAATGGAGGCAAGCGGCCGCCCGGCCGGGAGCAGGGGAGTCGAGCGTCGCAGTTGCTGGCGTGGCTGACATTGGGGAGCACCGGCTATCGGGCGGCCACCAGTTCCCAGGGCAATTTGCAGGCCACAGTCGTCTGTGTCGGCCTTCGCGATGTGGCCGGACGCGAGCGGGCCGGCACTTCCGTCATCTGCGGGAAACTCCGCAGTTCCCTTGAAAAAGCCGCAATCGCGCGCCTTGCTGCGCCGCTCATCGAGTTCGACATCAACGGCCGACATAGCCCTTACGGCGTCGGCTGAACCTCTGACGAGCGCTGCGGGTCTGGCCGAGTGACAGCCACAGGAGCAGTGTCAAGGGCGCCGCAAGCCACAACGACGGTTGCGCGAGCGTGAGCCACTGAAATGCGAGGGCCGCGGCGACGAAGAGACCGACTGCCGACGTCGACCGATGTCCGATGAGGACCCGCCACGCCGTGATCAGGATGATCACGAACATGATCAGCCAGAGTCCCACCTGCGCGTGGTTCTTGTACCGGGCACGTTGGCCCGTCTCAGCCAGCTCCTTCAATCCCAGCATCATCCGCCGCTCCATGGCGAAGTGCAGGGGCTCAAAGACACCGCGATCGAACGTCGTCGCGAGCAGCGAGCGTGAGGAGGTGCCTCGGCCGCGGACGATGAGGCGTGTCGTCGTCGGGGTCGTCGGCTCCAGCGCAAAGGACCAGCTCCCGTTCTCCGGCGCGTCCGCCGACGTGCCGACCATGTGCGTGCCGAAACCCATCGCGCGGCCAGGCACGTACGATCGGAGCGTGGCGTAGCCGATGCCTCCGGCGCGATCTGGGGGATACATCCACAGGCGGTCCCCTAGCGCCCACTGTTGTGCTGCGGGCCGGAGGACGTCCGTCGTCGGCATCCGACAGCCGACGAGGTTTTCGAGCAGGTCGAAGCTGTAGAAACCACCGCGGTCCTGTCCGAGCTGGGCCACCCACGGCCACACCCGCTCGATGGGAGCGTCGATCGTGATCGCGCGCGTTTCCTGGGTCGCGGCTGGCCCGACGATCTCATCGCCCGGCAGACTGACGCGGGCTTCCGCGGCGGTGGCACCCCACTGGAGATACCACGGCCTGACGATGACGAAGAAGCACAAAAGCAGTAGGGCCAGGGCGACGAGCAAGGCGCCGATTCGTTGGGCGATTCCAGACATGGTTCTGCCTACCTTGCGTACTGCCGAGTCCACCCGGTGCCCCGGGAGCTCCGGTGGCGCCACAGTGCAACGGGCGGGCCACTCGCAACGAGCCACGAACGCTCACAAAGGCCCCTCTGCTGGGACCACCGCCTGCGTTATTTTTCGCGGAGCGCTGAAGAATCCTCGAGCGCGCCAGAGCCCGGAGCAGAAGGTCTCGATCGTGGTTGCCGAACGGGCCGTGCAGCGCCCGGCCCAAAACCAAGCGTCCGTTCGGACAGCTCGAAGCTGCCGAATGGGCAGGTTGTTTGATTTATTAGGGAGAGTGGCGGGGCCGACGGGACTCGAACCCGCGACCTCTGGCGTGACAGGCCAGCGTTCTAACCAGCTGAACTACGACCCCGCAGGAAAACTTCGAACAGAGAACAAGCGCGTTTCGCTTGCCAGCCCACGCGCGGCACGCGAAGGCTGGTGGGCGGTACAGGGCTCGAACCTGTGACAGCCGGCGTGTAAAGCCGGTGCTCTACCAGCTGAGCTAACCGCCCCCCTGGCAACACGCGATTATGGCATCGGCATGGTGGCCATGGCAACCCGCTCCACACGGCGTCGCCATAGCGGCGTGGAAATCGATACGATGAGGGCCGATGCCGTTCAAGGACATTGTCGGCCACGGGCCCGTCGTGGAGCTGCTGCGGCAAGCCGCGCGGCGCGGCCGCGTGCCGCAGAGCCTGATCTTCGCGGGGCCCGACGGCGTTGGCAAGCGCGCGGTCGCGACCGCGCTGGCGCAGGCCGTGAGCTGTCCGAAGCGCGCGGACGGCGATGCCTGTGGCACGTGCAGCGTGTGTGTCCGCATTGCGGGACAGCGTTTCCCGGACGTGACGTGGCTCGACAAGGGCGACTACGCGTCGATCAAGATTGACGCGTTGCGCGAGCAGATCCTCCAAGCCGTGGGCTACCGGCCCTTCGAAGGACCGCGACGGATCTTCATCATCAACGAAGCGGACGATCTGACGGTGCAGGCGCAGGACGCGCTCCTGAAGACCCTCGAGGAGCCGCCATCCGCGACGATCCTGATCCTGATCACGGCGTACCCGGATACGCTGCTCGCCACGATCCAGTCGCGGTGCCGCCGCCTGCGCTTCGGGTTGCTTCCGGAGGCCGACGTGGCTCGCATTCTCGTGTCGCGCGCCGGGATCGAACCCTCCAAGGCCCATCGTCTGGCGCTCGTCTCGGGCGGCAGCGTCGCGCGGGCACTGAGCGACGACACGGGCTACTTCGAGGAAGACCGCGACCTCGCGCTGGGTCTGCTGCGCGCCCGCGGCGCCGCCATGCCCGAACGGATGAAGGCGGCGGCGGCCTTCGCCCAGCACGACAACAAGCGACGCGCCCGCGAGGCGGCTTCGACACGGCTGACGATTCTGGTTTCACTGCTTCGCGACCTCAGCGTGCTGGCGGCCGCGGATCCTGTGCCGCTGGCCAACGCGGATCTCGACGACGAACTCCGCCGCGTCCTGCGGGCGTACGATCCGCATCGGCTCGTCGACGCCTTCGACGCCATCGGCCGTGCCTCCACCGCACTCGATCGCAACGCAAGTCCCAAGATCGTGGCGGACTGGCTGGCGGCGACGCTTTAACCAGGGACTAGGGACCAGGGGACCAAAGGACGATGAATTGCCCCGATACCCCGGCGCCCGGATGCAATAATCCGACGTTCCGATTATCGATGACCAGATGACCCGGCCCCGCATTGCCATCACGGTCGGTGATCCCTCGGGGATTGGACCGGAAATTTCCCTCAAGGCGGCCGGCGATGCCCGGGTTCTGGAGGTGTGTCAGCCAGTGATCTACGGCCCGACGAGGCCGGAAGAGTTGGGGGCGTATCCGGCCGGAGAGGTGAGTGCGGTGTCAGGCCGGGCGGCGTACGATCTCATCGTGCGCGCGACCGCCGATGCGCGCGCGCGACGGGTGGCGGCGATCGCGACCGCCCCGATCAGCAAAGCCGCGTTCGCCCTTGCGGGACTGCCGTGGCCGGGCCACACGGATCTGCTCGCGCACCTCTGCGATCTCGAGCCGGATGACGTGGCAATGATGTTCTGGTCCGACGCCTTGCGCGTGGTGCTGGCGACGGTGCACATCCCGCTGGCACATGTGCCGCAGGCGCTCTCGACCGATCGCCTGCACGAAACGATCGCGCTCACCGCGCGATCGCTGCCGGACTTCGGGATCGCCCGGCCCCGCATTGCCGTTGCGGGGCTCAACCCGCATGCCGGTGAGGACGGCCTGATCGGCAGCGAAGACAAGCTGGTCATCGCGCCCGCCGTTCAGCGCGCGCGCGCCGAAGGCATCGACGCCTCCGGCCCCTACCCGGCCGATACGTTGTTCGTGCGTGCCGCCCGCGGTGAATTCGATGTGGTCGTGGCCATGTATCACGACCAGGGACTGGTCCCGGTGAAGCTGGCCGCGTTCGGCAAGGCCGTGAACGTCACGATCGGCTTGCCAATCATCCGCACGTCCGTCGATCACGGCACCGCCTTCGACATCGCCCGCAAGGGCGTGGCCGACCCGGGCAGCATGATCGAAGCCGTGCTGCTTGCGGCCAGGCTGGCGCGGCCGACTTAGTGTGCGTCAGCGCTCGCCGCGGCCGCGGCCCGCGAGGATGGTTTGCGCAGCAGAAAGACGGCGGGGACGACGGCGACGAAGCTGAACAGGATCAGCATCCACGCGTCGTTGTAGGCCAGCATCGAGGCCTGTCGCATCAGGACCCCATCCATCATCGCGAGCGCGCGATGCTGCGCGTCGGCGAGCGTCGAGCCCTGCTGCATGAGACCCGCAATCAAGGGATCGATGCGCGCCTGAAACGCCGGATTGCCCGGATACACGTTTTCGATCAGGTCGGCGCGGTGATACGCGATGTGGCGCGTGAGATACGCGCCCAGCGCCGCGATCCCGAAGCTGCCGCCCAGTTGGCGCGCGAGGTTGATGAGCCCTGACGCCTGCTGGGCCTCCGCTGGCTTGAGACTCCCGAACGCCACGTTGTTGATGGGCGTGAACAGCAGGCCAAGAGCGGCGCCGCGGATGATCAACGCGTACCGCGCGTCGGCCTCGCCGGCCGCCGTCGACAGGTGCCCGAGCGTCCACATCGCCACCAGCATGAGCGACATGCCGCAGAGCACGAGCGCGCGAGGATCGGCGAGCGGCTTTTCCCCGGTGAGCAGCCGTCCGCACACCAGGGCCAGCACCGCCGTCGCCATGCCGCCCGGCATCATGGCCAGTCCGGTCTCGGTGGGTGAGAAGCCCAGGATGGTCTGCGTGAAGAGCGGGAAGATGATGACCCCGCCGTAGAGGCCGAACCCGAGCACCACGAACAGCAGAATCGACGCGAGCAGATCGCGATTTCTCAGCACGCGGAACTGGATGACCGGGTGCTCGTTCTTCGACGAGAGCTGCCACCAGATGAGTCCGGTGATGGATGCCACTGATGCAATCGACAGGTAGACCAGTCGTTTGCTCGAGAACCAGTCGAGGATGTTGCCCTCCTCGAGCACGTACTGCAACGAGCCCACACCCACGATGAGCATGGCAATGCCCCACCAGTCCACCGGACCGCTGCGTCGTTGCTGTCCGGGCGGATCGTGGAGAAACGTCACGACCAGAAACGCGGAAGCGAGGCCAATCGGCAGGTTGATGAAGAAGCACCAGTGCCAGCTCGCGTTGTCCGTGATCCATCCGCCAAGCGTTGGACCCAGCGTCGGCGCCACGATCACGCCGAGCAGGAAGGTCGACTGCACGAGACCCTGCTCGCTGCGCGGGAACACCTGGCGGAGTGTGGCCTGTGCGGTCGACAGCAGTGCCGCGCCTCCCGCGCCCTGTACGAGACGCCACAGGACCAGCGTGCCGAGGCTCGTCGCCGTGCCGCAGAGCATCGACGCCACGATGAAGAGCAGGATGGAGAACGTGAGGTAGCGCTTCCGGCCGAACCGCTCGGTGAAGAAGGCCGTCATCGGCAGCACCACCACGTTCGCCAGGATGTAGGACGTGCTGACCCACGCGACTTCCTCGCGCGTCGCACTCAGGTTGCCCGCCATCTGGGGCAGCGCGACGTTGATGATCGTCGTGTCGAGCACTTCCATGATGGCGGCGGTGATCAACCCGAGCAGGATGAACCAGCGCGCGCGATGGATCGCCTCCGCGAAGGCGTCCGACGATGCGGCAGGAGAGGCGTCGGCCATGCGGACCTACTTCACGTAGACGGTGGCGTTGACCGACATGCCGGGTCGCAACGGCGTGCCCTGATCCGCCTGCTTGTCCAGCACGATCTTCACCGGAATCCGTTGGACGACCTTCACGAAGTTCCCCGTCGCGTTGTCAGGCGGCAGCAGGCTGAAGGTGGCGCCCGTGGCAGCCGCGATGCTCTCCACGTGGCCCTCCACGGCGTGGCCGTACGCATCGACGTCAATGGACGCCTTCTGTCCGACCCGCATCGACGCGAGTTGCGTTTCCTTGAAGTTTGCCGTGACCCACACGTCCCCGAGCGACGTGATCGCCATCAACTGCTGGCTGGGCTGAATCACCTGACCGACTTCGATGGACTTGCGGCTGATGACGCCCGCGCTGGGCGCGGTGACGGTGGTGCGCTCCAGATTCACGCGAGCCTGATCGAGCGCCGCCTGGGCCTGCAGCACTTGCGCATCCGCTCCAGCGGCCTGTGCCTGCGTCAACGCGATCTGCTGCGGCGCGGTGGCGGCCGCCTGCGCCTGCGCGCGAGCCTGCGTGAGCATGCCGCCGGACTGCACGCGTTTCGCCTCCGAGACGTCGAGGTTGGCCTCGGCCTCGTGCACGGACGCCACCGCCGATTCGGCGGCGGCTTGGGTCGCCTGGGCCGTGGTGGCCGCTGCGTCGAACTGCTGCTTCGAGATCTCGTCCTTGGCAGCCAGCGGGCGCATGCGTTCGAGGTCCTGTGATGCCCGCGTCGCGTTCGCGGCCGCCTCGACCTGACGGGCCTTGGCCGCGTTCAACTTCGCCCGCGAGGCATCGACCTCGCGGTCGGCGGCTCGTAGCGCGGCCTCGGCGTTCCCCGTGCCCGCGTTGGCCGAGTGCTCCTCACCACGCGCGGCTGCGGACGTGACCGGCACGCCGGCGCGCGCCGCGCGACTGTGCGCTTCGGCCGCCGCCAGGTCCGCTTCAGCCCGGGCGACAGCGATCTCGTAGTCCCGGCGATCGATCTCGACGAGCACGTCTCCCGCCTTCACGACCTGGTTGTCGGAAACGAGAATGGCCTTCACCGTGCCGGCCACGCGCGCGGCAACCGGGCTGACATGCCCCGTCATCTGCGCATCATCGGTCGACTCACGCGGCGAGAGCGTACGCCACAGCCAGAAGCCGCCGGCCGCGAACACGATGACGACGGCGGCGATGATCCACAGACGCTTTCCGGCCATTACGGTTGCCCTCCCACCAATGCGAGAAACTTCGTCTCCGCGTCGCCCATCGCGCGCGCCAGTGCGGCCTTGGCGATGGTGTGCGCGTACACGCTGGCGATGTACTGCTCACTGGCACGGGCGACTGCCTCCTGCGCCTGGACCACTTCGATTGTCCCGGCGACACCCGCGGCGAACCGGTCTTGCGCCTGCGTCAGCTCGTCCCGGGAGAGAGACGCGGCGCTCGCGGCCACATCCACTCCGGCCGATGCGGCGTTCAGCGTCAGCAGCGCGGATTCGATCTCATAGTGCAGGCCGTTCTCGAGATCCGCGAGTTCTGCCTCGCGCTGATGCAGGTCGGCGTCGGCTCGCTGCACGTCCGCCCGTCGTTGCCCGCCGGCGAAGATCGGCACCCGCAGGGCCGCCGCCACCGTGTAGGTCGGTTCCGCAGAGCCTGTGGTGGTACCGATCGCCCCAACGTCGGCATCCACGTGCAGCGATGGCAGGGAGCCGGCGACCGCGGCTTTCCGCGCGGCCCGCGCCGCTTCGACCCGCGCGCGAGCGCTCACGACTTCCGGGCGATGCTCCTCCGCCTCTTTCAGGGCATCGTCGAACCCGGGCGTCTGCGCCGCGACGAACGCCGACGTCGTCGTCAGATCGAACTGCTGGCCCGCGGGAAGGCCGATGGCCCTCGCGAGCTGGAGCTTGCGATTCGCCAGCGCGGCGCTGGCCGAGATCTGCTGGGAGCGCGCGCCTTGCAGCTGCACTTGTTGCCGAACGACGTCGATTTGCGGCACGAGGCCCGCCGAGTGGCGATCGTCCGCCAGCCGGACCAGGGAGTCAGCGGTGGCGACCTGGGCCTCGGCCGAAGCGACTCGTGCCTGATCGGCCAAGGCCAACAGATACAGATTTCCCACCGCGAGAACGACCGTCTCACGCGCTTGCCGGTAGTCGGCGCGCGCCGCTGACTCTGATGCCGTGGCGGCGTGAAGGCGTTGCCATGCCGCGATGTCGACAATGGGCGTGGAGAACGCGACGCGGGCGTCGAACACATTGAAGGGCCCCACCAGACTGGGGAGCACGATGTCGCCGAAACCGGTGAACCCGAAGGCCGCCAGGCTGACGATTTGACGACTCTCGCGGACCGTTCCTGACAGGTGGGGCACAAGCTCCGAAAGCGCCTGCAGGCGGCTGCTGCCGGACGCGCGGACCTGCTGCTGCTCGAGGATCACGCCGAGGTTGTGTTCGAGGCCGCGGGCAATCGCATCGGACAGCGCTAGGTGAAGGGGAGTGGGCGAGACGTTGTCGGTCGGTACCCCGCCGGCAAAGGGCGAGGTCTGTCCGGCCCAGGCCAGGGCAGGCACCAGCAGGCCGGCCATCATCAACCGAAGAATGCGTGTCATCGTGCTGCCAATCCCTTCCAGAGCAGAGCGGTCGCCTGCGCGGCGGATGATTCGATCGGTTCGGTGGAGCCGCGGGCCAGGCGTTGCAGGGCCAAACCGCGGGCCAGGCTCACGATGTTGGCTGCCGCGGCACCGGTGGGGTGTTGCGAGGCGCCCGGCTCGGCTTCGCTGAGGACCACGTCCCAGGCAGCAATCTGTTCGCCGTACAACTGGAACAGGGTGGCGCGGATTTGCTTGCGTGCCTCGGGGCTCAACTCAAGCTGGCAGTGGTCGATGAAGTCCCGTTTCCGCTCGAAGAAGCCCAGCATCGCCGTCAGGTACCGGCGGAGGCGTGTTTCCAGGTCTCCTGGAGCCTGTATCGAAGGCAGGGTCTCGTCCCGCAGTTCCGTGAGGTCGTGGTCGAGCAATTGCCGGAGGATTTCGTCCTTGGACCGGTAGTACAGGTAGACGGTGCCCTTGGCCACCCCCGCCGCGCGCGCGATGTGGTCCACGGTTGTCTCGCCCACTCCCAATCTGGCGAACTCCGCCCGTGCCGCATCGAGGATTTGGCCCCGGCGGAACTCGGTGACGACATCGGTCTTGGAAGGTCTGGCGATAAAACTCATGAGTGTAGTTGAATGACCAGGCGGTCATTCAAAAGGACAGTCTAGCACGGGGGCCGGCCGTCGAGCGTTGGTTGGGTTGGTCCTGGACCTGAAGGTCCAGGGCTCCACGGAACGGCTGGACCAGTCAGTAGAGCCCCGGACCTTCAGGTCCGGGGCAGGAAGATCGTCATCGTGCCGACAGGCGCTTGATGTCAGCGTCGACCATCATCTTGACGAGGCTGGGGAAGTCGACGCTTGGGGTCCAGCCAAAGCGTTCCTTGGCCTTGCTCGCGTCGCCGATCAGGTGATCGACTTCAGCGGGCCGGAGGAAGGCGGGGTCCTGCTTCACGAAGGCCTTCCAGTCGAGGCCGGCGTGGGCGAACGCAACTTCCACGAGCTCCTGCACCGAGTGGCTTTCACCGGTCGCAATCACGTAGTCGTCGGCCTCGTCCTGCTGGAGCATCATCCACATGGCGCGGACGTAGTCTCCCGCGAATCCCCAGTCGCGGTGCGCGTCGAGGTTGCCGAGCTTGAGGTCCTTCGCCAGTCCAAGCTTGATACGGGCGACGCCATCGGTGACCTTGCGCGTGACGAACTCGAGGCCGCGGCGGGGCGATTCGTGGTTGAACAGAATGCCCGACACCGCGTACAGGTCGTAACTCTCGCGATAGTTCACCGTGATGTAGTGCGCGAAGACTTTCGACACGCCATACGGGCTACGAGGATAGAACGGCGTCGACTCTCGCTGCGGGACCTCGCGGACCTTGCCGTACATCTCCGAGGACGATGCCTGATACAGCCGAATCTTCGGGTCCACGAAGCGGACGGCTTCGAGCACGCGCGTGACGCCCTGTGAGTTGAATTCGCCGGTGAGCATCGGCTGATCCCACGACGCCGGCACGAACGACATGGCCGCGAGGTTGTAGACCTCGGAGGGCTGAACCTTTTCGAGCACGCGAATCAGGGACAACTGATCGAGCAGGTCGCCGGGGATCAGCGTCAGCCGATCGACCAGGTGGTCGATCCGCCAGTAGTTCGACGCGGAGAGCCGACGGGTGAGCCCGAAGACTTCATAACCCTTGTCGAGCAACAGTTCCGCCAGATAGGAGCCATCCTGGCCGGTGATGCCGGTGATCAGTGCGCGTTTTGGTGCTGCCATCGACCGATAACGATATCGCAGTATCCCGCGATCTCAGCCAGCTACAATATTCGCCTTGCCCGTCGCCGTACTCATCGTCAATTTCCGCGTCTATGACGAGCTCGACCGCGCGCTCGCCTCGCTCGAACCCGCCCTGCGGGATGGGGACGAAGTCGTGGTGTTCGACCAGGTGAGTGACGCGACGCGGGTGGCGGAGCTCGGCCAGCGGCATCCGCGGACCCGTTGGATGGTTTCGGAAGAGAATCTCGGCTTTGCCGCGGCGGTGAACCGGGCCGCGGGGCAAACCACCGCCCCCTACCTCTTGTGGCTCAACCCGGACTCGGCCGTCGGACCGGGATTGATCGATGCGCTCGAGAGGTGGCTCGATGCGCATCCCTCAGTCGGGTGTGCGGGCCCGCGCGTCATCAACGAGGACGGCTCCGTGCAGGCCTCGGCGCGCCGCTTTCCCGACCTGTCCACCGCGATCGCGGGACGCTCGACGTGGCTGACGCGGCATTTTCCGAACAACCCCCTGAGCCGGCACAATCTGCTCGCGCGCGATCGCGATCAACCGTCGACGGTGGACTGGCTGGCGGGTTCTTGCGTGATGACACGGCGTTCCCTCTTTGAACGCCTTGGCGGATTTGACGAGGGGTTCTTCCTCTATTGGGAAGACGCGGACTACTGCCGCCGCGCGCTGGCGCTGGGCTTCACCTGCGCGTACCTGCCGCACGCGATGGTGCGTCACGCCGGCGGACGATCGGCCGCCCGCGATCCGGGACCTGCCATTCGTGCCTTCCATGCGAGCGCCTATCGCATGTTCGCGAAGCATGCCAGCGGCGCGGGGCGTCTCATCGTGCCGTTCGCGTGGCTGGCCTTGACGCTGCGGGGGGCCGTGTTATCGCGTGTGGCAACGCGGCGCGCGCGACAAACGGACGGGGCTTCAACACAGGCCGACTAGA
>JBDTNQ010000004.1:0-116823 GCA_039933635.1 Acidobacteriota bacterium
GGACGTTCGACGGTGCTCGGCGGGGCGATCGGTGGCGCGCTGATCCTCGCCACCTGTCTGCTCGTCAGCCTGTCCGACATCCGCCAACTCCGACCGCGCTTCCCGCTGCTCGTCCGCGTCGTATTTCCCAGGTTTGTTGGGCGGCCCTTGCGTGTGTGACGCCGGCTTCTCACCGACCTGGCCTCCGGGACGTGTCCGTGCCGAATCCGACGACTCCGAGGGCTGTTTTGGATCGTGACGGTTCATGTTGGCTCCTTCACAGGGGAGAGGAGCAAAGACGATGCCCGGATGCGACGATGCGAGCCGTACCTCTGCAGCGGTAGGACGGCTGCCCTCCAAACGGTCATGAGTTCGTCGCCGAGATCGCGCACACTGGGAGAGCGGGATCCCCAGCCGCCGCTCGAGGAGCAGATGCCAATGACGACGATCACGACGACGGACGGGACACTGATCTATTTCAAGGACTGGGGCGCCGGGCAACCTGTGGTGTTCAGTCACGGTTGGCCGCTGAGCGCCGACGCGTGGGAAGACCAGATGCTGTTCCTCGCGGCCCACGGTTACCGCTGCATCGCACACGACCGGCGTGGCCACGGCCGCTCGAGTCAGCCGTGGAACGGCAACAACATGGACACGTACGCCGATGATCTCGCGGCCCTGGTCGAGACGCTGGACCTGCGGAACGCGATTCACGTCGGGCATTCCACGGGTGGGGGAGAAGTCGCGCGGTACATCGGGCGCCACGGCACGTCGCGAGTGGCGAAGGTGGTCCTGATCGGCGCCGTTCCACCATTGATGCTGAAGACTGCGGAGAACCCCGGGGGGCTGCCCATGGACGTCTTCGATGGCATCCGTGCTGGCGTGCACGCCGATCGCTCGCAGTTCTTCAAGGACCTGAGCGGCCCGTTCTACGGCGCGAACCGTCCGAATGCGGCGGTGTCGCAGGGCCTGCGCGACTCGTTCTGGATGCAGGGCATGCTCGCCGGTCACAAGGCGGTCGTCGACTGCATCCGGGCGTTCTCGGAGACCGACTTCACCAGGGACCTCGAGAAGATCGACGTCCCGACGCTGATCCTGCACGGCGACGATGACCAGATCGTGCCCGTTGCCGACTCCGCACTGCTGTCCGCGAAGTTGGTGAAGGAATCCACCCTGAAGATCTATCCGGGCGCGCCGCACGGCATGTGCTCGACGTTGAAGGACCAGATCAACGCCGACCTCCTCGGGTTCTTCAAGCAATAGCGACAGGACCGACCGAAAAGAGAAACGGCGACGACTCCCGAGGGAATCGTCGCCGTCATGTGCAGTCGGTGGACCCTGCGGTCCGGCCTGTCCGGGCTATTAGGCCAGGACGCGGATGACCACGCGGCGGTTCTGCGCGCGGTTGTCCTTGCTGTTGTTCGGCACCGCCGGCTTGTCTTCGCCGTAGCTGATGACGTTGATCCGGTGCAATGGAATCTGGTGCTGCGAGTAGAGATACATCTTGACGGCGTCAGCGCGCTCCATGCCGATCTTCTCGTTGATCGTCTTGTCGCCGACGTTGTCGGTGTGTCCTTCGATTTCGAAGTAGGCGCCCTTCGGGTCGGCCTTCAGCTGCGAGACCATCTCGTCGATGCGCGCCTTTGCCTCATCCGGCAGGGTGGTCTTGCCGAACTTGAAGTTGCCCTGGTTCTCGCTCAGCACCACTTCGTAGACGATCCGCTTGGAGGCCTTCTCGACTTCCAGCGCCTTCGTGTTGGCCGCGTCGGCCGACTGGCCGGCCGCTGCCGCCTTCTGATCAGCGGTCCGTGCCGCCGAACCCGCCTGGTCGGCCGCCGTGCCGGCTGCGCCAGCCTTCGTGTCGACCACCGCGATCTTGTCTTCGTTCTGCTTCGTCCGCTGCTGGGTCTCTTCGAGCGACGTGGAAAGCGTGTCCACCTTGCTGCTCACCTGGCCGACCTGCGTGCGAACGTAGCCCTTCGTAGCACACGCCGTGGAACCGGCCGTGGCCATCGCGAACACCGTGAGTGCGATCAGTGACTTCTGCATACGATCCTCCCTGACTCCTGATTAACGTGCCGATTCGTCCCGGACGATGTATCCGCTTCGAGTGCGCACGACGAGGTTCTGCTTCGCCGTGCGGAGCTCGATCGGATGCCAACCCGGACGACGATCGGGTTCGAATGCGATCAAATATTGCTGCCGTAACTCCGCCACAATCTGCTGCGCCGTCCGGGCCGTGTCCTGCGGACCGACCCCCGCGTAAATCTCTCCGCCCGTCCAATGTGCGAGGTTGGCGAGCGGTCCATCGAAGAGCCGCTGATAGGCGGCCTCGTCCATGGGCGTTTTGCCATCGCGGTCGAATGGTGAAATGACCACCACCACGTAGACCGGCACATCGATGCTGCTCGCGAGACCGGACACTTCCGCCGGGGTCATGCGGCTCGCGTTGTCCGCGCCGTCCGTCAACGCCACGACTGCTCGCCGCTGACCTGCGTGCTCCGCCAGCAAGCGACCCGTTTCGGCAATCGCGTCGAACAGGGACGTCACGCCAAAGGGACGGCTGATGCCGTCGAACTGCGCGAGGATGTTGCCGGGCGCCGGCGCCATCGGTTGCAGCGCGCGGAAGCCCTTGTCGAACACATACAGGCCTGCGGAATCCGCCCCCGGCGTGAGCAACCCGACGAGCTGCTGCACGTTGTCGCGCGCCACTTGACGCCGCGCGGCGACGTCCATGCTGCCGCTGAAGTCCACCAGCAGACCGAGACTCACGGGGGTCGGATCCGACCGCATATCCGTGATCGATCTCAGCTGCCCGGAGTCGTACAATTGGAAGTCGCTGGGCTTGAGATTCGTGACCGGTCGGCCGCGCTCGGTCCGTACCGTCGCCGACAGCGTCACGCGCTCCACGGCGGACTTGAACACCGGGCGGTCAGTCTGCGCCGTCAGCACCACCGGAATGCTGGCTGCGCACACTAGCAAGAGGGAGAGGCCTCGTCGCATGCCCCCCTATACTTCAACTTCCTTGCCAACACGCCGACGCATCGGAAAGGCCCATGTTTATTGAAAGTTTCGCGGACGGGGGCAAGCGTGTGTAAGAGTTACTTGACTATGGATAGCGAAAGTTTGACGCTACAGGCCGCCAATGGACTGGATTAGGGCAATCAGCTTCGCCCGAACGACGTCGGCGGGCGTCACTCCTCCCTCTCGCGCACTCTCAATGTCCCGCGTCGTCTTCGTGGTGACCGTGGGGATGGCCGCGATGGCCCAGAGCAAGGCGCCCGATCCGGTCGTCCAGGCACGGCAGCTGTACAACGACCAGAAGTACGACGAAGCCATCCGGCGCGCCACCGAGGCCCTGGCGACGCCGGCGCTGAAGTCTCCCGCGGCGCTCGTGATCGCGCGGGCCCACCTCGAGCGGTTTCGCCAATCGTCGGATGCGACAGATCTACCGGCGGCTCGCACGGCGCTCAAGACCGTCATCGTCGACGGGTTGTCCGCCCGTGACCGCGTCGATCTGATGGTGGCGCTGGGTGAAGCGATGTACTTCGACGACGAATACGGCACCGACGATCGGTTCAGCGCCGCAGCCGAGCAGTTCGAGGTCGCCCTCGACCATGCGGACGTGCTCGATGCGAAGAGCCGCGATCTGCTGTTCGACTGGTGGGCGAGTGCACTCGATCGCCAGGCGCAGCAGGACGGCGAAACCGGCCGGGCCGCGCTCTACGCGCGTGTGCAGAAGGGCGCGGAACGCGAACTCGTGCGCGACGACACCGCCGCTTCGGCTTCCTACTGGCTTGCCGCCGCGTCGCGAGGCGTGAACGACCTCACGCGCGCCATTGGCGCCGCGTCTGCCGCATGGGTGAGAGCCGGTACGCTTGGTGCGCGCGGTGTGACCCTGCGCGAAGATCTGGACCGCCTTATGCGACAGGTGATCCTGCCGGAACGCGCGCGCGAACTCTCCGTCGGCACCAGCCCGAAGCCGACGTTCGCGATTCTGGAAGAGCAGTGGCAGCGGCTGACTGAGCAGTGGCGGTGAGTCGGCCGGTGCACGACCGGCGTTAGCCTTTTCCCAACATCCTCGCGATGTCAGCGGCCTTGTTGGCCACGGCTTCCGCGAAGGCGTACTTTCGGGCCTTGAGGTTGTTTTCGGCCTGCTGGATGAACGCGCGAGCCTGGTCGAACTGTTTGCGGGCCTCAGGGCCGAGTTCAACGTATTTGACGTTGTCCAATCCCTGCTTCGCCACCGCCAGCGTCGCCTGAATCTTCTGTTCCACCTGGCTCGTCTGCGTGGTCGTCTGGATGACCGGGGGCGGCGTTGCCTCGACCGGGGCGGCCGCCGTCGCCGGCACGGGCGTGGGCGCCGGCCTGGCGACGGTTTCGCGTGGCCTTACGGGAGCTGGAGGCGGCACGGGCGTCTCCGTCGCCACCGCGGGCTCGGGCTCCGGTTCCGGCAGGTCGACGGGCACCAACTGCCGTTCGGGCGGTGCGGGGATCGCCAGCGCAATGGCCGGCACGGGCGACTTCGGCTGCAAGTGCGAGCACGCCGTGAAGCCGACCAGCAGGCCGATCGCACACGCGTAGCGGAGGCTGCGGATCACACGAATATTATGACGCAGAAAGGGCTCGCGTCGGCCCGGGAATGGGCTCGTCCTGCAGGCCCAGAATGCCCGAAGAGGCGCGTCGTGCGGAAAGCGGCGCCTCGCGAAGGAGGACCCGGAACGTGGTGCCGTGGCCCGGTGACGACTGGACTTCAATTTCCCCGTCGTGCAGCTGGATCGTGCGGTAGACCAATGACAGCCCGATGCCGGAGCCGTGTTCTTTCGTCGTGAAATACAGATCGAAGATCCGCGCGAGGTTCTCCGGCGCAATCCCGACGCCGCTGTCCTCGAACACGACCGCAATCTGGTGGGAGGGCGTCCGGCTCGCGGCAATGCGCAGGCGTCCGCCGGTCGGCATCGCCTGACACGCGTTCAGCGCCAGATTCAGAAACGCCTGCTGCAGCATGCCCGAATCGGCGCTGGCCGGGGGCAGATCGGTCGGGAACTCGAGCCGCACGTCGATGTTGTGCGCACTGGCCTCCGCCGAAATGATCGGCATGAGCCGCTCGATGAGCGGCGGGATGTCGACGGGTAGCAGCTGCAGATCCTCAGGCCGCGTGAATTTCAGGAAGCCCTGCACGACCTCATCCAGTCGCCGAACCTGCGTGGTGATCACCGCCACGTGCTCCAGCGCATCCGGCAGGTCACCGACCTGCATCTTCAGCAACTCAAGGTGAATCATCGTCGCGTTGAGCGGGTTCTTCACCTCGTGCGCAATGCCGGCTGACAGGCGTCCGAGCGCGGCGAGCTTGCGCGAGTAGCTGAGCGTCGACTCGACCTGGCTGAGATAGGCGAGGTTGCGCGCGACCAGCATGACGCCGAGGAGGTCGCCGTCGGCGTCTTCGACCGGATGCACCACGACGAGCCGGCTGCCGCCGTTCGGCACCTCCACGGTCAGCGGATCGAGCGACGTGCGTGACGCCAGCACGGACTCCACGGCCTTGCGGTAGGGATGGTCGGCGGGCAGGAGTTGATCCAGCGGCCCCGACTCGGCCTGCAACACCGGCTGCATCGCGGGATTCGCAAACAGCAGCGCGCCGGTCGGGCTGAACAGGGCGACGGCATCTTCGAGGTTGTCGACGACCGACTCCAGCGTCGCGCGCTGTCCTTCGAGCTCTTCGCGATCGGCGGCCAGTCTCGCGCTGACGGCCTTGAACGAGTCGCCAAGATCCGCGAGTTCCGCATCGTCCGGCAGATCGACATTGACGTCGAGCTCGCCTCGACCCAGACGTGCCAAACCGGTACGGATGACGTGGATGGGACGCAGCGTCAATTGGGCCAGCAGCATCGCCACGAAGACCGCGAGCGCGATGGCGCCCGCGGTCGTCACGAGGGGCGTCTGCATCTGCTTCTCGAGCTCGCCACGGAGCAGGAGCGTCGAGATGCCGACTCGGACCGTGCCGAGCTCCGTCGTCCCGAGCACGAACGGCTTGCGGAACTCGAGCGTCTTGCCGTCCTTCGTGTAGATCGCGCGCAGCTTCGCGACAGGGCCCTGGGCCAGGACGGGATCGATGAAATCCACGGGATCGTTGAGGTAGGTGCCGTTCAACGAAGGCGTGCTGTGCCGGATCACCTTGCCGTCGGTGTTCACGATTGCCGCGTACAGCACATTGTTGTCGACCAGGCTGCCTTCGAGGATGTCCTGCAGGCCGGAGTCGCCGGCGAGCGCCGCCAGCACGCGCGCCTGAGGGCTGTCCAACGCGGCCGTATCCGCGCTCGCCTCGTTACCGACGCCGTTGATGCGGTTGTAGGCCATGTCGGCCACGAGAGCCGCGCGTGCGCGCGCCTGCCCGAGCCACATGTTGGCGAGCGAGGCGACGTACCAGACGCTCACCAGGATCACGGCCAGCGTGACCGTCGCGGTGACCGCGAACACCTGCTTGGTCTTGATGCTGAACGGCATGGTGGCCCGTCTCAGACCTCCGACGCGGCTTCGCCCTTCATGCGATTGAGCTTGTTGTGAAGGGTCTTCAGGCTGATGCCGAGCATCTCGGCGGCCCGTGTCTTGTTCCCGCCGGTGTGCGTGAGCGTGACTTCGATCAACCGGCGCTCAGCCTCGTCGACGGTGATGCCGGCCGCGAGCGTCGTACCTGTCGAGGATGCCGCGGCCGGGACGATGGCGGCCATGAGCTGCGGCAGGTCGTCCGGTTCGATCATGTCCGCCCGCGCCACGATGGTCGCGCGCTCGATGACATTGCGCAGTTCGCGCACGTTGCCGGGCCAGTGGTACTGCTCGAGGGTCTGCATGGCGCGATCCGACACGCCCGCCACGGTGCGGGCGTTCCGCGTGCTGAACTCGCGCACGAACGACTGTGCCAGCAGCGGGATGTCTTCCTTCCGATCCCGCAGCGGGGGCAGCCGGATGGCGAACACGTTCAGTCGATAGAAGAGATCCTCGCGGAGCTTGCCCTGTCTGACGGCTTCAGGCGGATCGACGTTCGTCGCCGCGATGACCCGGATGTCCACCGACTGCTCGCGCTGACCGCCCAGCGTGCGGAAGCTGCGTTCCTGCAGCACGCGCAGCAGCTTGGCCTGCGTCGCCGGCGTCATTTCGGCGATTTCGTCGAGGAACAGCGTGCCGCGATTCGCCAGTTCGAACGCGCCCTGCCGCCGGGCGAACGCGCCCGTGAACGCGCCCTTCTCGTGGCCGAACAGTTCGGATTCCAGCAGCGTGTCGGGAATCGCCGCGCAGTTCAGGGGCACGAATGGCTGGCTCACGCGCGGGCTGATCTGATGAATCGTCTGGGCGACCAGTTCCTTGCCCGTGCCGGACTCACCGCTGATCAAGACCGAGGCCTGCGTCGGCGCCGCCTGTTCCACCAACTGGTAGACCTTGCGCATCTCGACGCTGCTGCCGATCATCTTGCCGAACGTGCCGCGCTCCTGCAGCTGCCGCCGGAGGGCGCGCACTTCGCGCTGCGTGTCGTGCCGCTCGACGATCTGGTCGAGCATGATCTTGAGGCGCTGCGGGTCGATGGGCTTCGACAAGTAGTCGTACGCGCCCCGCTTGATGGCCGTCACCGCGGTCTCGACCGTGCCCTGCGCGGTCATCAGCACCATCGTCACGTCCGGGTCGTCCTGTTTCACACTGGCGAGCAAGTCCAGCCCGCCGAGACGCGGCATGACGAGGTCACTCAGCACAATGGTCGGCCGCACCGTTGGCAGCTTGTCGAGCGCATCCCGGCCGTCGATGGCCACGTCGGCGGCGAAGCCCCAGCTCTTCAGGAGCTGCTGCAATCCCAGCCGCTGCGCGGCGTCGTCTTCCACAATCAGGATCCGATCCGAATCGGCTCCATTCGAACGCTGACTCATTTATGCCTCAACTGATTGTGTGGCAGGAGTGCTCGCTCACGCCAGCCATCTCGTGATCGCGCCGGTCCTGCCTGCGGCGCGCACCGGTCCACGGCGTCTGGATTGCGACCGGTTGCCGTGGACGGATCCAGCAGGCGGGTCAGTCGCCTTGCCGGCCAGACAGGACTTTGTCGTAGTACGCCTCGTACTTCGGAACGACGACGCTCGTGCAGAACCGTTGCCGGACATCGGCGGCCGCGGCGCGCCCGATCTGCTTGCGCCGATCCGGGTTCGTCAGCAGCGTGATCCCGCGCTCCGCCATGCCTCCGACGTCATCCGGATCGCAGATGAAGCCGGTGACGCCGTCCTGAATGACCTCGGGAAGTCCGCCCACGCGCGAGGCGATCACGGGCACCTCGCACGCCATCGCCTCGAGGGCGGCGAGGCCGAAACTCTCCTGGGCCGAGGGCAGCAGGAACAGGTCCGATGCGGACAGCCACGACACGATGTCGTGCTGTTCGCCGACGAAGTCGACGACGTCCGTGAGGCCGTTTTCCTGCACCTGCCGTTCGACGGCGGTCCGGTCCGGACCATCCCCGACCATCACGAGCCTCGCACGCACCTGTTCACGAATCCGTTGAAAGATGTCGACGACGAGGCCGACGCGCTTGACCGATCGGAAGTTCGACACGTGCGTGATGAGCGCGTCGCACTCATCGGGCGGGCACAGGCGGTGGCGCAATGATGGGTCCGGCTGCCGGCGGTATTCGTCCGTGTCGAGAAAGTTCGGGATCACCTCGATGTCGCGGCCGACGCCAAACGCGGCAATGGTGTCGCGCTTGAGGCTCTGCGACACGCTCGTGATCCCGTGTGACGCCTGAATCGAAAAACCGACCACGCTGGCGAACGACGGATCGCTGCCGACGAGCGTGATGTCGGTGCCGTGGAGCGTCGTGACCGTCCGCGGCGTGCGGCCGCCATCGGCCCGGAGGATGTCGTGCGCGAGGTACGCCGCGGTCGCGTGTGGGACGGCATAGTGGGCGTGGATGATGTCCAGCCGATGACGTCTGGAAATCCGCACGAGCGTGTTCGTCAGAGCCAGCAGGTATTGCGGTTCCTGAAACAGCGGATAGCTCGGGATATCCACGCGCTCGAAGGTCAGGCCCGGCGTGCCCCAGCGCCAGCGGAAGGGCAGTTCCGCGCTCACCAGGTGGATGTCGTGACCCCGCGCAGCCAACGCGTGCGCCAACTCCGTGGCCACCACGCCGCTGCCGCCGACCGAGGCATAACAGACGATCGCAATTCTCATGGAACCTGCCGGAGCAATGAACTGCGCGCGATGGGTTCGCGGACGACGATCCCTTCGGCGAACGCGACGCCAATCTGAGCGCCGAACTGTGCGTCGCGGCTCTCCACCAACTGCTGGAACGATGTGGCCGTCAGCCGCGTGTTCACCGCGTCACGCCCGGCGGGCGCGAACTGCGAGCGATGACAGGCCAGCGCCGCGCGCTTCGTGTCGTAGTGCGCCGACACGTCCACGACGAACGACGGCGCCGTCGAATCGTTGATGAAGTACTGGCAGATCCAGTCGGGGCGCCACGCCTCGTGGCTCGTGAGGAACCGGCGAAGGCCGCTGCGAAACGCCGCAACGGTGAGCGTTTGATTGGCGGCCATGTGATCGGGATGGCGGTCGTTCCCGTAGGGGATGGCGACGGTGCGCGGCCGGTGCTGCCGAATGAGAGCCACGGCCGAGGGCATGACGTCGAGGCCGATCCCGCCGTCAGGCCAGCCCAGGTTCTCGCGCCATTTCACCCCGAGCAACCGCGCGGCTTCCTGCGCCTCGAGGCGGCGTTCGTCCGGTGTGCCGTTGCTGCCGAGTTCGCCAGCGGTCAGATCGCACAGGCCGACGCTGTAGCCTTCGGCCACGTGTCGGGCAATGGTGCCGGCCAAGCCGATTTCAAGGTCGTCTGGATGGGGTCCGAACACCAGGAGGTCGAGGGACATGAAGGACTAGCTTATCCCTGGACGCGATTTCCAAGCCCCGGACCTGAAGGTCCGGGGCTCCGTACGGAAAATCACCGAAGGCTGGATTGAGACCGGGGTTGAAAGGGCGGATCAGGAGACCGGGTGTTGACGTGCCACACCCGGTCTCCTGTGGGCTATCGCGTGATGACGACCTGGAACGATCCTGAGTTGTCGTCGAAGACGTCGTCGTTGATTCCGATCATCAACTTGCCGGTCCCGTCCATGCGGATGTCACCGCTGTTCGTCCCGATGAGAAAGGGCTGTCCGGTGCCAACCTTCCCGATGACCGCGCCGTTCTGCGCGGACTCGAGCGGCGTCCCGGCGCGCGTGCCACCGACGCCGGCCGGGCCGGACGTCAACGTGCGGTTGATGAAGACCGGGCCGCCGCTCACGTCGAAGCGGACGGTTTGACCGCGGCGGACGGTGACGCCAGTGTCGGTCCAGGGCACGGCGCCGCGCACGGTCACGGTCGTCGCGTTGCCGTTGGAGCCCCGACGGTTGGCAGCCGTGGACGGCGTGGCCGGGATTGGCGCGACCGGTGCGGCATCCGCCGTCTGCGCGCCGCCCGCGGGCAGGTTGTAGACCTCGCGTACTCGATCCGTCCGGAGAAACACGCGCCGGACCTCGGAAATCGGTACGTTGGTGACCTGGCCATCCGTGATGTTCTTGAAACGGACCGTGTCTCCGTTCACGAGATCGACCAACGTCCCCTGTCGCGTCTCGCCGCTGCGCAAGCTCAGCAGGTGTCCGTTCACGGGCAGCGCCGCCAGTTCCGCCGCGCTCGGTGTGCCACCCGCGAAATCGATGGCCACGACCTGCGCAAACGGAATCGGCATCTCCACGCCGCTGTTGACCTTCAGGTTGAACTCGTTCTTGTCGGCGCGGATGTTGGTGCGGGCTTCGGTGTGAAACACCACGTCGCCACTGATCCGTTCACCGTTTGTCAGAAGGAACGTCGCCCGTTCCAAAGCCGCCACCGTGCTCACGGCAGCCAGCGCGCCGACGATTACCATCCCTGCTCGTCGCATCATGTTACGTACTCCTTCGAAGCTAATACACTGCAAGATACTTGCCGCGGCGCGCGATGGCGAAAGTCCGCGACGATCGGTGATCCCGGAGCCGGGCCGGGTAGAATTCACACAGGCGCGAAGTGCCCAATATTAGCCGTCTTCGTTCACCGGCTTCGCGAGCCCTGGTCCGAACCCTGGCGGGCGCCCTGACGCTCGCCTGCGCATCAGCCGCTTGGCCAGCGTCCACCCTCAGCGCGCGCCAGGCATCTTCCACCCTCAGGCCGGCGGACATGCCGCAGAGCCGCCTGATCGACGCCGTCACACTGCTCGACGATCTGCGCATCCTGTCGGCCGATGCGATGGAGGGGCGCAAGTTCGGGACGCCAGGCGGGGCCAAGGCCCGGGCATTCGTCATCAGCCGCTTCAAGGCGACGGGGATCGAGCCTCTCACCGGCACGTACGAGTTTCCCATCACGGCGCGCACGCCGGCGGGCGAACTCCACGGCGCGAACATCGTCGGGGTCATTCGCGGCACGACTGATCCCGGCCGTTATCTCATCTTGAGCGCGCACTACGACCACGTGGGGGTGCGCGGAGGGGACATCTACAACGGGGCTGACGATAACGCGTCTGGCACGGCGGCGCTGTTCTCGATTGCACAATACCTGTCGAAGCATCCGCCGCGATCGTCGGTGCTCATCGTGGCATTCGACGGTGAGGAAGCCGGTCTCGTCGGCTCGCGTGCGTTCGTTCGCGACCCGCCGATCGCTCGGCAGGCGATCCGCATCGATCTGAACATGGACATGCTCGGCCGGGACGCTCGCGACACCCTGTTCGTCACAGGGACGGCGCGCCAGCCCGTTCTTCGGGCCGTGATGGAACGGGTGGCCGCGCGTGCTCCACTGCATCTGCGCCTCGGACACGATGGCGGCGACAGCGGCGAGGACTGGACAAAAGACTCGGACCACTACGCCTTCATCGAGGCGGGCCTGCCTGCGCTCTACTTCGGCGTGGAGGACTACGCCCAACTGCATCGTCCGACCGACGACTTCGAGACCATCACGTACGGCTTCTACGTGAAGGCGGTGGAAACGGTGATCGCAGCGCTCGAGGCGTTCGATGCCGTGGACCAGCGTGTGGGGTCGCAGTGATCGCTGTCCTTGAACCGGGACTCTTAGCCGTGGCACTTCGCGGACAGCGCAGAGATTAACTCCTGCACGTTCGGTGCGGACGCATCTGGAACGGCCTTTGCTACCTTCAGCTAGCGATGCGAGTTCTTCTTCTCAGCGCGCTATGCGGAATATTTCTGGGCGCCTGCGCGGGAGGTGCTCCGACGAGCCCGACAACGACGACGATCACGGTCACCGGCAGTGGTGCGACCACATACACTTACGCGACTGTCCAGGCCATCTTCGCGAGTGACTGCGTCTCGTGTCATGGCCCATCCCAGAAGCAGGCGGGCGTCGACCTCAGCACTTACACCGGCGTCTCAAGGGTCGTGACCGCCGGGAGCGATCAGTCGACTCTCGTCCGCGTCACGCAGCCTGGTGGGCTCATGTACAGCAATCTCTCGGGAAATCGCAGCGACAAGGCCGGCATGATCTACGACTGGGTGGTCAACAGCCGGGCCGCGCAGTAGACCCAATCGACAGGACTACCCATGACACCGCGCTTCCTTTCATTGCTGGTATTGGCCGCATTGCTCACCGCGGCGCCGGCCTCCGCGCAGACACCCACCCCATTTCAGCCGCAGCTGCGAATGAGCTTCCTGCCGCCTGCGGCTCCCGCGGTGTTGGCCGAGCCGCTGCGACTCAACGCGGCGACGAGGAGTGACGTGTTCGCGCCGCCCGATCCGCAAGGGCCTCCGCGCGTCGCGTTCGAGTACAGCGATGCGTACCACACGCGCGCGCGCATCCATCGCCTCGCGAGCTTTGCCACCCTCCCGCTCTTCGCGACAGAAGCCGTCCTGGGGCAGTCCCTGTACAACTCATCGACGCCGGGCAAGAAGACGGCGCACCTGGTTGTCGCAGGCGCCATCGGCGGGCTGTTCGCCGTGAACTCGGTCACGGGCGTCTGGAACCTGATCGAGGCACGTCACGATCCGCAGGGCCGCAACCGGCGGCTGATTCACGGCATCCTGATGCTCGCCGCCGACGCGGGCTTTCTGGCGACGGCGGCTCTCGGGCCTTCGACTGAGGGCCGGAGCGGGCGCGTCGAGGGATCGCCCGCCGCGCATCGGGCCGTCGCATTCAGTTCCATCGGCGCCGCCACCGCCGGCTATCTCGTCATGTTGATCGGAGGACACTGATGGATCTCGGGCTCACGCACTTGGCCTCGTCCTGGGCCTCGGTCTATTCGAACTCGGCCGCCACGCGCACCGCTATCGGGTTCGCGCACGTCGGAGGACTGGTCGTTTCCGGCGGCACCGCGCTGTCGGCGGACCGGGCGGTCCTCCGCGCCAGCAAAGCTGGGCAGGCGATACGGGAGCGTCAGGCCGCTGAGTTCGCGATTACCCACCGCGTGGTCGTGGCGACGCTGGCGATCGTCGTCGCGAGCGGCGCGCTGCTGATGCTGTCGGACCTGGACACGTACCTCGTCTCGAAGACGTTCTGGATCAAGATGGCGGCGATTGCGGTACTGAGCGTCAACGGGGTCGTGATGGTGGCGATCGGACGCCGCATCGAACGCGGCCACGACGGCTGGATGGCGCTACGCGCCGCGGCTATTACCAGCATGACGTTCTGGCTCCTCACGACCCTTCTCGGATCGGCGCTTCCCAATGTCGGCTGAGCGGTGCTCGCGGCGCGCGTTCCTCAATTGCAGCGGCGGCTTCGCTCTCGGCCTGGCATCGCTGGGGTTATCGGCGGACCTGCTGGCCTCGCCGCGCTTCGATCTGGAGGGACGCACCAGCGGGCGGGACGTGACGTATCCCGCGCCAGCCGCGGACTCGGTGAGCATCGACCGGACCAACCAGATCATCCTCGTCCGGGCGGACGGGCACATCTACGCGTTTGCGCTGTCGTGTCCGCATCAGAACGCGGCCGTCAAGTGGGTGGACAAGGATCATCGCTTCCAGTGCACGAAGCACGACTCGCGGTATCAGCCTGACGGCGCCTACACCTCGGGCCGCGCCACGCGGAACCTCGATCGCTTTCCGATCCGGCGCGATGGGGGATCCGTCGTCGTCGATGCGTCGCGCGTGTTCCAGTCCGACAAGGATCAGGCCGGCTGGGCCGCAGCCACGGTGCCCGCCTGACCGGGGTAGACGCCCGCGCTCTGCGCTACACTGCCCGCAACAGGAGCACGACCGTGTTGCGTCACATCAGCCTCTCCGTTCTCGGACTCACGGCCGTCGTCGCCCTCGCGCAGCCCGCCCTACAGGCCGGCCAGCGCGCGCGCATCACGACGCGCGGCACGGTCGAGGCTGTCGTCGACGGCGTGCACGTCGCCATGGAGTACGGCCGGCCCACGACGCGGGGCCGTGAGATCTGGGGCGCTCTTGTGCCCTGGGGGCGATGGTGGATGCCGGGCGCCGACGAAACGACGAGCATCGCCACCGACGCGCCGCTGATGGTGGGAACATTGTCCATGCCCGCCGGCACGCACACGATCTACACCCTGCCGACCGCCGATGCCTTCACACTGATCATCAACAAGCAAACGGGACAGTTCCACACGGTCTACCATCCCGAACGCGACCTGGGGCGCGTGCCGATGACGCTCACGACGCTCGCGGAGCCTGTCGAGCAGATGACGTTCGTCGTCACGCCGGTCGCGGCCGGCGGCGGGACGCTGGCGCTTCGCTGGGACAACCGCGAGTACGCGGTTTCGCTCCGTGCCGCGGGCCGCGACTGATTCGACCGCCGCTGAATCCTGGCCATTGACCATGCCGGGCCTATCCGAAGCGGGCCGTCTCTCGCGGGTGCTCGTCAAGCACGCGCGCGATGCGTTCCGCGATCCGGATGCCATTGCCCGCCAATGGCGTGGGCTGAACTTCTCCGCGGCTCCGGATTTCGCTCGCGCTATCGACGAATACGAACGGTTTCTCGATGCGCTCCGTCGCACCGGCGCGTCGATTGATCTCCTGCCCGCCACCGCCGGGGTCAGCCTCGATTCCGTCTACACGCGTGATGCATCAGTCGTCACGCCCCGTGGCATGGTGATCGCCGCAATGGGCAAGCCGGCGCGTGCGACCGAGCCCGCCGCGCAGGAGCGCGCGTTTCGTGAATGGGGCATTCCTGTTGCCGGCCGGATCGACCCGCCGGGGCGATTGGAAGGGGGCGATGTCGTCTGGCTTGACGACCGTACGGTCGCGGTAGGGCGCGGCTATCGCACGAACGCCGAAGGGATCAGCCAGTTCGCGGCGTTGCTCGGGGATGCGATTGAGTGCGTGGAGGTTCCGCTCCCGCACTGGCGAGGCCCTCAGGACGTATTCCATCTGATGTCGATGGTGAGTCCGATCGACGAGCGTCTGGCCTTGGTGTTCTCACCGCTCCTGCCCGTGCCCTTCCGGGAGCGTCTCATCACCATGGGCTTCGAATTCGTCGAGGTGCCGGACGCCGAGTTCGAGTCCATGGGCGCCAACGTCCTCGCGCTCGCCCCTCGTCAATGCCTCGCGCTCGACGGCAATCCCGAGACGCGCAGGAGGCTCGAAGCCGCTGGCGCGGAAGTGATGGTCTATGCAGGGAACGAGATCAGCATCAAAGGCGGGGGCGGTCCCACGTGTTTGACGCGGCCGCTCGCGAGGGCTCCACTACGTCGCTGACGAGCCCGCGCTACCTTCGAACAACGGTTCGGTCTGTTTGCTGAAGAATACCCAGAGGGCGTACACGCCGAAGATGGTGCCGACCGGAAATTTAAGGAGGGCGATGGCGGCGAGGACGATGCCGAGGAGGCGAGCCCAGCGCTTGAACTTCAGGAGACCCCAGCCGCAGGCGATGCTCGGAACCGCGAAGGCGATCAGGACAATGGTGAGGACCACGCCGGTGAAGCCCATCGCGGCGGCCCCTATCGGCGCGCCCTCTTCGTGAGAGGCGCCAATCAGGAACGCAAGGCCGCTGAACAGGACGGTCGAGAACATCGCCCCCGCGATCAGCAGCACGCCGAAGGCCAGGAACAACCACGCGGTAATCCGGACGTGCGTGCGCATCACGTCCGGGCCACGCTATTCGTCGCCTTCTTCGTCCGACGCGCGCGATGCGACGTCGTCAAAATCCCCCGGTGTTTCGACGGGTTCATCCGTCGGGTCGTCATAGAGGCCGCCGAGCCGCCCCGTGTAGCGTTCCTTGATCGGGCCCTTGGGGCCCCGGTCCTTGGCTTCCCACCGCTTCTCGCCGCCGGTGGCCTTCTTCTTCGGCGGACCGAAATTCTTTCCAGGAGGTCCGAAGCCACCGCCCCCGCCTGGCCCGCCGGGCCGGGGACCATTGAATCCGCCGGCCCCGGGAGGACGCGGGGCGAAGCCGCCACCGCCTCCGGGACCGCCCGGACGGGGTGGGCCGCTGAACCCGCCCCCGCCGCTCGGCCTGAAGACGCCGGCTGGACGCTCTTCGCGCGGGCGCGCCTCGCTGACCGACAGGCTGCGACCCATGAACGGCTGCTGATTAAACCGTTCGACCGCCTGTTCGGCCAACGCGCGATCCGTGTATTCCACGAATGCGAAGCCACGGGGTCGACCGGTTTCCCGGTCGACTGGAATGACAATGTGAGAGGGCTCGCCGACCGCCGAGAAATGCGACCGCAGGTCGGCGTCTGTCGCCCCATACGGCATGTTGCCTACGAACAAACGTACAGCCACTGACTATCCTCGCGTCTGAAGGATTCGGAACTTGGTTGGCGTTGACGTCGAATGCTCACGCCGTTGTGGGACGTTGGGGAACACGGGCCTGAAAATAGGGAGGATTTGGCTACGTCGCTAGGTGAGCTGAAATTCCGAACTGTCCGGAGGATAGCACGGGCCGCGGGTGCTGCCAAGCGGGGCTTGCTTTGAACGATGCTAGGATGTTCGTTTGGGGGATACGCCTCGTACCTCGCCATCCGTGCCTATGCTGGAAGAGCCCCAGACGGGGGGCGGCCGTCAGCCGGGGATGCTCGTCATCTCGGGCGCGCGCACCCACAACCTCAAAGGCGTGGACCTGACGCTGGCGCACCGCCAGCTGGTTGTGTTCACGGGCGTCAGCGGCTCGGGTAAGTCCTCGCTGGCGTTCGACACGATCTACGCCGAAGGCCAACGGCGCTACGTCGAGTCCCTGTCCGCGTACGCCCGCCAGTTTCTCGAGCGGATGGAGAAGCCGGACGTCGACTCCATCGAGGGCATTGCGCCGGCCATCGCCATCCGCCAGAAGAACGCCATCCGCAACCCCCGGTCGACCGTTGGGACGACCACCGAAATTCACGACTACCTGAGACTGCTCTGGGCGCGCGTCGGCCGCACCTTCTGCCGCCAGTGCGGAAAGGAAGTCGAGCGCGAGTCCCCTGAGGTCGTCGCCGCGACGCTCATGGCGCTGCCCGAGGGCACGCGCCTGCTCGTGGGCTTCGAGCACACGATTATCGCCGCGCCGCTGGCCGGGCCCGTGCTCGATGCGGCGGGCGACGTCGACGAAGACACCGAGACCGTCGATGCGGTGTTGCCCGACCTCGATCTGCGTGGACCGACCTCCGATCCGATTGCCTCGACCCTCGACACGCTCCGTCGCCGTGGCTTTGGCCGCGTGTTCATCAACGGGCAAACCCTCTCGATTGACGATGTGACTGCGCGCCCGGAGCTGTTGCTGGGCGCCAAGACCGTGTCGGTCATCGTCGACCGCGTGCGGGTGAGCGCCGAACTTCGCACGCGCGTGACCGACTCCATGGAGACTGCGTTCCGCGAAGGCGATGGCGCCGCCTTCGCGATTGAGGTCGATGCGGACGGCGCGGCGGTAAAGACGCACCGCTTCAGCGAGCGGTTCGAGTGCCGGACGTGTGGCATCGCCTACGAGATCCCGCAGCCGCGGCTGTTCTCGTTCAACAACCCGTTCGGCGCGTGCCCCGTGTGCCACGGATTCGGCAACGTCATCGAGCTCGACCAGAACCTCGTCGTGCCCGACGGTTCGAAGACGATCAACGATGGCGCCATTGAGCCCTGGACCAAGCCGCACTACCGCGCGGCGCTGACGGCGCTCAAACGGGTGGCGCGTGAGCACGAGATACGGCTGGACGTGCCGTGGGAATCGCTGACCGATCGCGAGCGTCAGTTCGTGATGCAGGGCGAGGGCGAGTTCGACGGTGTGGGCGGGTTCTTCCGCCGGCTCGAGCGCAAGAAATACAAGGTGCACGTCCGCGTGTTCCTCAGCCGGTACCGTGGCTACGTCACGTGCCCGGCGTGCAGGGGCACACGCCTGCGCCGCGAGGCGCGCGACGTGAAAGTGGGCGGCGAGACGATCGATAACGTGTGCGCGCTCACGGTGAAGGTCGCGCAGCCGTTCTTCGAGGGCCTGGAGCTGAGCGAGCGGGACGCCACGGTCGCGGACAAGATTCTGCGCGAGATTCGCCGCCGGCTCGGGTTCCTGACGGACGTCGGCCTCGACTACCTGACGCTCGATCGCCTCTCGTCCACGCTCTCGGGCGGCGAATCGCAGCGCATCAACCTGGCGACCTCGCTCGGATCGGCGCTGGTCGACACGCTGTATGTCCTCGACGAGCCGTCGATCGGATTGCACCCGCGCGACAACGAGCGCCTCGTGGCCATCCTGTTGCAGCTCCGTGACCAGGGCAACACGGTGCTCGTCGTCGAACACGACGCGGACATGATCCGCGTGGCCGACACGGTGGTCGATCTCGGCCTGGGCGCGGGCGAACAGGGCGGTCGCATCATCTTCGCCGGCACGGTCGCGGCGCTGCTGAAAGACACCCGTTCCTTGACGGCGCGCTATCTGCGCGATGAGCTCGCGATTCCCGTGCCCGCGACCCGCCGCCGACCCGGTATCCAGAAGCTGCGCATTCGCGGGGCGACCGAGCACAATCTCAAGGACATCACCGTGGACGTGCCGCTCGGCATGCTCACGTGCGTCACCGGCGTCAGCGGCTCGGGCAAGTCCACGCTCGTCCACGATGTGATCTACGCCGCGGTGAAGCGCGCCAAGGGCGACTGGGATCGCCGCGTCGGGGTACACGAGTCGATCGAGGGCACGGAGTACGTCACCGATGCGGTGCTCGTCGATCAACAGCCGATCGGCCGGACGCCGCGCTCGAATCCCGTGACGTATCTCAAAGCGTTCGATCCGATTCGCGAGCTCTTCGCTGCCACCAAGGACGCGCGTGCGCGCGGCCTCACCGCGAGTCACTTCTCGTTCAACGTGCCCGGCGGACGATGCGAGGCGTGTGAGGGCGAAGGCGTGGTGCGCGTCGAGATGCAGTTTCTCGCCGACGTCTTCGTGCCGTGCGACCAGTGCGACGGCAAGCGGTTCCGGCCGCAGGTGCTCGAGGTCAAGTACAAGGGCAAGAACATCGACCAGGTCCTCGCGCTCACCGTGCGGGAGGCCTTGACGTTCTTCGCGGGCGCCAACAAGGTCACGCGTCGCCTGCAGGTCCTCGACGAGATCGGTCTGGGCTATCTCCACCTCGGGCAGCCGGCTACGACGCTGTCGGGCGGCGAAGCACAGCGCATCAAGATCGCGGCGCATCTCGCGTCGCAGGGCGGCGAGCGGATGCTGTACGTCCTGGACGAGCCCACCACGGGGCTCCATTTCGACGACATCGCCAAACTGCTGGGGGCGTTCCGCAAGCTGCTGACGGCTGGCCACAGCCTGCTCGTCATCGAGCACAATCTAGATGTGTTGAAAACTGCCGATTGGATCCTTGACCTGGGCCCCGATGGCGGGGCCGCTGGCGGGTCGCTCGTCGTGGCGGGCACGCCTGAACAAGTGGCCGCCACCCCGGAGTCGTATACGGGTCAGCACCTTGCGCCGGTGCTGGCTGCCGCCAGGGACCAGGCGTACGCGGACCAATCATGAACCGCACGCTCGCGACGGCCGCCGCCCTTGCCGCTCTGCTCGTCGCCTCCGCCGGCGCGCAGACCCCGACCGAGTGGCAGGACGTCATCCGGAATCTGCGGCACCCCAATCCGCAGACGCGTATTGCGGCGCTCGATCGCCTCAACCAGGCCGGCTACGTCCTCGCCGCCGAGGCCGTCGCGCCGCTCGTCGCCGATCCGGACGATCGCGTGCAGCTCGCCGCCATCGACACGGAGCTCACGTTCTTTCTTGCCGACCGGGTCAACAGCGGCAAGAAGAACCGCGCGCAACTGGCCTTCGAGGCGGGCCCGCTCGCGCGATCCGCCGTGCGGGCGCCGCCGGCCGTGCTCGATCGTCTCATCACGGCGATGCGCGACGAGAACGCCCTAGTCCGATTCGACGCGATTCATGCGCTAGGGGTGATTGCCGAGTCACCGCTCCCGGCGCCACAGGTCAAGGCGCTCGCCGCCGAACTCGACCACTACGATCCAACTATCCGCGCCGCGACGGCGCGCGTGCTCGGGCGACTTGGCGCGCGGGAATCCGCCGACCAGGTGGCCGTCGCCCTCGTGGATTCAAGCCCCGTCGTCCGCCTCTTCGCCACCGAAGCGCTCGGCGTCATGCGGGACGCGCGGTCGGCCCAGGAGCTTCGGGATCAGCTCGCGAAGGCGCGTGGTGACATGCTCGGGACCACGCTCCTGGCGCTCGCCCGCATCGGATTGCGTGACGACATCGGGCTCTTTCGACAGCGCCTTGCGGATCGCGCGCCGCTGCTGCGTCGCGCTGCCGCGGAAGGACTGGGCCGCGCGGGAGACGCCGGTGCGGTGCCGCTGCTTGAGCCGATGCTCAAGAACGATCGCGACGACAGCGTGCGTCTCGCCGCAGCCTTTGGCCTGCAACGGTTGGGACAGACGCAGTCCCATGTCATCGCGTGGATGCTCGGCGACGAGAAGACCAACGCCCAGGCGCGGGACTATCTGATCGAGCTGGGCCCGGTGGCGGTACCGGGTATCCAACAGGCCTTCAAGTCGGCCAAGGACAGTCGTCATCGGGCGACGCTCGTTCAACTGCTCGGCGTGATCGGGACCAGTGACGCGATGACGTCGATTGAGCCGCTCCTGAAGGACCCTGACGACCGTGTCCGCCAGGCCGCCATCTGGTCGATGACGCGCCTCC
This sequence comes from Acidobacteriota bacterium, assembly GCA_039933635.1. Taxonomy (GTDB): domain Bacteria; phylum Acidobacteriota; class Vicinamibacteria; order Vicinamibacterales; family SCN-69-37; genus JBDTNQ01. Next base: position 21,067 of record JBDTNQ010000004.1, read on the forward strand.
GCCGAGGATAGACCTCATCTCTTCAATCCTGCCGCGATCGTTCTACGCGCGTCCCACGCTGGATGTGCTCGACGACATCATCGGCAAGGTCCTCGTGCACGAGATGCGCGGTCGCATTGCCGCAGGCGCCATCGTCGAGGCCGAGGCCTACATCGGCGAAGACGATCCGGCGTGCCACGCGGCGCCTGGGCCGACCAGACGGAACGCGCCCCTCTACGGAAAGCCCGGCCACGCGTACGTCTACCTGAACTATGGGTTGCACTACCTGGTGAACGCGGTGACCGAAGACGAGGGGCGTCCCGCGGCAATCCTGATTCGCGCGCTCGAGCCGGTCGAAGGCCTCGACCTCATGCGCCGCCGTCGCGCGCGGCGACGCCAATCCGCGGCAGCGATTCCCGACGCGGATCTCTGCCGTGGTCCCGGCAACCTCACGGTGGCGCTCGGAATTTCGCTGCGACAGAACACGGTCGACCTGGTGACCGGTCCGCTGAGACTCGAGGATCGAGGCCTGCACGTCGGCCCCCTTGTGCGCTCGTCGCGCATCGGCATCCGCGTTGGCATCGATCGGCCGTGGCGATGTCATGTGCGAGGACATGAGAGCGTGTCGGGCGAGCGTGGCGCTCGGGCGGTCCGTCTTCGATCCCCGAACCTGTAGCCGCAGCGGAGCGGACCCGTGGCCCTTGGAGCCCCCGGACCTTCAGGTCCAGAGCCACGAGACCGTCTGAAGACGTCCTACTGTCTCTGCCGGACTGCCTGGGTCTGGCGGGCGACAATGGGAACGTCGATCGTGGTGCGGCGGCCGTCGCGCTTGCGGACGGCAAGCTTGATGGTACTGCCGACCTTCTTCTGCACGACCACGCGATCGATCTGCTCGCCGGTGCTGACCCGTTGGTTGTCGACGCTGATGACGATGTCGCCGAAGCCGAGGCCGGCGCGGTAGGCCGACGAGGCGCGGGAGATTTCCCGCACGTACACGCCGGTGACATCGAGATCGTTCCGCGCGGCGACGTCCTGATCCACGGTGAACCAGACGATGTCGCCGATCGACCCCCACGTCACCGTGCCGTTCTCCTTCAGCTCGGTCATGATCTGGCGCGCGGCGTTCGACGGGATCGCGAATCCGATGCCCTGGTTGCCGCCCGTCTCCGAGTAGATCAGCGTGTTGATGCCGATCAGTTCGCCGCGGACGCTGACGAGCGCGCCGCCTGAGTTGCCGGGGTTGATGGCAGCATCCGTCTGAATGAAGTTCTGATACGCCCCCACCTGCTCGGCCGATCGACTGACCGTCGAGACGATGCCGAGGGTGACCGTGCCGCTGAGCTGAAACGGATTGCCCACCGCGAGCACGAACTCGGCCACGCGCAACTTCGCCGAATCGCCCCACGGCAACGTCTCGAGATTCTTGGCGTCCACCTTCACGACGGCCAGGTCGCTGACCTCGTCGATCCCGATCAACTTGCCCGGCCGCTCGCGGCCGTCCGAGAGTGTCACGCGGATATCCGCGCCGGCGTTGCCAATCACGTGCTTGTTGGTCAGCACGTACCCATCGGACGACACGACGACGCCCGAACCCAGACTTTGGGATTGCTGGGCGCGGTTGCCCGTCCAGAACTGCATGAACGGGTCCATCTCCACGATGGTCGTGGAGGAAATGTTGGCGGAGACGCGCAGGGCGGCCTCGGCCACGTCCGAGAGATTCAACCCGGCGGCCAGCGCGGCCGCGGGTCGTGCCGGTGGCCGCGGCGTGGCGGCCTGGGTCGGCTCGGCGGCGGCGGGGCCGGTGGCCGCGAACCGGCCGGAGACGACAAGCCCGCCGGCGAATCCGGCGGCGAGCACCAACGCAAACAAAGACGTGCGGGACACGGACATAACGTTCAGCTCACATCGATACGGCGACGATCCGTGGCGGCCTTCGGGATCGTGACGAGGAGGACGCCGTCGGTAAACTCGGCGGTGATGGCGTCGGGCAGGACCGGCGCGGCAAAGCGCACGGACCGGGCAAACTGACCTTGACCTCGCTCGAGCTGGTGATAGCGCTCGGGACACGCTTGCGGGGGCCTGATGCCACGGACGGTGAGCACCATGTCGGCAAACTCGAGGGCGACGTCGGATCGGGCGAGGCCCGGCAGTTCAATGGAAATGGCGTAGCGGTCGTCGAACTCCGCCAGGTCCACCGGGGGCACCCAGCCCGGGCTGGCCCGGCTGAACAGGCTCTCGAGCCGCTCCTGCATGGTCAGCAGGTCGCGCACCGGATCCCAAGGCATCGGGTCAATTTTACATCGGGCTATCGGGACATTGCATTGGCACGTCGGGTTATCGGGGCATCTCGATCGGGCATCGGGTCACCGGATCGGGCATCGGGTCACCGGGGGATCGGGCATCGGGTCATCCGCCATCGGGTCCGTCGGCCGTATAATCACATGTTCACCAGCGACACCTAGACGACCCTATGAGCTCACTTCAAGCGACCCGTCTTCGCAAAGGCATGTTGATCAAGTTCGAGAACGCGCTCTGCCGCATCCTCGATTTGCATCACATCACCCCCGGCAACAAGCGTGCGCACGTGCAGTGCAAGATGCGCGACATCCGCAACAACCGGCTGATCGACTTCAAGTTCCGGGCGGAGGATGACGTCGAGCGCGCGACACTCGACGAGCAGCAGATGCAGTTCCTGTATCGGGACGGCGACTTCTTCAACTTCATGAACACCGAGACGTTCGAGCAATTGCACCTGACGCAGGAGGTCCTGGGCGACCACGCGCTGTATCTGCTGCCCGACTCCGTCATCAGCGTGGAGTTCTACGAGACCGAGCCGGTGGGCATCCATCTGCCGGTGATTGTCGACCTCCGCGTGGCCGATACCGTGCCGGGCATCAAGGGCGCGACCGCCTCCGCCCAGATCAAGCCTGCAACGCTAGAGACAGGGCTTGTCGTGAACGTGCCGTCCTTCATCAATACCGGCGACGTGATTCGCGTGAACACCGAGACCGGCGAGTATCAGTCGCGCGTCTGACGCGGGAGACGCGATGGACCAACTTCAAGGACGGCCGGGCTGGATCGAAGTCATCACCGGCAGCATGTTCAGCGGCAAGAGCGAGGAACTGATTCGCCGGCTGCGCCGGGCGCAAATCGCGCGGCAGCGCGTCCAGATCTTCAAACCCGTGATCGACGATCGCTACAGCGAGGTCGCGATCGTGTCGCACAGTGACATGAAGATTCCTTCGGAGAGCGTGGCGACGACGGCGGAACTGCGTTCGCGGGTGCTGCCGGACACCGACGTGGTCGGCATCGACGAAGGGCAGTTCTTTGACGCGGGGCTCCCCGCGGTCTGCGCGGAACTCGCGGCCCAAGGCAAGCGCGTCATCGTCGCAGGCCTCGACACCGACTACCGCGCCAAACCCTTCGAGCCGATGCCGCAGTTGCTCGCCACGGCGGAGTACATCACCAAGACGCTGGCCATCTGCATGGTCTGCGGCGGTCCCGCCAACCGCACGCAACGCCTCGTCGCCTCGAATGATCGCGTGCTGGTCGGGGCGACGGGAACGTACGAAGCGCGTTGCCGGCACTGCCACCAGATATAAGAGATCGGGTCTCCTCGATCATCACGGAGACCCGGTCTCTTTGACTATCTCCCTACGATCCACTGAATGACGCCCCTACCCCCGACGGCCATGGGGTCGCGGAGCCAATCGGGCGGCGTCATCCAGACGAACGCGAGAATCGCGATCACCCACAGGTCGTAGGCGATGGTGGCGCGGTCGTCGGTCCAGTAGAACGCGCGGACGAGCCAGCCTAGCGGCCCCTTCCGGTCGGGCTGCGGGCGCCGGTTCAGTTCGAGATACGTGTACACGATCCGGTCGATGACCGTCACGATGGAGAGGACGCCGATGACCCACATGACGGCCGCCATCCGATTGGTGAAGGCGCCGATCATGAAGAGCACGATGCGCTCGGGCCGCTCCATGAAGCCGACCTTGCAGCGCGGGATCATCGACTCGGCCCGGGCGCGCGTGTAGCTGGTCATGGTGGCAAAGACCATCGCCACCGAGGTGATGAGCACGTAGTCCGTGCGGCCCAGGGACGCGTAGAGGCAGATCAGGCCGACCGAGAGCGCCAGGTCGGAGAACCGGTCGATCACCGAGTCCCAGAATCCGCCGAAGTCGCTGACCGCGCCCATCTCCGTGGCCACCTTACCGTCGATGAAATCGAAGATGTTCGCGACGATCATGATGGCGCCGGCGGTGAGGAAGTGCCCCATGCCGAGCGCCCATCCAGCGGCGATGTTGATGAGCACGCCCGTGAACGTGAGAAGATTTGGGTGAATCCGAAGGCGGACACACGCGGCGATGATGAGCCGTAGCGGGTAGTTGCAGGCCCGCCCAATGGCGCCAGTGAATGTCACGGTCTATGAATGATTTCGGACAGGCCGGTCCCGCCGCGTACAGTGCGCACGCGGCGCTGACATCAGCATCAACGGCAGCGCGCATCGTAGCCCATGGCGATTGAGGATCTCAAGGGGCAGATTGGACGATTGCCCCAACAACCGGGCGTCTACGTCTTCCTGGGCACGGCCGGGGAGACGTTGTACGTGGGGAAGGCGCGGGTCCTGCGCGAGCGGGTCCGCAGCTATCTCGCGGCCTGGGGCAACAGCCCGCGCACCGACGCCCTGCTCCGAGACGCGTCCGCCCTCGACGTGATCGTCACCGACTCGGTCGTCGAGGCGCTGGCACTCGAGAACCGGCTCATCAAGCAGCGCAACCCCCGCTACAACGTCCTGCTGCGCGACGACAAAACGTATCCGTATCTGCAGTTGACGACGACCGAGGCGGCGCCACGGCTGCTCGTGGCGCGGCGGGTCGAGCGCGATGGCAACGTCTACGCCGGACCCTTCATGCCGGCATCGGTCGCGCGACGCACGATGTCGCTGGCGCACCGGCTCTTCGGGATCCGGTCCTGTAACGAGATCATCGACGGCAAGCGGGGGCGTCCATGCCTCGAGTACGACATCAAGCGGTGCCTCGCGCCGTGCGTCGACACGATCTGCACCCTGGAGCGCTATCGTGGCGCCGTCGATCAGGCCCAGCTGCTGATCGAGGGACGCCAGGACGAGCTGGTGGATCGGCTCCAGGAGGAAATGGTTGACGCCGCGGCCGAGGAACAGTTCGAACGCGCCGCCAGTCTGCGCGATGCCATCCGCACGATCGGCAAAGTGCAGGATCGCCGGAACAACGTCGAGACGCCGTCGCTGGGCGACCGCGATGCGTTCGGCGTCAAGATGGGGGCCTCCGGCGCGGTCGTGCAGGTGTTTCAGGTCCGGCGTGGGCGCGTGTGCGATCGCGTCGAACTCGTGGCTGACGGACCCGCCGCCGAGCCCTCGGCGCCGGCCGAGCTGGACGCCGCCGATCCGGTGATCGCCCTGGTGTCGTCCGCGCTGCAGCAGTTCTACGCCGATCGGCCGGCCCCGCCGGAAGTACACGTGCCGGTCGTGCTGCAGGATGACGATCGCACCGATCTCGAGACCTGGTTGTCGGTGTCATCCGATCGTCGCGTCCGGATCGTCGTGCCGCAGCGCGGAGAGAAGCGCGGGCTGCTGGATCTGGCGATGCGCAACGCCGAGATGGCGTATCAGTCCCATTTTGGGGACGGGGCGACCGCGGCATTCGACGCGTTGGACACCCTGCGCGCGGTGCTCAATCTGCCGGCGTTGCCGAAGCGCATCGAGTGTTTCGATATCTCGACGCTGCAGGGCCGCGAAACGGTCGCCTCGATGGTCGTCTGCCTCGACGGGCGCATGCGCCGCAGCGAGTACCGGAAGTTTCGGGTGCGCGGTCAGACGACGTCGATCACGGCGCTCGATCCCGAGACGCCGTCGCCTCTGATCCTGGACGACTTCGCCTCGATGCACGAGGTCGTGCTGCGCCGGTATCGTCGGGTACTCGATCAGGGCGGACCGTTTCCGGACCTCATCGTGATCGACGGCGGCAAAGGGCAATTGGAATCGGCCTACGCGGCTCTCGCGGATCTGGGCCTGGAGCGGCTGATCGCGGTCGGCCTGGCGAAGCAGGAAGAGCTGATCTTCACGCGGGAACGCGCCGAGGGGTTGGCGCTTCCGCCGCAGTCAGCGGCGTTGCATTTACTCCAGCGGATCCGCGATGAGGCCCATCGGTTCGCCGTCACGTTCAACCGTCAGCGGCGCGCCGGCCGGGATCTGCGCTCCAGCCTTGACGATATCGGCGGCGTGGGGCCCAGACGCCGGACGCAGCTCCTGACCGCGTTTGGATCGGTTGCGGGCGTCAAACGCGCCAGCCGCGAAGATCTCGAAGCCGTCGTGGGACCGAAGGTCGCGGACGTGGTCATCAGACACTTCGCGGGCACGTAGCACGTGCCCCGGACCTGAGGTCCGGGGCTCGACGGACAGAGCCGGGCGTGCTCGCGGAGCCCCGGGCCGTCCGGGGCCGGGCATCTCAATCCGCCATGCTAAAGTCGTTCGATTGTCTCTCGCTCCAGACGCCCTCATCGCCCTGTTCGTGGTCCTGATCGTGTCCCTGTCGGTCCACGAAGCCGCGCACGCGTGGACGGCCGACCGGCTGGGGGATCCCACCGCGCGGCTGCTGGGGCGGTTGACCGTGAACCCGATCAAGCACATCGACCTCGTCGGCACGATCGTGTTTCCCTTGCTGGCGATCCTGTCGGGGCTACCGATCCTGGGGTGGGCGAAGCCCGTGCCGGTGAACCCGAACAACCTGCGCTCGCCGCGGCGTGACTTTGCGGTGGTGGCCGTCGCCGGCCCGATCAGCAACCTCATGCTGGCGATGTTGGCCGCAGTGGTCCTCAAGTTGATGATTGCGGCTGGCGCCGGACCGTCGTTCGGCATGATGGTCGTGGCGCGCATGGTGACCACCAACGTGCTGCTGGCGGTATTCAACCTGCTGCCGGTCCCACCACTCGACGGCGGCAATGTCCTGGCCGGGCTGGTGCCCGAGTCTGCCGCGCGGGTGATCGACTGGCTGCGGCCGTACGGGTTCGTGCTGTTGTATGCGCTGATCTTTACGGGAGTCCTGGCGAACGTGGTCTTTCCGATTCAACAGGCGATCAGCCGGTGGCTGCTGTGACCGCGCGCAAGCGGGTGGTGTCCGGGATGCGGCCGACCGGCCGTCTGCACCTGGGGCACCTGGTGGGCGCGCTCGACAACTGGCGCGCGATGCAGGCGCAGTACGACGCGTTCTACTTCGTCGCCGACTGGCATGCGCTCACGAGTGAATTCGCGTCCACGGGCGAACTGGTCGCGAACGCCTACGACAACACGGCCGACTTCATTGCGGCCGGCGTGGATCCCGAGTCCTGCACGTTGTTCGTGCAATCCCTGGTCCCGGAGCACGCCGAGCTGTATCTGCTGCTGCAGATGATCACGCCGATGCCGTGGCTCGAGCGCGTGCCGACGTACAAGGAACAGATCGAGCAACTCAGCGACAAGGATTTGTCGAGCATCGGATTCCTCGGTTATCCGCTGCTGCAGGCCGCCGACGTCATCATGTACGACGCGGACTTCGTGCCCGTGGGTGAGGATCAAGTTCCGCATCTGGAACTGAGCCGTGAGGTCGTGCGCCGGTTTCACAAGATCTACGGTCAGGTCTTCGTTGAACCGCAGGCTATTCTGACGCCCACGCCTCGTCTGCCGGGCCTGGACAACCGCAAGATGAGCAAGAGCTACGGGAATGCCATCGACCTGGCGGATTCGGCCGAAGAGGTCGTCAGGAAGGTCCGGCAGATGTACACGGATCCGAAGCGTGTCCGCGCCGACATCCCGGGCTCGGTCGAGGGCAACCCCGTGTTCGTGTATCACGACACGTTCAATCCGAACCGCGGGGAGGTCGACGACCTGAAGGCGCGCTACCGGGCCGGCAAGGTCGGCGACGTCGAAGTGAAGATGAAACTGGCCGCGGCAATCAACGAGCGGCTTGCGCCCCTGCGCGAGCGCCGAGCCGCCGTGCTGGCGCGACCCGACTACGTCCGCGACGTACTCGTGGCCGGCTCCGAGCGGGCGCGCCGCGTCGCGCGCGAGACGATGGATCGCGTGCGCGACGCCGTGAAGCTGCGATACTGAAGCCGGCCATGTCCGATCCGCATCAACTGGACTTCGAGTCCATCCTGGGCGACTACCCGGTCCACCTCGCGAACTTCGAGGGCCCGCTCGATCTGTTGCTGCACCTCATCAAGAAGCATGAGGTCAACATCTACGACATTCCGATTGCGCTGGTCACGAAGCAGTACCTCGAGTACCTCGACATGATGGTCGAGCTCAACCTCGATCTCGCCGGCGAGTTCCTCGTGATGGCGGCCACGCTGATCCACATCAAGTCGCGGACGCTCCTGCCGCGGCCCGACCCGGCGCAGGAGGATCCCGAGGAGGATCCTCGCGAGGCCCTCGTGCGTCGTCTCCTCGAACACCAACGCTTCAAGGCGGCGGCGGAGTTGCTGCACGAGAAGGAGATCCAGCGCAGCGCGCAGTGGGGCCGGCCCGACGAGGCTGTGGCGACCCTGGCGGGTGACGCGCCGGAGCCGGAAATCGAAGTCGATCTCTTCAGCCTGATGACGGCGTTCAGGCAGGTCCTCGAGCGCGCGCGCCATCGACCGCGCATTCTCCTGCCGCCCGAACAGATTCCGATCGAGGAGCGCATCGAGCAGTTGATGAGCCGGCTCTCCGAGACGGAGGCCTGTGGATTCGAGGAACTGTTCAGCGACGTCCAGACGCGGGCCGGCATGATCGTGACGTTCCTCGCGCTGCTCGAGATGATTCGTCTCAAGCGCATCCGCGTGTTTCAACAGGGCAGTTTTGCGCCCATTCGCGTGTATCGGCGCGAGGCGCCCGCTGCGGCGCCATTTGGGACCCCGGAATGACACCTCCCGACCGCAGCCCGAACCTGCAGACTGCCGCCCGCAGCCTGTAGACTGAGTCAGTCCATGGACCTGAAAGCCATCCTCGAAGCCTTGATCTTCGCGTCGCCCGAGCCAATCACGCTGAAGGCGCTCATCAAGCTGCTCGATCCGGAGACCCGGGAATCGATCCAGGAGGCGATTGCCGCCCTCAAGGCCGACTACGAGCGTCCCGGCGGGCTGCAACTGGTGGAGGTGGCGGGCGGATACCAGATCGTCACGAAACCCGAACTGCACGAATGGGTCCGCCGGCTGTTTCACGAGCGCACCACGCAGAAGCTCTCGGTGGCGGCCCTCGAGACACTCGCCGTCGTGGCCTACAAGCAGCCGATCACCGCGCCGGAGATCGCCGACGTTCGAGGCGTCAACGCCGCTGGCGTCGTCGGCACCCTGGTCGAACGACGGTTGGTCAAAATTGTCGGGCGCAAACAGGTGGTTGGACGGCCGTTTCTCTACGGCACCACGCGCGAGTTCCTGGAGCGATTTGGCCTGAACGATCTGTCCGATTTGCCGAAGATCGAGGACATGTCCGAACTGCTCGGCTTCGACCTCCCCGCGGCCGTCAACGAACCAGCGCCGCAGACGGCGTTGCCGTTCGACCCGGTGGGCGATGCGGAGCCCGGTGAGTCCGTACATTAGAGCGTGTCTGCGAGACCGGCCGTCGTCCGTCAACGCCGGGTCTCTTGAGCAACCCTGAAATGCCTTCCGTCCGACTCAACAAACTCCTGTCGCAGACCGGCGTCGCGTCCCGGCGGCTCGCCGACGAGCTGATGAGCCAGGGACGTGTGTCCGTGAATGGCATCACGATTCTGGAACTCGGCACGAAGGCCGACCCCGATCGCGACGATGTGCGGGTGGATGGCCGCCGGTTGAAGTTGCAGCAGGAGCGACGGTATCTGCTGCTATACAAGCCGCGCGGCGTCATGAGCACGCGATCCGATCCGCAGCGCCGCAAGACGGTCGTGGATCTCGTGGCGGCGGCCGGCGTGCACGGATACTTTTATCCTGTGGGCCGGCTCGACTACGACTCCGAGGGCCTGATTCTGCTGACAAACGATGGCGACTTTGCCGAGCGCGTCACGCACCCGCGGTACGAGCTCGATCGGACGTACGAAGCGCTGGTTGCCGGCGTGCCGGATGAGCGTGACCTCGACCGTCTGCGCCGCGGCGTGACCATCGACGGGCAACGCACCCTCCCCGCCGTCGTCCGCCTCGTGCGCGTGATCGATGGCGGCGATGGCTCACAGGCCGTTCTGGAGTTGACGCTGCGCGAGGGGCGCAATCGTCAGGTGCGCTACATGTGCGACGCCATCGGTCACCCCGTCGATCGTCTCCGCCGCACTCGGATTGGCACCATCTCCGATCGCGGGATGAGGGCGGGCCAGATCCGTGACCTCACCCCGGCCGAGATCAAGAGCCTCATGGGCGGCAAGACCGACACCCCGGGGCCACGCGCCCGCGCCCGTCCCTCGTCCCGGCGCGCCTGATCGAGACGACCCTCTTGCCCACTTTGGGGCCGCCGACTCCCTCTGTCTCCTGAGAAACAGCGCGCTGGCCTCAATGGTTCTGGCACGGACATCGCTAGACCAACTGCGGGCCTGATGTGAGTCGACGATGGCCCGACGAGGCGATTCATGACTGTCAGAGACAAACTCGAAATCGGTCTGAAAGAAGATGCGAGTTTCCGGAAGGACAACCTGCCGGGGGAGCAGGTTCGTGGTCCGGAAGTGCCTGCCGGCGAGGGGCGGTCTCCCGAGGTGCCGGCGGCGCGTGAGGACGCGAACCGGTTGGCGGGGCCGTCAAAGCCCTCGCGTCAGCGACGAGCCAATCGCCGCGCAAAGGGGGACTAAGAGACCGGGTGTGGCACTTCAACACCCGGTCTCCTAACCATCAGCCCCGGGTCTTCGAGACGTCGCGACCCACGCACGCAGCACTTCGGCGACGCTCCAGGCCTGGGCGATGCACCCTCGCGGGGTGAAGGGATCCTCAGCGTCGAAGACCTCGCTGATGGATCCGACCCCCGCGTGGCTCAGGTGGGACACGAAGCCCACCAGCATCGCCCGGGCCTCGAGGTGTCCGGTCGGATGCACCTTGAGCCACGCGTCGACAAATGGTCCGATGAGCCACGCCCAGACCGTCCCTTGGTGATATGCCGCATCGCGCGATCGCAGGTCGCCGAAATACCTGTGGTGATAGTCAGGGGAGCCGGACGCGAGTGATCGCAGTCCGACTGGGGTCAGCAGGGCCGTTCGCGTCGCCTCGAGCACTGCTTCCCACCGCTCCGGCGCAAGGACGGGGAAGGGCAGCGAGATGGCGAGTACCTGATTGGGCCGGCTCAAGGGATCGTTTCCCGCCTCGCCATCCACCACGTCGAAGAGCTGGCGTGTCTTGTCGTTCCAGAACCGCTGATTGAATGATCCGTATGCCGCATCGGCAGCCCGTGCGCATTTGTCTGCAGCGTCCGTGCGACCGGCGTCGCGCATCCATTGTTCGGCGACGCGCAGCGCGTTGTACCAGAGCGCGTTGATCTCCACCGCCTTCCCGCGACGCGGGGTCACGACCCAGTCGCCGACCTTGGCGTCCATCCATGTCAACTGATAGTGGTCCGCGCCCTGCGTCAGCAGCCCGTCCTTCTCGACGCGGATGCCAAAGCGCGTGCCGGCGAGATGGTGATCGATGATGTCGTCGATCGTCGGGAGCAACTCGGCGAGCATCGCGGCATCGCCCGAGGCACGCACGTAGCGATCGAGCGCATGAACGAACCAGAGCGTGGCATCGGCCGTGTGATAGACCCCGGCCTGTTCGCCCTCGGGAAAGAAGTTCGGGATCAGGCCGTCGCGCACGTGATGGGCGAACGCGCGGAGAATGCCCGCCGCCTCCTGCGGTCGGCCCGTGCACAACGTGAGACCTTCCAGTGAGATCATCGAGTCCCGGCCCCAGTCGGTGAACCAGTGATAGCCGGCAATGATCGTGTGCACCGCCTCGCCGTGCGCCTGCGTCCGCGCCACTTCCACCATGCGGCTGACCGGGACGATGATGAATTGATCGGCCGCGAGAGCCAGTTCGGCCTCGAACGAATCGTCGACGTCGCCTGCGCGTTGCAGCAGTTTCGCGCGGCGTTGCATTTCCGCGCTGCGAATGTCCGCGGCGCCGACGGCCTCCAGCCGCTCCCAGCTCTCCGTGGACACCACGAACACCGCCTCGCTGCCTTCGTGCAGCGTCAGCGATACGGTGCCGGGAATCCAGACCGAGCCGTTGTGCGCATAGCCGCGATCGCGCTCCATCAGGTACTCGAGGTGCGCCTCTTCCGGGTTGTCGAACGCGTGCCGCGCGTCGGCGCCCTGCACGTGCCAATGCATGTCGGGGATGCCGCCCGGAATGGTGATGTCGTAGCCTTGCGGCACCTCAACGACGTGCATGCCTTCGGGCCGGACCTGGCCGACCTGTGCGTCGTGCGATCGAACCTGTAGCAACGGCTGGAGCCGAAGCTCGGCGCGAGCCGTGCCTTCGAGCGCATACGTGATGGCGGTGGTGTTGTGGCGATGCGCCATGAGCACGCGTTTTTCGACCACCACGTTGCCGGCCTCGTAGCGCCAGACCGGGAGGCCCGCATCGAGACGGAACTCGGCGAGGCGTAGGACGTTGCGCGCGGAGAGTGCGGACGTGTTCTCGTGGTCGAGCAGCCACTCGTGGCCGTCGATCGTGATCGTGGCGCGCAACTGACAGAGGTAGAGCATGCGGCCGAGCGGCGCCGGGAGGGCGGCGATCAGCAGGCCGTGATACCGGCGAGTCAGGCCCCCGCCGACGGTCCCCGACGCGTAGCCCCCGAGACCGTTGGTGACCAGCCACTCGAGATCGAACGACGGCCGCGGTCCCTGGCTGGCGTCGAACGTCAAGCGCCTCGACGGCCACTCCCCCGGTGCTCTGACCGTCACGATGGCCTCCAGGCGCCGGCCTGCGGCGCGAGGACGACCGCGCCCTCGGGCGGCAAACACCAACCCCCGAGTCGAACCACCGGGAAGACGCCTGGACCGCCGAATGCGGGATCATCACTGGACCAGATCGTGGACCAGCGATGGCCGGCCGGCGCCGCGAGCAGCGGTTCGGGCACGATGTTCATGTCGAGTTGTCCGCCGAGGTTCACGAGCAGCAGTCGATCATTTTCGAACCGCTCGGCGCTCCGTTCGAAGAAGCGCAGGACGAACGCCTGCGGGCCGAGCACCGCGCCATCGATGTCGTGGCGATCGTGCATGCGGAAGGCCGCTTCGGACGTGCGCAACTGAAGCAGCGAGGCGTGCAGCGCCCGGATCGCCGAACGCTCGGGCGTCTCATCACGACGCAGCTTGCACCGCTCGAATGTGTCGCGGTCACAGGGATCGCTCATGATGCCCGAGCGCACGGCATCGGCAACGCTCGGAAACTGCCCGAGGAAATCCCGTCGTCCCGCTCGAATGAGGTCCGCCAACCCGCCGCCGTGATCGGCGAAATAGAGGAACGGCACCGGCGCGGCGAACTCCTGCCCCTGAAACAGCATTGGAACCCATGGACCGAGGAGCAGCAGCGCGGTCAGCGCACGCAGCTTGCCGGCACTGGTCACGTCGTGCAGCCGAAATCCGTGAGACGAGTTCGCAATCTGATCGTGGTTCTGCAGGAACGCCACGAAGGCATCGGCGGGGTGACGCAAGGCCGGGGTGCCGCGGCCCTTGTCCTGCCACGAGTACCACTGTCCCTGATACAGGAAGCCGTACTTGGCGGCCGAAATGAACTCCTGCGGCGAGCCTGCGTAGTCGGTGTAATAGGCTTCGCGCCGTCCCGTGGCCGCCACCATTGCCGCGTGGTGCAGGTCGTCGTTCCACAACGCATCGAGTCCCTGGCCGCCCGTGTCGATGCTCGAGGTCAACTCGCTGTCCTGCGGTTCGCTCTCACCGACCACCCACGTTGCTCGTCCGTCCGCGGCCTGCCGGACCGCGGCTGTGACCTCGGCGAGAATGTGCGGCGTCGATCGATCGTGGATGGCCTGGGTCGCATCGATGCGTAGTCCGTCCAGATGGAACTCGCGGATCCAGTACGCGGCGTTGGATACGAAGAACTCACGAACCCCCGCGGACAACGGTCCGTCGAAGTTGATGCCCTGGCCCCATTCGTTGCCGTCGTCGCCAAAGTACGCGCGCGTGAACGGCGCCAGGTAGCAGCCGTCCGGTCCGAAGTGGTTGTAGACGACGTCGAGAATCACCCCGATGCCAAGGTGGTGGGCGGTGTCCACGAAGTCGCGGAAGTCGTCGGGCGCGCCGTAGAGGCGTGTCGGCGCGAAGAGGTTCACGCCGTCATATCCCCATCCGAAGTCACCGGCGAAATCAGCGACCGGCATGATCTCGACGCAGGTCACGCCCAGTTCGGCGAGTGCCGCGAGTTCCCGCGCGGCAGCTTGCCAGGTGCCGTCGGCGGTGAAGGTGCCGATGTGGATCTCATACACAACCAGCTCTGAACGACGGATGCCTGGCCACCCGTCATCCGTCCACCGATAGGTGCCGGGAGCGACGACCGCGGACGGGCCGTGCGGGCCGTCCGGCTGAAAGCGGGACGCGGGATCCGGCAACGGCGAGCTGTCATCCACCGTGATGCGATAACGATCGCCCGCCACCGAACCCTGGATCAGCCCTTCGAAGTAGCCATTGCCTTCCGACCGGAGGGCAATAGGCGGATCTGTCTCGATCTGAATCTCGACGCGTAGGTGGTTGGGCGCCCAGACCCGGAAGTGCACGCCCGCAGGCTGGATCTCGGCACCGACAGGGCACGCGCGGTGCACGGTGACCTCTGCTGTCGTGGCCGACAGGGCTCGTGGAGATGACAGTGGAGCCTCCTCGTCTTCTGCCCAGCAGGACGAAAGTGATTGTGAACGATGTGACAACGAACCGCCAGCTCACGCGTCGAGGCGTCAGCGGTCGATGACGCACGCTAGACACACGCAGGGAGGCACCGGCGTGAGCCGATGCCTCCCCGTGACACGTTGCCGTTGTCTACCGCGCCGCCTTCGCGTCTTCGATGTCCTGACTGGCCAGGAAGCGGTCTACCTCTTCGCGGGCGCGCTCCTTGGCATAGCCATAGCGCTCCTGAACGAAGCCGGCCAACTTCTCTGCGTTGCCCTGCGCCTGTGTCAGTTCGTCATCGGTGAGCTTGCCCCACTGGGCTTTCGCCGCCCCCTTCCACTGACGGAACTTGCCTTCGATCTGATCGGTGTTCATGTTGTCTCCTGACTACTTTTTCGGACCAATGGTGAGGTCGTTGACGACGCGCGTCACGCCCTCGGTGTCTTTTGCCAGAACTTCAGCGCGAGCCTTGCCGGCGCTCGACGGAACGGTGCCCTTGAGAGTGACCACGTTGTTCTTCGTGTCCACGTTGATGTCGCTGTCCTTCAGGGCGTCTTCGCCGAGGAAGAACCACTTCACTTTTGTCGTGATCCACGCGTCATCAATCTTGGCGCCAGTTTTATTGAGGCCGGCCTTCGTGCGATCCGTCAGGGTCTTGTCTGCGTCCGGCGTGACGGTGATGTCGCTCTCCACCCGACGGACGCCGGTGACCTGCGCCAGGCGCGCGGCTTCGGCCTTTTGCGCGGCTGTCGCCACCTGCCCGGACAGCATGGCGATGCCGTCGTCGACCTTGACCTTGAGGTCGTATTTCCGGACCGCGGCGTTCGTCTCGAGACGGAATGCGATGCGATCCGCCAGATTCGCGTCCGTAGGTTTTGCGGCGACGGTCTGAGCCGTGACGGCCGGCGGAACGATCGCTGCCGCCGCGAAGACGGACAGCGCGGCGACGAACCCGATGTGCGTTCTCAGTGACATGCAGTCCTCCTATTTTTCCCGCGTAACGTTTTGAAGACCGATCGGCTGGATGTCGTAGTTTTCCAGCACGACGTTGTTCGAGTCCTTGTCGAAGATCACCTTGGTCGCGACCGAGGCCTTACCCTCGCCCTTGCCGTCTGATCCGACGCGGAGTTCCACCAGGGTGAAGGGATAGTCGAGCGTGCGTGAGCCGCTTCGCATCTCCCAGATGCTCATGGGCCGGTCTGTGATCAACACCACGCGCTCGGTGTTATTGGGTCCGAGGACGCGGCGCGCGAAATGAATCTCCTGGCCGATACTGCCAGCGGCCGCGATCGAGCCGGCGCGCGGCATGTCCTTCAGTTTGTCCAACACCGCGTCCGGACCCTTCTCGCGAAGCGCGTTCACCAGCGCGTCCCGCTCCGCATCGGTGGACCAGCGCGATATCACGATCGACACCGGCGTCGTCGCGGGGGCCGCGCCGGCCGCGGACATGTTCACGGCCGTGGCGGTGAACCGCTCGGTCGCGGCCGCAGTGGCTTGCGCGGACTGCGGCGGGCGCGTCGCTTGCGTCGATTGAGCCGCTTGGACCCGACATACCAGGGCGACGGACGTGAGCGCACAGAGGGGAAGGACGAATAGCGAGATCAACGACGTTCGCTGCCGCATCATTGGGGGCTCCTTGCCCTCTGGTTGAGCAAGAGCTGGGCCAATTGAAAAATGGCGGGTGATACGCAGCAACCACCGGAAGTCCAACGGGAGCCATGGGCACCTCGATGCTAAGAAGTGCCCCGGTGATGCCCCGTGCGAATCGCTTGACGGGCGGTGCGCGTGGCCCATCTTCTGCAGGGTCGTCAAGGCGATGAATGCAGACGTCCCCGGCTATCCGAGCAGCACCTATCGTCTTCAAATGCGATCGGGCTTTGGGTTTCGCGACGCCCTCGCGGCCGTGCCGTACCTGCACGCCTTGGGCATCTCCGATCTCTATCTATCTCCGATCGCAACGGCCAGGCAGGGCAGCGAGCACGGCTACGACGTCGGCGATCCGAACACGCCGGATCCCGCTCTGGGCACGACTGACGAGTTCGAGGCGTTGGTCCAGGCTGTCCAGCAGCACGAAATGGGGCTGCTGCTCGATGTCGTCCCTAATCACCTGGCCGCAGACGAGCGGACCAATGTCTGGTGGAGGGACGTGCTCCAACGCGGCGCGGCATCGCCCTTCGCGCACTTCTTCGACATCGATTGGAACCCCACGCGCACGGCCATGGCCGGGAAAGTGCTGTTGCCTGTTCTTGGCGCGCCCTACGGGGAGACCTTGGCCTCCGGCCAGCTGCAGGTCGTCACCGATGAGGACGGATGGCGACTGGCTTACGGCGATCGCCGGTTTCCGCTAATCAATCCGCACGGCGAGGATCTCTCCGCGATTAACGGTATCGCGGGACATCCCGCGTCATTCGATCGTCTGCACGGCTTGCTCGAGGCCCAGCACTACCGTCTGGCCGACTGGCGGACCGCGTCGCAAGAGATCAACTACCGCCGATTCTTCAACATCGAACACCTCGTAGGGCTTCGCGTCGACGAGCAGGATGTGTTCGAGGCCTCTCACATGTGGCTTCGGCGTCTGCTGCGACGCCGCGCCATCACCGGCGTGCGGGTCGATCATCCCGACGGTCTCGCCGACCCGGCCGAGTACCTGAGGCGGCTGTGCCGCCTGGGATCGGATGAGCTCGATGAACTGAACCAGGAGGTGATACCCGCGCGGCCCTATGTGGTGGTCGAGAAGATTCTCGTTCCGGGGGAACGGCTGCCCGAGTCGTGGCCGGTCGCCGGCACGACGGGGTACGAATTCCTGAATGTACTCAACGGGCTGTTCATCGCGCGCCACCACATGCCGATGCTCGCACGCATTTACACCCGCTTTGCCGGTCGTCGCCCGTCGTTTGCAGAGACCGGGTACATCGCCAAACGGCAGGTCATGGAGTCGACGTTCACCGCGGATCTGGATCGCCTGCTCGTGCTTCTCCATGCGATCGCGGAGGGCGACAGGGTGACGCGTGACTTCACCCGGCATGGCCTTCGTCGCGGCCTCGTGGAGATCACGGCGGCGTTGGCTGTGTATCGGACCTACGTCACCTGTCAGGGCTGCTCTTCGGAAGACCGGGCGTGGCTCCTCCAGGCCTGCCAGTCCGCTGACCAACGCAACCCCGATCTGGAGACCGCGTTGCTGATGTTCATCCGCGACACCATCGTCGAAGCCCAGGCGGACCCGGCCCGCCTGGAGTTCGCGGTCCGCTGGCAGCAGTTCACTGGGCCGGTGTTCGCCAAAGCCGTGGAAGACACGGCGTTCGTCCGCGACAGCATGCTGGTGTCGTTGAATGAAGTCGGCGGCGATCCGGCGCATCCGGGCACCGGCGTACGTGAGTTTCACACGCTCAATCAGGAACGCCGGGAGCGGACACCATTCGGATTGCTGGCGACGACCACGCACGACACGAAGGTCAGCGAGGACGTGCGTGCGCGGCTCGATGTCCTGTCGGAATTGCCGGACGCGTGGGCGCAGGGTCTGGCGGAGTGGCGTCGTCTGAATCAGCGACACCGCGTCCTGACGCCGCAGGGCGCCGCACCAGACCGCCACGACGAATACCGGTTCTATCAACTGTTGGTCGGCCTCTGGCCAGCCGACGGTTCATCAGCGCCCGCATCGGTCGTCGAGCGATTGACGGCGGTCATGATCAAGAGCGCGCGCGAGGCCAAACGCCACACGAACTGGATTCGCCCGGATGCGACCTATGAGGACGCGCTGACCGCGTTCGTGCGCGACGCCATCGGCCGGGACCTCGCGTCCCCATTCATTCGATCGCTCTCGGCATTCGCGCGATGCGTCGCGAAGGCCGGGATGGTCAACTCGCTGGCCCAGACAGTACTGAAGATCGGATCGCCAGGCGTGCCCGACTTCTATCAGGGAACCGAGCTGTGGAGTCTTCGCCTGACCGACCCCGACAACCGCGCGGTGGTCGATCTCGAATACCGCCAGCGACTGCTGCAGGACCTGAACGGTGCCATGGCGACGGCGGGCGAGGCTGACCGGCCTGGTCTGGTCAGCGACCTTCTCAATCGATGGGAAGACGGCGTGGTCAAGATGTTCGCGATCACCGAAGCGCTGCGGCTCCGGAGATCCTGCCCGGCGCTGTTCACCACAGCCGAGTACCTCCCGCTCACCGCCCAGCTGGATCCCATCGTTCCCTCCGGCCCTCAGGTCGTCGCGTTCGTTCGGCGCATGTCGCGCCACGTCGCGTTGGTGGCCGTGCCCCGATTCACCGCCGCCATCGTGGACCAGGGCCGTTGGCCGATCGGAACGGACGTGTGGGGGGAGGCGATGCTGAGTCTGCCAGCCGGCTGCGAGAGCCTGACGTTCTCCAACGTCTTCACCGGGGAGAGGCTCGGCGCCGCCGATGGTGGTCTGCGCGTCGCCGCGCTACTCCGCCGATTTCCGGTCGCACTCGCCGTCGCGGGCCTCGAGTAAACGCGGCGACGCCACGCTGCCGAATTTGGTATCGTGACTTCGCATCCTGGACACGTCCTCCCACGGAGTCGAGATGAACCTCGCGTCTGTACCGCTTCCCGGCCGCCGGGCTGCGCTCGTTGTGGGCCACCCAGGCCATGAACTTCGCGTGCATCGCTGGATCGAATTGGCGAAGCCGGAGACGTGCGTCTTGACCGACGGTTCCGGACGGACCGAGCGGTCGCGGCTGCCATCCACTTCACGCGTGTTGATGTCTGCAGGCGCGCGCCCGGGCACCGTTTTTGGCTCGTTTGCCGATGCCGAAATCTACGATTTGATTCGCAGGGGCTCCCCGGCCCCGTTTGTCGAGGTCATGGCGATACTTGCGGACCGATGGATCGCCGCCGACGTCGACTACGTCGTCGCGGACGCCCTCGAGGGCTTCAATCCCAGCCACGACATCTGCCGGTACTTGGTCAACGGCGCGGTGGCGCTCGTGCGGAAGCACACGGGACGCGTCGTGGCGAACTTCGATTTCCTGCTCGATGGCAGTCCCACGTCGTGTCCGGACGATTTGAAATCCGCGGCCGTCGTTGTGAACCTGGACGATGAAGCGCTGGCTCGGAAGCTCGCGGCAGCGCGGGGATATCCCGAGCTGCAGGGCGAAACCGACGCGGCATTGGCGCGGTTCGGACCCGCGGCATTCGCGGTCGAAATGCTGCGACCCGTGTTGGATGTTCGCCAGGGCGTCGACGCGATCGATCCGGACCCA
This sequence comes from Acidobacteriota bacterium, assembly GCA_039933635.1. GTDB lineage: Bacteria > Acidobacteriota > Vicinamibacteria > Vicinamibacterales > SCN-69-37 > JBDTNQ01. The sequence goes on from JBDTNQ010000004.1 coordinate 41,096, forward strand.
CCGTTCTACGAGGCCTTTGGCGAGCGACAGGTTCGAGCGGGACACTACGACTCAGTGATCCGTTACCGTTCTGCCGTCCAGCCACTTGTGCGGGCCATCTGGCATCAGGCCGGCCTGGAGTCCGCCGGGATGACGACCGACACCGTGACTTCGTCGGCAACGGGCGGCTGCAGGTAGTCCAGCCACCGCAAGCCTTCCTGCACCAGCGCGATCCGCAGGCGGTAGATGCCCGGCTGCGTCGGCGCGGCGATCTGCATGGCTCTCTCGCAGTCCTCGCCCGCCGCAATCGAAGGCAGGGAGGTGCGTGCGCCTTCCGCGACAAGCGGCTCACCCGTGGCCGCGTCCAGCCAGCGATAGGACAAATCAACCGGATACGGGGGAAACGTTCCGAGAGAGGTCGTCAGCCCGTTTCGCACCTCGGTCTCCACACGGAGTGTTGCAGCGGCGTTGACCGTCACCGGCGATTTGAGGATGCGGATGCGCACCTTCGCGCATTCGTCGTCGGTCAACGCCTCCATGCGGAACGGACGTCGGTACTCTGCGAGCGCGGCTTCCACGGCGCTGAGGTGCTGGACCGCACGGGTGGCATAGTCGCGCACATCCTGCTCGAATCCGCGAACCGCCAGCGGGTTCGACAGGGCCGCGCGATATACGGCGAGATAGGAGTTGACCGCCGAGCCGAGTCCTGCGGTGTGGCGGACTACGCTGCTGACCTCACGGGCGTCGTCGGCATCGTAGCCCCGCACCGCGGCGACGATCGCGTGCACATCGAGCGGCGCGCGAAGGGTGCGACGGCCGAAGTTCCACCACCGGAGATCATCGACGTTCGCCGACGTCACCATGGGCCCGAGACCCGTCGCGTCGCAGAGCACGACCGCGCATCCGACCGCCATGGCTTCTATCGCACACCGCGCCTTCGCGAAGACGAGGTCATACGCGCCCAGCACGAGTTCCGGCGCCGCCTGCTCGTTGCCGACGCCGGAGCCCAGGACGTCGAGCGGCAGGCCCAGCCGGCCGCAGGCCTGCTGGGTCGGCTCAAGGTGGGTGCCCTGCTGCGCGTAGTTGCTGAAGATCGCGGCGCGGCGCGGATGGGGAGGCAGCGGGCCGCGTGGCCTGAAGCGATCCATCTCGATGGCATTGGGAATGACGGTCGTCAACGCCGTCGGGATGCCGTAGTCGGCGGTGAGGCGCTCCAGGCAGTTGAAGTCCACCGCCACGTACCGCTGGATGCGGTCGATTAACGGCGGGGCGGAGGCGACCGCCGAGCGGTCGTGACACACGAACACGGCGGCAGCCGCTGGAAAGGTGAGAAGTGCTGCCACCGTTTCCACATGGTGGTGACCGTGGATGATGTCAGGCGTCTTCGGCAACGCGTCCAACCTGTCAACCACGGGGATTCCGGCGGCGCGGAGGTCATCGGCGATGGCCCCGAGCGTCGGTGCGTACACCATCGGCGTATGGCCCGCGGCGAGTAGGCCGATGGCGAGGGCGCGCGTGGCCGTCTCGGTGCCGGTACGACCGGCGAGCGTGACGTTGGTGAGGAGAATCCGCCACGGGCGGTCAGGAGCGACGGAAGCAACGGGCGGGGATTCGTGCATCGCGCGGTACGATTGCACCGCGCGATGCGGGCGTCAATACGGGCCCTATCGATCAGCGCACGAGCTGTCGCTGAGCGTCGCGATTGATGGCGCGGGCGGCCCGTTCCGCGTCGCGACGCGATTCCTCGTCGCGCGCCGAGTTGCCAGACGCGGCGCTGGGCGGCAATCCCGGCGGGGGCGTGGCGGCCTCGGTTTGGAGCTGGGCCACCGCGTCGGCTTCCTCCCGTTCGGCCTCCAGCCAGTCCTCCACGTCGTATCCGTGAAGACCGCCGCGCGCCTCGAATCGCGCGAATGCGCGTGCCGTAATGCGTTGCTGTTGACCGCTGTCGTGTCGGTCCGGGTCGAGGTCGTTCTCCATGGCACACACTCCCGCGCCCGACCGTGCAAGGGCGTTGCCACGGGTCTCGCGTGCGCCGGTGCATGAACCCGCATGAGACCGTGCGGCGCGCCGCAACCGGGACGTAAAGACGTGCCGCGATTGGACACGCTGGCGGCCACACCCTACGGCTCGGACTCCGCCACGATGAACGAGAGATCGGGACGCGTGATCGCTTCGCCCGCCGTGCCACGCTCCGTCGGCGTGTCGGCCGACGCTGCCGTGTCGGCCAACACACGCCAATGCTCACCGCGCCCTCGAGGCCAGACAAACGTGGCTGGCTCGAGCGTCCCGCAGAACATCAGGCAGAGAGAGGGGTCGGCCGGAGCTTCCGGATCGAGCACGAGCGTGACCGCTGTCATCTCCGGGTTGGACCAGTCCGCGGACGCCATCGGCGCACCGTCCGGCCGGAACCAGTGGGCCACGGGGCCGGGATTGTTCCGGTCCCGCTCGCCACTCAGCCAGCGCGTGCTTCGCAATACGGGATGGCCGCGCCGGATGGCGGTCAACTTCGCGACGAACGTCTCGAGCTCGCGGTCGCGGTGCTCCCAGTCGATCCACGTGAGCTCGTTGTCCTGGCAGTAGGCGTTGTTGTTGCCGCGTTGAGTGCGACCGAGCTCGTCCCCGTGCGCAATGAGCGGCGTGCCCTGACCCAGTAGCAGCGTCGCCAGCAGATTGCGTTTCTGCCGGCCGCGGCGTCCAAGGATCGTGGGATCGTCCGTGGGCCCTTCCACGCCCAGATTCCAGGCGTTGGAGGGGGATTCGCCATCGCGATTGTCCTCGCCGTTGGCCTCGTTGTGCTTGTCGTTGTACGAGACCAGGTCTTCGAGCGTGAACCCGTCGTGAACGACCACGAGGTTGACGCTGGCTTGCGGTGCTCGCCCGCTACCCGCGAACACGTCCGCGCTGCCCGCGACGCGGGCCGCGAACTCCGGCAACGATCCGTGCTGGCTTCGCCAGAAGTCACGTGCCGTGTCACGGAATCGTCCGTTCCACTCGGCCCAGTCGACCGCGAAACCGCCCATGCGATAGCCGTTCTCGCCGATGTCCCACGGCTCGGCGACGAGCTTCGCATGCCGGAGCACCGGGTCCTGTTGCACCGCGGCGAAGAACGACGACCAGCCGTCGAACTGTCCCATGGCACGACCGAGGGTCACGGCCAGATCGAACCGGAAGCCATCGATGTGCATGTCGGCGACCCAGTATCTGAGGGAATCCATCACGAGTCGCACGGTCTGCGGATGACGCAGGCTGACGCTGTTCCCGATCCCCGTGTAATCCATGTAGTGCTGGGGATCGCCCTCGACAAGGTGGTAATACGCCTGGTTGTCGAGGCCCCGAAAGGACAGCGTGGGGCCGCGGTGATTGCCCTCGGCGGTGTGGTTGTAGACGACGTCGAGGATCACCTCGATGCCGGCTGCATGCAGCGCCTTCACCATCTGCTTGAACTCACGCACCGGATCGTGGCGGCCTGCCGCCGAGGCATAGGCGGCGTGCGGGGCGAAGAACCCGATCGTGTTGTAGCCCCAATAGTTGGAGAGTCCTCGGTCGAGCAGCGGTCCGTCGTGCACGAAGGCGTGAACCGGCAGCAGTTCCAGCGCCGTCACTCCAAGCGAGGTCAGGTGCCGAATGATCGCTGGATGCGCCACGCCCGCGTAGGTCCCGCGCAAGGGGTCCGGCACGTCCGGGTGCCGCATGGTGAGCGCCCGTAAATGGGCCTCGTAGAAGATCGTATCGGCCCACGGCCGTGCCGGGCGCCGATCGCCTTCCCAGTCGAAGTTCGGGTCGATGATGACACCGTGCGGGACGTCCGCCGCGCTGTCCTCCTGTGACGGCTCGTGGTCTGAACCTACGACGTATCCGAGCGGACCCACCCCATTCGCGCGATCACCGCGCACCTGACGCGCGTACGGATCGAGCAGGAGCTTGTCCGGGTTGCAGCGGAGGCCCGCGTCGGGTTGCCACGGTCCGTGCACGCGGAACCCGTATTCGATGCCGGGACCAATCCCGGCGACGTGGCCGTGCCACACGTGACGCGTGCGCATCGGCAGCGGCATCCTATGCTCTTCGCCGTCGATGAAAAGGCACACGTCGACGGCAGTGGCCACGCCCGAGAACACAGCGAAATTGGTTCCATCCTGCACGCAATGGGCGCCAAGTGGTTCTGGCGAACCGGCCGTGATCGGGAGTACGGGCGGAACGGGACGGGCGAGAGAGGGACGACGGCGACGCGCCCGAGGCGCGGGTGGGAGGGTCGTGGGAGTCATGCGGTTCCTTGGGGGCCGCGCGCGGTCATCGCGCGCAGACTCATCGCTCCAGCGGCGCATCAGGCGGGGCGCTGATGCCGCACTCCTTCATCTTATTCAGAAGCGTCTTGTAGCTGACGCCAAGTCGTTCGGCCGCCTTGCGCCGATTCCACCTGAAATAGTCGAGCGTGCGACGGATGGCCTCGCGTTCGGCCACCAACGCGGCTCGGCGTGCGAGGTCGGGAAGTGTCTCGTCCGCTTGCGCCGCGCGAGGCGCTGGCGGTGCCGCGACTGGCGAGGCGGCCGGCGGCGCGACGGGCGCCGGAGGGGCCATCCCTGGTGGCGTTGGTGGAGGTTCGGGCTGCGCCTCCGCGACCGGGCGAACGCGCATGACCTCCGAACGGACCAGCGATTCGTCCTGAAGAATGACAAACCGCTTGATCAGATTTTCGAGCTCGCGGATGTTGCCGGGCCATGCGTAGGCGCGCAGCGCATCACGCAAGGCCTGCGACGGCTTCAGCGCCGGCCGCCCATACCGCGCCGCGTATCGCAGCAGAAAGAACTCGACGAGCGGCAGAATTTCGTCCTGCCGCATGCGCAGCGGGGGCACGCGGATCTCGATGACCTGGAGGCGGTAGTACAGATCCTCGCGGAACGATCCCAGACGGATCATCTGCTCCAGGTCGCGGTTGGTGGCGGCGATCACGCGGACGTCGACGGCGACGGGCCGGTTGCTGCCGAGCCGCGCGAATTCCTGATCCTGCAGCACGTGCAACAGTTTCGCTTGCAGGGACAGCGGCATTTCGCCGATCTCGTCGAGCATGATCGTCCCGCCGGTCGCGAACTCGAACTTGCCGATGCGCGACTGCTGCGCACCGGTGAAGGCGCCGCGCTCGTGGCCGAACAGTTCGCTTTCCAGAAGCTCGGCCGGGAGCGCGGCGCAGTTCACCTTGACGAACGGTCTCATGCGCCGGCCTGACCGCCGGTGCAGCTCCCTCGCGATGACTTCCTTGCCGACGCCGCTCTCGCCGGACAGCAGCACAGTCACGTCACTGTCAGCGACGCGCTCCACCATCGTAAGGACGCGGCGCATCGCTTCGCCCGATCCCCAGCATGGCTGCGCGCCGTCCGGCTCCTCGGTGACCTGCGCGCGCAGGCGCGCCACTTCGCTCGTGAGGTTCATTTTTTCGACCGCGTTGCGGATCGCGGCTTCGAGAGCGGCCTCCCCGAGACCTTCCGGATCGTCCGGCTTGACCACGTAGTCCACCGCGCCGAGGCGGACGGCGTCGACGATGGTGGCCGGCACTTGCGAGCCGGAAAGCATGATGACCTGTACGCCGGGGTGGGACTGACGCGCCGCACGGAGCGTCTCGAGCCCATCCATGCCCGGCATGAGGACGTCGAGCAACACCACATCAGGCGCCCACCCTCCGCGCGACAGCGTCTCGAGCAGATCGGCGCCGCTCGGGTGGGTGCGCACGTCGTAGCCGCGCGAACTCAGCAGCGCGGCGAGATAGTCGGCGAACGAGGGGTCGTCGTCGACAAGCGCGATGCGCGCGGCGTTCATCGGACCTCCTGTGTCCACCGGCGTGTGTAGCTGGCAAGAACCGGTCGGCCCATCACATTGCCCACAATGGGCAATCATCTTGCCAACGACGCGGGACGCGTCGTACGCCGTGTCCTGCGGTGCCGAACCTGGGCCGGTGGAACTTCCTCGCTGCGCATTGGCACGGCCGGTACTTCTTACGCACCGGTCCTTCCAACACTTTCCAGGCCTGGATTGCCTCAATTCATCGCGTCCGATCGTCGATTCGGCCACCGGCACGAAGCGTGCAGTAAACGACGCGACAGCCGGCGGCGGCCGGCGGGAGGATGGTGAACCATGTTGATGACGATCTTCGTGCTGTTGTTGATTCTGTGGCTGCTGGGCATGGTCAGTTCGTACACGCTCGGGGGCTTCATCCACCTCCTGCTCCTGATTGCGATCGCCGTCGTGCTGATCCGCATCATCCAGGGCCGGCGTCCGGTCTAACCCCGATGATCTGGTGCCGGACCCTCACGCGTCTGCTCGGTTGTGTCGCGTGGGTGATCATCGTGGCGGCGCAGGCCGAAGCCCAGAGCACCGTACGTTTGACGTCACTGGCGATTGACGGCGCACATGCTATCCCCGCAAAAGAAATTCGTGCGGTGCTGGCCACCAAGCCTGGAGGGCGCTGGCCGTGGTCTGAGAAGACGCCATTCGATCAGCGGACGTTCGAGGCCGACTTGGAGCGGGTCCGGCGTTTCTATCAGGACCGCGGTTATCCGGACGCCCGCATCGACAACGTGGACGTGGTGTTCAACGATGCCCGAGACGCGGTGAGGGTGACCATCACGATAGGTGAGGGGCAGCCGCTCCGTGTGGCGAGCGCATCGTTCGTGGGGTTCGAGGCCGTGAGCCCGGAGGTGCTGGCGGGGATCGATCGGTCGGTGGTCGAGCCCGACCGGATTCGCGACCGAGGCGCAGTGGCTGGCCTGCGGCAACGGCTGCTCGATGGCCTGCGCGATCACGGGTACGCGTACGCGAAGGTGAACGCCACCGAAGTGGAGGAGGCGGGCAACAACCGTGTCGCGCTGACATTCACCGCCGTTCCTGGGCCCCCGACGACCTTTGGTCCCATCACGGTGGTTGGCGCGCAGAAGATCGAGGATCGCATCATTCTTCGGCAGCTCGTTCTCCGGCCGGGCCAGCCATTCACCGAGCGGCAGATCACCCAGAGCCAGCGACGGCTGACGAGCCTCGAGATCCTGAAGTTCGCAAATGTCGACGCGAAGCCGCCGGCTGAAAGTCAGCCGACAGCGATTCCCGTCACCGTGACGGTTGCCGAAGACAAGACGCATCGTCTTGAACTGGGTGTCGGCTACGGGACCGAGGATCGGGTGCGAGCCTCGGTTGACTGGTCCCATCTGAACTTTCTGGGTGATGCGCGGCGGTTGACGTTGTCCGGGAAATTTTCCTCGATAGATCGCGGCGGCCGCGTGAGCTTCTCGCAGCCCTACTTTCTGGGACGTGGCTTGTCGCTCGACGCGAGCGCGGTCGACTGGTGGACGGGCGAAAACGTCTACACGTCCACGACCTACGGCGGGCGTACGGGCGTGACCTATCGGTTTCGCGGTCGCGGACGGACCGAAGGGCGCGGTGCCGGTGGTGGCCGACCCGGGGACAGCCTGCGCGTGGCGTACGTCTACGAGTTCCTGCGCTACACCGTACGACCGGCGGTGTTGGCTGACCTGAGCAACGTGGGGCAATTGCTGGCCTTGGGCTTGAACCCCGTGACCGGTGCCGGAAGCGGCACGAAGTCGGCCGTTGCTGCCGACTTCACTCACAGTGCCACTGACAACGTGGCCGATCCCCGTGCGGGTTGGACCACATCCCTGCACGGGGAAGTCGCGAGCCCGGCCCTGGGCGGCACGTTTCGGTACCGGGAGGCGGTGGCCGAGACGCGTGCGTACTTGCCGTTGGGCCCGGCTGTCCTGGCGACCCGGCTGCACGCGGGATCGATCGCCGCCCGTTCGGATGCAGACTTCCCGTTTTCGGATCGCTTCTTTCTCGGAGGGGCGTCGAGTCTCCGAGGTTGGTCACGCTACGAAGTGGCGCCGCTCACCGACGGCGTACCGATCGGGGGGCGCACGATGATGGAGATGTCCGTTGAGTTGCGCGTGCCGCTGCGTGGCCCGATCGGGGTCGTCGGCTTTGTGGATACGGGCAACGTGTGGGCGCGGAGCTTCGCAGCGACCACCGGCGGGTTTCGCTCCGATGCCGGCATCGGCCTGCGGTATCGCACGCCGGTCGGACTTCTGCGCGGCGACGCCGCGTTTCAGCTGAACCCGATTCCCGGGCTTCTCGTGGACGGCGTCCCTCAGTCCCGCACGTGGCGCATTCATGTGAGCATCGGGCAGGCTTTCTGAAAGGTACGTTCATGCGGTGGTTTCGCCTGCGCACGCTCGCGGTTGCCCTCGCGGCCCTGCTCGTGCTGCTCGTCGTCGGTGGACTGATCACGCTGCGCAGCGACTGGTTGCGCCGCTGGCTTCGCCAGCAGGCGGTGACCCGGTTGGCGGCGGTGATCGATGGTGATGTCGAGATTGGCAGCCTCTCGGGTTCGTTGCTGCGCGACATCACGATCCAGAAGTTCGCGATTCGGCAACAGGGGCAGCCGGTCGTCCTGGCGGACAGAGTCGACGTGCAATACAGCCTCGTCCAGTTGCTGCGTGGCCAACTCGTGTTGAGCGACGTGCACCTCACGAATCCGTTCGTGCACGTGGCGTTCACGAGCCAGGGGTGGAACCTCGCCCATCTCACGAAGCCGCAGGATGGCCCGACTGCCGGTCCCTGGGCACTCACATTGCAGCACGTTCGACTGACCAATGGACGCGTCGTGCTCGACATGTCAGACCGTCCGACGCTCAGGCTGGCTGAGGTGGCGATTGATGGGCGCGTCCTCCTTGATTCGTCGGGGGCCGACGTCACCTTGAATCAGGGATCATTTCGTGAAGAGGGCACGGGTACGGCGATATCGCGTCTGGCGGGCCACATTGCGTCGGATGGGGAGGGCGTGGCCTTCAAGGGATTTCAATTGGCCGCCCCCGGCCTAGACGCGCGTGCCGACGCTCAGGTGCAGGGCGGACGCGTCAGCGGAGTCGATGCGCAGGTGACGCTCGCGAAATGGCAGGGGGCGACGCTGCAGGGCTTTCTGCCGTGGCTTGGCCAGGTCCCCGTTCTCTCCGGTACGGTCGGTGCGAAGGGCGCGGGTGATGCGCTGGGCGCGTCGTGGTCACTCGAGTTCGAAGATGGTGGAAGCTCACAAGGAGATGTGCGCGTCGACCTGACACGCGCGGTCATACCCCTGAAGGGGCAGATTCGCGCCGTTCGACTCAACCCGGCCTTGCTGGTCCACGACCCGCAGTGGCGCGGACGAGTGAGTGGGGATGTCCAGATCGACGGCACGATCGACCCCGCTCGGATCCGCGCGTCGTCTGCCTCCTTCGTCACCGACAACCTCGCCGTGACGTTGCTTGGCTACGCGGTGGAGCGCGCGCGCTTGAAGGGCAGCTATCGGGCCACTCGCGTCAACGCCGCAGGAGATGTGGCGGCCTATGGTGCGACGGCGTCCGTGCGGGCGGTCGTCGATCTGCCGGAGTCGCCTCGGCCGGTCCATTTGAACGCCACCGGCTTCGTCTCGCACCTCGACGTCTCGCGTCTGCCGGTCGAAGTCACGTCGTCGATTCCATCGGACGTGACGGGCGACTATGCGGTGACGTACAGCGATCCGACCTGGCGCGCGAGCCTGACGTCGCGGGAGTCTCGCGTCAAAGGCGTGACGCTGCGCAGCGGAACCATCGCCAGCGCCGAGGGGCGCGGCAATCAGGTCAAGGCGGCGATTCGCGGAGAGGTGGCCGACCTGCCGGCGTCAATGCTCGGCGCGCCTGCGGCCGCAGATTACACGCTCGCGGGACGCGTCGACGGGTGGGTGGTGATTCCGAACCGGACCGCGCCCTTCACGCTCGATTCGATCGAGGGCGCGTTGCAGGGGACGATCGCGGGCGAGTCGTCGACCAATCAACCCTCAGCGACCGCTGATGTCGATGCATCTCTGAGCCACGGGCTCATCCAGGTTCGCAAACTAGACGTGCAGTCGCCCGTGGCGACCGTCACCGCCAAGGGGCAACTGGCGCTTGCCAGCGCCGAAGGTACGGAATCGCAGCTTCAGTATCAGTTGGACGCGCACGACCTCGCGGTGTTCGAGGCGCTCGGCGCCCCTGCGCTGGGCGGCGCCGCGCATTCCGAGGGTACGGTAACCGGTCCGGCTGGTACCTGGAACGTCGCGGGCACGTTCGGCGGTCATCAACTCGCCTACGCGGACAAGGCCACGGCCTTGACAATCAACGGCACGTTCGACGGCACCATGCCCGCCGCCGATCCGGCAAAGGCCACGGGGAAGGTGTCGCTCGACGGCAGCTTCATCAACGTGGGCGACTACGAAATCCTCAGGGCGAAGGTTGACGCCACGTACCGCGGCGAGCAGGCCGACGGCCGTCAGATCGATCTCGTCGGCAAGCTCGAACAGCAGCAGCGCGCGATCGAGTTCGACACGGGCGTGATTCTGCACACCGATCACCGGGAGCTGCACCTGCGTCAGCTCACGCTCGGTGGCCTCGGGGAGCCATGGCGCCTGCTGCCGACCGATCAGGCCGTGGTGCGCTACAGCCCGCGCGAGCTCGAACTCAAGGGCGTGGCTCTCACGCGTGGACAGGAGCGCTTTGAAGCCAACGGCACCGTCGCGCTCGATGCCTCCAGTGCCTCGTCCTCGAGTCTGGAGGTCAAAGCCACGCAGATCAACATCGGCGATGTCTACCAACTCACGACCGGCACGCCGAGAATCGCGGGCACGCTCGACGGCCACGTCGTACTGACTGGTGTCGTGTCGGACCCGAACGTGACCGCGGACATCAGCGTGACCGGGGGCAAGATTGTCGACGTGCCTTTCTCGTCGATCAAAGCCACCGCCACGATGAAGTCGAAGATGGTCGATCTCAACGCGCGGCTCATCGAGCAGAACGGCGCCGCGTTCGATGTCTCCGGCACCGTGCCCGCGTCGACCACCGAAGGTGAGGCGGATCTTCACGTGGTGGGAGCGGGCATCAGCCTCGGCGTCATTCAGGCGGCCACGACGGCTGTAACCGAGGTGCAGGGCATCGCTGGCGTCGACGCCAGGGTACACGGCCCCCTGAAGGACATCCGGATCAACGGTCAGGTGCAGATTGGTAACGCGGCGTTCCGCGTCGCCGCGTCGGGCGTGAAGTATCAGGATCTCAACACCGAGATCCGGTTCGATGACGAATGGGCCGTCATCGATCGCATGACGCTGACGGACGATGACGGACACGCGCTGACAATGTCGGGCCGGACGGGGATTCGCGCCACCGAATCGGGCCGCGCCGTCGAGGCGAGCATTACGGCCGATAGTATTCACGTCCTCCACAACGAACTCGGCGACGTGCAGGTGAGCGCCGACCTCAAGATGACCGGGGCGATCTCTGCGCCCAAGGTGGCCGGGCGCGTCGTGGCGACAAAAGCGCGCGTCGAGGTCGACGAACTGCTGCGCCGGCTCGCCGGGCCCGCGGCGCCCACCCCGCAGCAGCAGGCCGCCGCCCCCGGCTCCCAGGAAGCCCGCGCGCTCACGCCGTCGGCTCCCGACAGTGAGGCGCCCAGCACCGAGGCGCCCGGCAACGCGGTGCCGACGGACTCGAAGGGCGCGGTGGCGACCGCCATCGAACCTGGCATCGCACCGCCCGTGAGGACAACGCCGTCCTCGGTTTCGATTGGCTCGAATCCCTGGGCGCAGGCATCGCTCGATATCGAGATCAGTCTTCCGGACAACGTGGTGCTGCGCGGCCGGAACTTGAAGGTGGGCAGCGGCACGATGGGACTGGGCGACATCAACCTGACCATCGGGGGCAATGTGTCGTTCCGCAAGGATCCGAACGGCGAGCCGTTGGTCGTCGGTGCTGTCGAGGCCGTGCGTGGCTTCTACGACTTCCAGGGGCGCCGCTTCACCGTCGTGCGTGGTAGCGCCGTGACGTTCCGCGGCCCGCAACCGAGCAACCCGTCACTCAGCATCACGGGTGAGCGCGAAGTCTCCGGCGTCACGGCCCAGGTGCGCGTCACCGGCACCGCACGCCGGCCGCAAATCGCGCTGTCGAGTCAGCCGCCGCTGGACGAGGCGGATGTGCTGGCGCTCATCGTGTTCAACCAGCCCCTGAACCAATTGGGCGACTCGCAGCAGGTGGACCTCCTTCAGCGCGCGGGCGACATGGCCCTTGGCGCCATCGCGTCCTCGTTGACCTCGTCGATCGGCCGATCATTGGATGTCGATCTCTTCGAAGTGCGAGCACCGACGACGGGCAAGGCCGGCGAATTGGAGCTCGGCAGACAGGTCGGCGAGCGCGTGTTCGTGGGATTTCGTCAGCAGTTCGGGTCGGGCGAGGCCAGTCGGCTCTCGATCGAGTACCGCCTGACCGAAGCGCTGCGGCTCCTGACGTCCTTCGGTCAGGGCGCCGACCGCAATGCCGATACGCGGGACCGCGAAACCGCCGGCGCCGACCTGGTCTACACGATTCGCTACTGATTACTTGCGCGCGCGTCCATGACGCCCAGGACCTGATGCCAGAACGACAGCAGGCGCCACGCGTCGCCGACAGCGGCGGCGCCACCGAGGTTGGCGTGCGAAAGCAGCGGCGTGAGCAACCAACGGACGCGCGTGTTGCCTCGACGCGCGTAGTCCGCCGCCACGAGTGGCGTCTCCGACGACGGGATCACGTTGTCGTCTCGCCCATGAATGAGGAAGACCGGCGCGTCCGTCACCGGCGATCGATCCGGGGACAACGCCGCGTCCTGGCCCAATTCGTCGAGCAATGGGAGCAACATGGCCCCGACGCGGACAACGTTGCGATCGAGGATATCCGTCAGGATGCTGCGAGCCGGTTCGGGCATGCCGAGGGCAGCCCCGCGAGCGGCGGCAAGCAAAGGGCCCGCGCGTTCGCCAGTCGGAGTGTCATCGAGCGACGCTTCCAGGAATGTGCGGATGCCGCCCTCGAGCACGTTGACCTGAGCGGCCGGCACCAGGCGCGGGACCGCCGCGAGAGCGATGACGGCCAGACCGTAGTCGTGCGGTGTCCGCACTGTGCCGTCGGGCAGTTGACCCGTGCAGAGATAGCGGAGCGCGCGCGGGAGATCGCCGTAGCCGCCGACCGAGAGCACGACGTCGAGGTGGTGACGCAGGCTGTCGCGTCCGGCCGCCACCAGCGCGAGGCCACCCGAGAAGCTGACCCCGACAAGCGCGACGCGTCGGCTGGGTGCGAGAAGGGCCTGTGAGATGACCCAGTTCGTGACGTCTTCGATCGCGTCGGTCGACCGGCTGGTGATACGGAACTCGCGCAGTTCCGGCAGCGGTGTGCAAACCACTGTCAGCCCTGTGGAGGCGAGGCGTCCGCAGAAGAGCGCCAGGCGCGGTTCGTCAACACCGCCGCCGTGCACCCCCGGAAACACGACCGCGGTCCGCGTGTGGCGCCCGTCTGGCGTGTACACGCGCGTTGCGATGGGACCCCAGCGGGTCGTCACCGTCCGATCGGACGTGGTGAACGTCGCGGGCTTGACGGGCAGCAGGGTCCGTATCGATCCGCGATAGCCCGCGAGGTCCATCAGAAAGGCCAGCGCCGGCGCATACACGGCGAGCGCGACGCCGACCGCGACAAGCGCGAAGGCCATGGCGGTCAGGAGGCGCTTCCCGCGAAGGCTCATCCCGGGAATAATAGTGGACGCGTATGTCGACGCGTGTGCTGGTGATTGCAATCGACGGTCCGTCCGGAGCGGGGAAGGGCACGGTGTCGCGAACGGTCGCCGACGCGCTGGCCTACCGGCACATCGATACCGGAGCCATGTACCGCGCCGTGGCCTGGCTGGCCCGGCACGTCGGGCTGGATCTCACGGATGCCGGTGCCGTGGCGGCACTGGCGCGGACGGCCTCGATCGATCTCGGCCCATCCATTGTCATCGACGGGCACGATGTGACGGCGGCGATCCGCACCGCGGAAATGGATCGTGCCGCGGCGATCGTCGCCCAGCATTCGCCGGTGCGGAAGGTGCTCGTCGATCGCCAGCGAGCGTATGGCGAAGCCGGCGGGGTTGTCATGGAGGGCCGCGATATCGGCAGCGTCGTCTTTCCGTCCGCGGATGTGAAGGTCTACCTCGACGCGTCGCCCGAAGAGCGGGCCCGGCGCCGGACGCTTGATGCGGCCCACGCGGCAAGTCGCGAGATGCAGGTCCAGGGCGTCGCCGACGCGCTGGCGGCTCGGGATCAAGCGGATCGCACGCGGACCGTTTCACCGCTCACCATTCCCGACGGCGCCGTGTACATCGACACGACCGGGCTGTCGATCGACGCGGTGGTCTCACGGGTGATGGCGCTCGTGCACGCGCGCCAAGCGTCGATCAGTCCGGTGGCGCCGTAATCCCGCACTCCTTCATCTTGTTCAACAGCGTCTTGTAGCTCACGCCCAGCGCTTGGGCGGCCTTGCGCCGGTTCCACCGGAGGCGATCGAGCACGTCCTGAATCGCCGCACGCTCCGCGGCCAGCGAGGCGCGACGCGCCACTTCGGGCAGCGATGCGATCGCGCCATCGGTCAGCGGTTCATCCGGTTCGGACCGGGCCGGTCGGCTGGCGCGTGACGCAGGTTCTGCGCGCAGCGGAGGCTCGTCGACCGCCGCGTCGCCGCCGCGGTGACGCTGGAGCTCACCGAGCACCATGTCCTCGTCTTGCAGGATGACGAACCGCTTGACGACGTTCTCGAGTTCGCGCACGTTCCCGGGCCACGCGTACCCCAGGAACGCCTCGCGCAATCGCGCCGATGGCCGCACCGTTGGACGCCCGTATCGCGCCGCGTACTTGATGAGGAAGAACTCCGCGAGCGCGAGGATTTCGTCGCGGCGCTCGCGCAGAGGCGGCACGCGGATTTCGATGACCTGGAGGCGGTAGTACAGATCCTCGCGGAACTGCCCCGCGCGGATCATCTGATCGAGCTCGCGATTCGTAGCGGCAATGACACGCACGTCGACCGAGACGGGACGGTTGCTGCCCAGGCGGCTGAACTCGCGGTCCTGCAGCACGTGCAGGAGCTTGGCCTGCAGCGCGAGAGGCATCTCGCCGATCTCGTCGAGCATGATTGTGCCCTGATGGGCGTACTCGAATTTGCCGACGCGCAGCAGCTGTGCGCCCGTGAACGCACCGCGCTCGTGTCCGAACAGCTCGCTTTCGAGCAGTTCGGCCGGCAGCGCCGCGCAGTTGACCTTGATGAACTGTCGCGTGCGTCGCGCCGAGCGCCGATGGAGTTCACGCGCAATGACCTCTTTGCCGACGCCGCTCTCTCCGGACAGGAGCACGCTGACGTCGCTGTCGGCCACGCGCTCGACCATCGTGAGCACGTTGCGCATCGGGATGCCCGATCCCCAGCAGGGCTGCGCGCCATCGGGATCGTCGGTCACATGCGCGCGGAGGCGCGCGACCTCGCTCGTCAGCCGCACCTTCTCGACCGCGTTCCGGATCGCCACCTCCAGCGCGGCTTCCCCAAGACCTTCGGGGTCATCCGGTTTGACGACGTAGTCGACGGCACCGAAGCGCACGGCATCCACGATTGTCGCGGGCACCTGCGTGCCGGACAGCATGATGACCTGCAAAGCGGGGTGCGCCGACCGGGCCGCCCGCAGTGTCTCGAGTCCGTCCATCTGCGGCATCAGGACGTCGAGCAAGACCACATCCGGCGGCGTGCCACTGCCCAGCGCGCGGAGCAGCTCGGGCCCGCTCGAGAACGCGCTCACCTGATAGCCGCGATCGGTCAGCAGCGTGGACAGGTACTGCGAGAAGGTCGAGTCATCATCGACGATGGCGACACGGGCGGCGGTCATGGACGCGCCCTCCCGCGGCCGATGCGAACGTCGATGTGCGCGAGGTCGGACGTCGCGGTTGCCGTGGCCTCATGCGTGGCCAGGACGTAGGACGCCAGGCAGAGCGAGAGCCCGAGGCCCCCGCGATTGAACGGCACGGGCTCCGTCGTGGCCGGTAATGTTCCGCCGGCCTCGAGGGTAGCCGCGTCCGGCGTGACCGCAATCACCACCCGCAGCGCCCCGTCATCGTCTGGACGAACGGCGATGGCGGCCGCGCTCTGGCGTGTTTCGCGCATCGCCAGCTCCGCCAACGCGCCGATGGATTGCGCGAGTGCCTGCACATCGGCGACGTGGAACGCCCGGTGAGTCATGTCATCTGGTACCGGCGCGAGGGTGGCTCCGGCCGGCGCGTGCGAGGCGATGGCATGCGTGAACGCCGCGACGTCGGTCGTCGTGCCTGGTTCATCCCTCCGCGCCCAGACCGCGAGATCGGAGGATTGTCGTCCGAGGGTGGCCAGTCGACTTGTGGCTGTGAGCATGGCGGTCAGCATGGCGGACTCCGGGTCCGCCGCGTCCCGTTTGCGCTGGAGGAGCCGGATGTATCCTTGAAGCACACTGAGCGGGCTGCGCAGTTCGTGTGCAAGGACCGAAAGAACGTCAGACAGGTCGGTGCTCATGTCTAGCCACTTTCGGGTGATCTTCGCATGGGCGCCAGCCGGTGGCACAGTCCTTGTAGCGCATCGCACGCATTCTATCCGGGGTAGGCATGACCGACCAGCGCAGACGCATCCTCATCGTGGACGATTATGTCGACTCTCTTGAGAGTTGGGCGCTGTATTTCAACATGTGCGGGTTTGAGGTGTTTACCGCCGTCGACGGCGAAGCGGCCGTGCGTGTGGCGCTGGCCAGTCGTCCGGACATCGCGCTCCTCGATCTCGACTTGCCCATCATGACCGGTGTCGAGGTGGCCCGTCAGCTTCGTGCCACTCCAGAAACGCGCCTGCTGCCGCTTATCGCCACCACGGGCTACTCCGGGGGCTCCCGGTTTCAGGACGCCGAGTCCGCCGGCTTCGATCGCATCATGGTCAAGCCCTGTGATCCGGCGAAACTGCTCGCCGAGATAGAGCGGTTGCTTGGGGAAAAAAAGGGCCCGGACGGTACTGGTGATGGGCAGACGCCTGCCATTCCTCAGTAATCTCACCTCGGGATTCCGCCAATTACACATCTGAATGCCGACAGGGCCGTGCCCGCGACGGGCATGCCCCATGCATAGTCACGCCTCACGGCGCGCTCACGGCGGACCGGATGGGGCACTTCTTTCCCGGTGCCAAATGACCGCGCCCGCGTCGGGACGTGTCAGTTCCCTTGAAGCGCGCTCCGGTCGGTGGCACGTGGATTGAACACACGACGAGACATGACGGACAACTCGGCGACGCTTACGTGGCTGGTGATCATCGGCATCTGCAGCCTCACTCAAACCCTGGTCCTGATTGGGGTGCTGGCCGTGGTCTGGCGTCGGATGCAGGCCGCGGAGGCTCGGATCCATGCCGTCGAGCGCGACATCATCGCGCCAACGCTGGCGCGGGTCGAGTTGACTCTGCGGGACTTGCAGGACGCGGCTGAGCGCCTTCGGAGCGCGGACGACGCGGTGCGCGAGTGGGTGGCGCGCGGGAAGGATGTCGTATCGCTGGCAGTAAGCCAGGCGGAGACCCACGTGCGCCCGGTGCTCGGCCTCGTAAAGGGGATGCGGGCCGCGGCGCGTGTGTGGGCGCGCGGACGTTCAGGGCCCGTGGCTGTTGATCGATCCCGCGTCACCGCGATGCCGGATCCAATGAAGGAAGGAGAACACGCACATGTATGGACAAAGTGAACTGCGCGACCGCTCAGGCTCTCATCGAAGCGGGGATTTCCTGGCAGGCGTGATTTGTGGGGCGGCGATCGGTGCCGCTGTCGGCCTGCTGCTGGCGACGAAGCCAGGCGAAGAACTGCGGGAACAGATTACGGATTCGGCCAAGAGATTCCGTCGGAAGGTCGGAGACACCTACGGACAGGCCGCCGATGGCGTGAACGACGTGCTCGACCGGAGCCGTGAGGCGGTCCGCCGTGGACGGGAAGAATTCAAGGATTTCGTCGACGAGAAGGTCTCGCAGGCGAAGGACGCGTCGAACGTAAACGCATTCTAAAGACGGGGACCGTGTGCGCGGCACACGGTCCCCGCGCTGCCACCCCTGGGACAGTCATGAATCCGCATCAGCGCGCGACGGACGCCCTCTTTCTCCGGGAGCGCTGGTAGCCAGTGTCCTTGGTGCGCTCGGCGTCCCATACTTCTACGTCGTTGGCCTCGTGGCTGCCCTCGGCGAGGCCGTACCGATGGTCGGGTCCCTCTTCGCTGGCGTTGTCGCCACGGTCGTGGCTCTGACCGTCTCGCCCGAATTGGCCCTCATGGTCGGCGCCCTCTTCATCGTGATCCACGAGGTCGAGGCGAATGTCCTCGTACCTAAAATCATGGAGGATCGGGTCGGCATCGGCGCGATTGCGGTGATGTGCGGGCTGCTCATGGGCTGGGAGCTGACCGGCGTCGTCGGCGCCGTGGTGGCCATACCGACCGTGGCGATCTTCACGGTAATCGCCGATCAATTTGGACCGCGCCAGCGGTTCGTGCGGCGCTCCGCAGAGAAGCCCTCACTCCAAGCCGAAGCCGGCTGACGGCGGCCATTGCCCAGCGGAGACGTCCGCCGTCGTCCCTGCGGCGGATGGTCGCTCCGTTGCCGCTGGTGGGTAGCGTACTACCCACGTCCTTCGCTTCGGACGACTGTGCAGAATCGAGGTGTATTCGCGCCGTGGCATCCCTCTTGCCCGTTACTGGTGTGCAAGCCGGTTGTTGGGCGTTGAGGTGCTGACGATGGGACGGGCGATCACTGCGGCGTTACTGGGGATTTCCGGCGGAGGGGCGAGTGTTCTTGCCGGCGAGTCGCTCTGGATCGGGGTCGGCGGTGCGTGTCTCATTGGATTTGGGCTGTGGCAGCTGACCGGCTGCCGGCATCCCCGGCCATTGGCTCTTCTGCCCCCGCTACGCGACGGCGTGGGTGAGCAGCGTGCTCACTGGTTCTGCGCGGCCTGCGGCGCGCGCTGGCCCGCGCAGTTCGAACACACGAGCCGGCCAACGCTGCGGTTCTCGGGACATGACGAGTCCAAGGCCAAGGACGCAGCGCGTCGCGCGGCCATGCTCGAGGTCCGCAGCCGTGAGCTGGCGGTGCAACGGGCCGGCATGGATCGTCCGGTCATGAAGGTACGTCGCCGTTCCGGGCCGGTACCCATTCAGTCGGGACGGGCAGCAGGGTAGTGTGAACGGACCTGCCGCGACCACCTGTGGCAACGTCCTCATCGTGGATGACGACGTCGACGGCGTGGACGCCCTGAAGTACCTGCTGGAATCGCACGGATACCACGTCGACAGCGCGGGGAACGGCCGGGAGGCCCTGGAGTACTTGCGCACGGGAGCCCGCCCATGCGTGGTCATTCTCGACCTGGCGATGCCGGTGATGAATGGCTGGCAGTTTCTGGCGGCCCGCCAAAGCGACGAGGCTCTCGCGAGCATCCCCGTGATCGTGGTGACTGCCAGTCAACCGGCGCCCGGTGCAGAGTCGGAACTGGTGATGACCAAGCCCGTCGACCTGGACGACCTGCTTGCACGCGTTGGCGCCGCCTGCGCCGTCACGGAGCGACGGCATTCGTGAACGCCGGACACAGTGAGTGTGACGATGCTGAGGAGCGAAACCACTGGCGTATCCGCGACGGGTGCCCACGCTGTCCAGTTCTACGAGGACGACGAGTTCCTCGCAACGGTCGTCGCCGATTTTCTCGCGACCGGACTGCGACTGGGTCGGCCGTGCGTGGTCATCGCCACGCTGGAACACCGGACCGCGATCGAAGCCGCCCTCCGTCACAACCATGCCGTCGACGTCGACGATGTGCTGTACCTCGACGCGCGCGAAACGCTCACCCAGTTCATGTTCGACGGACGGCCCGATAGGGCTCGGTTTGCCGAGTCCGTTGGGCGGCTGGTGGCCGACATCGCGGTGAGCGCCCCGGAGAAGGTGATTCACGCGTTCGGGGAGATGGTGAATGTGCTGTGCGCTGATCGAATGGTCGGCGCGGCCATCGAACTCGAGGGGTTGTGGAACGATCTCATCGCGCGCTACGCGGTCCACCTGCTGTGTGCCTATCAAACCTCGGTGCTTCGAAATGCGGACGGCGGCGCAACGTTCGACCACCTGTGCGGCTGCCACATTGACGTGCTGTCGACGCAGCGGCTGGCGATGCAGCCTGACGAAGCGGCACGTCTCCGGCACATTGCCCGGTTGGAGCACAGGGTGCGGGATTTCGAGCCAGCCTCGGTCGACGAGAGGGGCTTCCCGGCGCTCGTCGAGACCGAGTCCGCGGCTCGAGTCCGGTTCGTGTCAGTTGCATCGCACGAGTTGAGGAACCCTGTCCACGTGCTTCGTTTGCAGTTGCAGGCGGCGCTCCGCGCGCTGTCCATCGACGAAGTACCGGACCTGAGCGGTCTTCGCGCGCGGATTGAGCGCGCGGATGCGCAGGCAGTCAAGGTGTCGCAGATCCTCGACGATATGTTGATGCAGCTGCGACATAGCGAAAATTGACGTGGACCGGGCTTCCCCTGCGCCCAGACAGGTCGAGGACGTCAACCGCCGGAAGGTCAAGCGCTATGCACGTCACCCCAGGGCCGGGCGCGCCGTGTCTGCGTGCTTCATGCGCCGAATCCCTCAGCTGGGGGTGCTGGAGTCGTGAGGCCACAGGCCTTCATCTTGTTCAACAGGGTCTTATAGCTCACCCCGAGCGTACGAGCGGCCTGGCGCCGATTCCAGCGCGTGCTCGAGAGGGCCTGCTCGATCGCCGTCCGCTCGGCCGTCATCGACGCCTCTCGCGACAAAGCCGTCAGGTTGGCCCCATCATCGGTCCGGGCCGCCGGCGCGGCAGGCACCGATGAGACCGTCTGGTGCAACGCCGGAGTCGCCTCGGCGGCCGGGACGACGGCGGCCGAGACCTTGAGCGCGGCTTCGAGCAAGGCCTCGTCCTGCAGAATCACGTGACGCTTGACGACGTTCTCCAGTTCGCGCACGTTGCCCGGCCAATCGTAGTGGGCCAGGAGCTCACGCAACCGCGGCGAGAAGGGGGCGACCTTACGCGTGTACTGCCGTGAGTAGGTCGTCAGGAACTGCTCCGCAAGCGGCAGGATCTCGTCCCGGCGTTCCCGAAGCGGCGGCACCCAAATCTCGATGACCTGCAGGCGGTAATACAGATCTTCCCGGAACTGACGCGCCGCGATCATCTCCGCCATCGATCGGTTAGTGGCCGCGATGATGCGGGTGTCGACTCGGACAGGCCGGTTGTTTCCGAGTTTGGTGACGGTACCGTCCTGGAGCACGTGCAGCAGCTTTGGCTGAAGCTGCAACGGCATCTCGCCGATCTCGTCCAGAAAGATCGTTCCGCCCGACGCATGTTCGAACTTGCCAATCCGGTGTGTGTTCGCGCCGGTGAAGGCGCCGCGCTCGTGGCCGAACAGCTCGCTCTCGAGCAATTCGGCGGGCAGGGCGGCGCAGTTCACTTTCACGAACGGCCGCGCGCGCCGCGCCGAACGCTTGTGCAGTTCGCGGGCGACGACCTCTTTCCCGGCGCCGCTCTCGCCGGTGATGAGCACGCTCACGTCGCTGTCTGCGACCTTGTCGATGGTTCCCAGCACCTGCCGCATGGCTGGATTGCGTCGCCAGGACATCGGCGAGTCGGCGCTGCCGACGTCCCCGGCGTCGACATCATCCCGCGTCGCCTGATCCTCGCGCGCGGATTCGAGGTTGGCCTCGATCATCTGCTCCAGCGCGGCTTCTCCCACGCCTTCGGCGTCATCAGGCTTCACCACGTAGTCGAGAGCGCCGGCGCGGATGGACTCAACGATCGCCGATGGCATCTGATGGCCGGACAGCATCACGACACGAGTGCCGGGCATGGCTTCACGGGCGGCGCGCAAGGTTTCGAGTCCGCTCAACCCAGGCATCTGCACGTCGAGCAGCACGATGTCGTGGCTCGCGCCGCGCGAAAAAGCTTCTAGCAGCTGAGCGCCGCCCGCGTAGGTCTGAACATCGTACCCACGTTCCTGCAGGAGAATCTGCAGGTACTGGCGGAACGACGGATCATCATCGACGATGGCGAGTCTGCCTCGGGTGCTCATAATGTCGAGCACGGGCTTACATAATTCATGCCAGTTCTGCTGCGGTGGGACCTTCTCACTAGCCTGTCGATCGCCTGGTTTACGCCAAGAAATCGGGACATCTCGCCGCCGCGGTTGACGGCGTTTGCGCACGCTCTACGGGACCCGAGCGTCGTTGGAGATGTGCGGTCGTTGGCTACACTTTGTGTGTAAGGCGTTGCCCTCTTACGCGAGGTCGTTGCCGAAGCGCACCGTGGCGGCACGCACGTGGTGAGGGACAGTGGCCTGCTGCCCCCATTGATGCCGGGGTTCTCTGCGCGGGCTTACTTGTCGTGAGGCCAGTCGTCGGACGACGCGGGGTCGAGCTCCCAGCGGTGGCGGTCTCGCTCGATGATCTTGTCGCTGCCCTGGAGTTCTTCGTTGTCGTCGTAGGTGACGCCGAGTGCCTTGCCGATGTCATCGACCCGATCCTGATCCGGCGTCGGGTTGTCCCCACCGGGCGCTTCGTCGCCAACGGCGTACGCGTCTTCCCATTTCGCGTCGAGGTCGCCAGCGGTCAAGGCCGGGCTCGCCTCGGTGTGCTGGCCCAGACGGTGCTGGAGTTCTTCGCCGCCGGACCGCGCTGCCGCGAAGATGCCTTCGTCAGCGACTGCGCGCTCGATACCCTCGGCTTCTGGCAGGATGCGCCTCGCGCGGTCAAGTGACGGGCGCGGCGACCGCGTCCGGGTGGGAGCGGATTGGCGGGCGGGCTTCGGCGGGGTTGGGCGCCGGATTGCGGCCCTCGCGGCAGGCTTTGCTGGTGCTGCGGCACGCGTTCTCGTCTTTGGCTTGGTCTTGACGGCGGTCGCGGGCCGGCGCGGGGGCGCCACCTTCTTGTTGACCCTCGTCTTCTTCTTATTCTTATTGGCGACGCGCGTGGGCTGGACCCTCTTCGAGGGTCTTTGACGCTTCTTGACCGCTGGCCGGGTCCGTTTGACGGATTTCGCCGCGCTGGTACGTTTGGCGAGCGGTTTCGACCGGCGCACTGGACGCGATTTCGCCTGCGGCCGGCGGGTTTTGGCGGCTGTTCTCGTCGTTCGGCGGGGGGCTTTCCTGGCGGCCATGGCGTGTGTCCCTTTCAACGGGTTGACCCGAGCCTCCTAAGTACCGGATAATCCACTGCTTATCGCATTTCCTGCGAAGCTATCCTACAGCCCGCCGAAGCTGCAATTCGGCAATCAAGTGCGAACTTGAGGAGGACCCGAAACGAAATGGGCAACGCTGATCTGACCAAAAAAAGAGAGAACACACAAGGAGGTGTGAAAATTCCCTCGGGCTTCTCGACCTTCTCGCAAGACGGAGACTCCGACCCGCAGGAATATGCACGCCTGCTCGAGCTGTACGATACCAGCTTCCGCAACCTCGCGGAAGGTGAAGTCGTCAAGGGCACGGTCGTGAAAGTGACGCCGACGGAAGTCATTGTCGACGTTGGTTTCAAATCCGAAGGCATCATCCCGATCGAGGAGTTCATCGACGAGACCGGCGCGGTCAGTGCGCAGCCGGGCGACTCTGTCGATGTGCTGCTCGAACGCACCGAAGACCGCGAAGGCTATGTCGTCCTCTCGCGCGAAAAAGCCGAGAAGATGAAGATCTGGGACGAGGTCGAGAAGGCCTACCAGGATCGCAAGGTCGTCATCGGCCGCGTCATCGAACGCATCAAGGGCGGGCTCGCCGTCGACATCGGCGTGCGGGCGTTCCTGCCAGGCTCGCAGATCGATGTGCGCCCCGTGCGCAACCTCGACGCGCTGCGCGGCCAGGAACTGCGGATGCGCGTCATCAAGGTGAACAAGAAGCGCGGCAACATCGTGCTCTCGCGCAAGGTCCTCCTCGAAGAGGAGAACGCCGAGAAGAAGAAGCACACGCTCGAGACGTTGTCCGAGGGCAAGGTGCTCACCGGCGTGGTCAAGAACATCACCGACTACGGCGCGTTCATCGACCTCGGCGGCATCGACGGCCTGCTGCACATCACCGACATGTCCTGGGGACGGGTGACGCATCCGTCCGAGGTCGTGCGCGTGGGCGACGAGATCGACGTCATCGTCCTCAAGTACGACGCCGGCACCGAGCGCGTGTCGCTCGGCCACAAGCAACTCGTGCCCGATCCGTGGAGTAACGTCATCGAGCGGTACCCGGTCGGTATCCGGGTGTCCGGCAAGGTGGTGAGCCTCACCGACTACGGCGCGTTCATCGAACTGGAACCCGGGGTCGAGGGCTTGATCCATGTGTCCGAGATGTCGTGGAGCAAGCGGGTCAAGCACCCGTCGAAGATTCTGAACGTCGGCGACATGGTGGAAGCCATGGTGCTCGGTGTGGATCCGGGGGCACGGCGGATTTCCCTCGGCCTCAAGCAGGTCGAGAGCAATCCATGGCATGAGCTGTCGGGCAAGTACCCGATCGGCACGACGATCACCGGCAAGGTGCGCAACCTGACCGAGTTCGGCGCCTTCGTGGAAGTGGAGGAGGGCATCGACGGCCTCATTCACATCTCCGACATGTCCTGGAGCAAGGTCAAGCATCCGTCCGAAGTGCTGAAGAAGGGCGATACGGTCGAGGCGCAGGTGCTCAGCATCGACGCCGACAACCAGCGGCTGTCGCTCGGACTCAAGCAACTGCAGACGGGCATCTGGAAGGAATTCTTCGACAAGCATCACGTCAGCGACATCGTCGAGGGGAAGGTCGTTCGTTTGACCAACTTCGGCGCGTTCGTCGAGCTGGCGGATGGCATCGAAGGGCTCATCCACGTTTCCGAGTTCGATTCGGCGCAGGGCGCCGAAAAGCTCGAGCTGCGTGCGGGTGAGAACTACCAGATGAAGATCATTCGGCTCGTGCCCGAGGAGCGGAAGATCGGCCTCAGCATTCGCGCACTGAAGGACGCTGAATACCGCGCCGACTGGGAAGCGTATGCCGAGCAGAACAGCGGACGTCCGGAAGTGACCCTGGGCGATCACTTCAAGAATCTCAAGTAGACACGGTTTCGGGTTCAGGGTTCCGCGGTTCCGGGGTGGATTCCGGGTTCAGAGTGCTGACGTGTCAGCCTCCGGGCCCGGAGGGCCTCGGGACCGGGACCTTGAACTGAACCTCGGCACCTTGGAACTTCGGAATCCAGAACCTTCGCGATGACCAAAGCCGAACTCGTCGAAGAAGTGTCGCGCGTGTCCGATCTCACGAAGAAGCACTCGGAGGTCATCGTCGACACGGTCTTCCAGAGCATCGTCGATGCGCTGCACCGGGGCGAGAAGATAGAACTCCGCGGATTCGGCAGCTTCCGGCTGCGCCGCCGAGAACCGCGCAAGGGCCGCAACCCGAAGACCGGTGACAAGGTCGACGTCCCACCGAAGCAGGTCCCGTACTTCAAGCCTGGTAAAGAGCTCAAGGACCTGATCAATAAGGCGGCCGAGGAAGCCGAGGCCCAGGCCCCCGCCCCTGTCCCCGCGCCGACGACCCCGACCGAGGGGTAACCGCAGATCTTTAGGGCCACACGCGACGGTTCAACGGACGGGTGGGGCCGGATAGCTGTAATCTGTCGCCGTGGAGCGACTGTGGACGCCATGGAGACTGGCCTACGTGAGTGACGCCAGCAAGACCGCGCCGGCGGGGTGCATCTTCTGCACGGCGCTCGAAGTGCCGGAACAGGAATCCCTCGTCGTGTGCCGCGGGACCCGCGCGTTCGTCATCCTGAACAAGTTTCCCTACAACAACGGCCACGTGATGGTCGTACCGACGCGCCACGTTGCACGGCTGGCCGATCTCGACGTCGACGATCTGGCGGAGCTCATGAGCCTGGCGCAGATGGCGGAGCGCGCGCTCACACAGGTGTACCAGCCGCATGGCTTCAACATGGGCATCAACCTCGGGCGCCCGGCGGGAGCCGGCATCCTCGATCACCTGCACCTGCACGTCGTGCCGCGATGGAACGGAGACACCAGTTTCATGACGGTCTTCGACGATACCCGCGTGCTCCCCGAGGAGCTCCCCCAAACCGCACGTCGGCTTCGCGTCGTGTTTGCGGACCTCCAGCCGGCCGTGTCGCCGGTGGCCTGACGCACGCCCCCCGTCGCATGGACTTCGGACTTTCACCTGATCAGGTCGCGTTCGTCGAGGGCGCCCGCAAGTTCGCGCGTGACGTGGTCGCCGAGTGCGCGGCGGAGATTGACGACACCGCCCGCTTTCCGCGCGCCCTGGTGACTGCGGCGGGCGAGGCGGGGTTGTGCGGCATGACCGTTCCCGCATCGGCCGGAGGCGCCGGGCGCGACTACGTCTCGTACGCGTTGGCGATGGAGGAGATCGCCGCGGCAAGCGCGACCCTCGCCGTGATTCTGACCGTTAACACCTCGCTCGTCGCGGAGCCGATCGCGCTGCACGGCACCGAGGAGCAGCGAGGCGAGTGGCTGCCGGGACTGATCGACGGTACGCGCGTCGGTGCGTTTGCGTTGTCCGAGGCCGGGGCCGGATCGGACGCGGCCAACCAGCAAACGCTCGCCGTGTCGGACGATGACGGCTATCTCCTGAGCGGGCGCAAAGTGTGGGTGGCGAATGCCGAGGCGGCGGACGTGGCCATCGTGCTCGCGGCGACAAACCCGGCGAAACCCGGGCGCGGGATCACCGCCTTTCTCGTGCCCTTGGACTCGTCCGGCATCGAGTGCGAGCCCTGCGACTCCCTCGGCGTGCGTGGGCTCGGCTGCATGGATATGACGCTGACCGACGTGCGAGTGCCGGCGACCGCCGTTCTCGGCGGGGCCGGCCGGGGTCTCGCGATTGCGTTTCGCGCCCTCGAGCGTGGTCGTGTCGCGATTGCGGCGCAGGCGCTGGGCGTTGGATTCGCGGCGCTGGACGAGGCGCTTGCGTACGCGCGGCAGCACGAGGCGTTCGGACAGCCCATCGGACAGTTTCAGGCGATTCAGTTTCAACTCGCCGATCTGGCGGCGGACCTCGAAGCGGCGCGGCTCCTCACCTGGCGCGCGGCGGACGCGCACGACCGGGCGACGCGGGCGGGCGTCGAAGCCGCCATGGCGAAGCTTCAGGCCTCCGAAGCCGCGCATCGCGCCGCCGATCGCGCGATGCAGATCCTTGCCTCGGCGGGCTATCGACGCGGATCCCGGATCGAACGTCTCTTGCGGGACATCCGCGCGGCCGAGATTTATCAAGGCACATCGGAAGTGCAGCGGATGATCATCGCCGAGCAAGTCGTGCGCGGCAACCGCGGCATCGCGTAAGAGCCTGGCCGGCTAGCTCTTCAGGAGTTCCTTCGCGATCGTCTGCAATTGCATGTTGGACGTGCCCTCGTAGATCTGGCCGATCTTCGCGTCGCGATAGAACTTCTCCACCGGTGAGCCCTTCACGAAGCCTGTTCCACCGCACAGATTGACGGCGAGCGACGCTGCGCGCTCCGCGACTTCGGAGGCGTGCAGCTTGGCCATGGCGGCCGCGGCGAGGAAGGGCGCACCGCGATCGCGCAGCCGCGCGGCGTTGTACACGAGCAATCGCGCAGACTCGATCTCCATCGCGGCGCGTGCCAGCTGGAATTGCACGGCCTGGAATTCGACCACCGCCCTCCCGAACTGGTGTCGCTCCCGCGTGTGCCGCAAGGCTGCGTCGAGCGCGCCCGCTGCAAGGCCCACCATCTGCGCGCCGATGCCGATGCGCCCCTCGTTCAACGTTTCGATGGCGACTCGGTAGCCGCGCCCGACCTCGCCGAGGACTGCCGCTGGCGTGACGCGACAGTCGTCCAGCACGACCTCCGCCGTGCTCGAGGCGCGAATGCCCATCTTGTCTTCCTTGTGGCCAATGCTCAGTCCCGGCGTCTCGCGTGGGACCACGAATGCCGTGACGCCACGATGGCCAGCGTCGGGATCGATCGTCGCGAACACGATGAAGACGGTGGCCTCGACGGCGTTCGTGATCCACAGCTTGCGACCGCTGATCCGGAACGTGCCGCCGTCGGTGACGGCCCGCGTCTGCAATGCGAACGCATCGCTGCCCGAGCCCGCCTCGGACAACGCGTAGGCCCCGATGTCTCGCGTGGCGAGCGACGGCAGGTATCGCGCACGCATCTCAGGCGTGCCCCAGCGGTCCAGCGCCGTGCCAACGAGCGTGTTCTGCACGTCGACCAGGACGCCGACCGACGGATCGACACGCGACAACTCCTCAACGGCAATCACGCTGTGGAAGAGACGCCCGCCTGCGCCACCGAAGGCCTCGGGAATCATGATCCCCATGACGCCCAAGGCGAAAAGTTCGTCGATGAGCGTGCGGGGCAGCGCGGCCTGCCGGTCCATGTCCGCGACCAGCGGACGAACCGCCCGGTCGGCAAACTCCCGCACCGTCTGTCGAAGTACCAGCTCGTCCGGCGTCAGCGTCGTCAGTGCTTCCGGTGCGTCGTCGTCCGAGGGACCTCGCATCGGGCCGATGCTATCATTGGGCATTCGCCTGTCCTGCGGGAGCATGCTGCTCCGAAGGTAGAGCCCGTGCGCATTTCTCGAGTCGTCCGGTTCGGTCTGCCGTTGCTGTTCGCGACCGTCGCCGCGCTCGTGCCCTCGCGCGCGCAGGAGCCGGCTTCGCCTGCCGATCAGCGGCCGACCTTCAAGTCCGGCGTCGATTCCGTGACGGTGGACGTGACCGTCACCGACAAGCAGGGACGTCCCGTCACCGATCTCAAGGCCGACGACTTCGAGATCCGCGAGGGCGGGAAGGTGCAGGCGATCGACACCTTCAAGCTCATCAAGACCGACGACGGGCTGGACGATCCGAGCGCGGCGCGCGAGATCCTGTCGACGTCCGATCAGGATCGCGAGGTCGCCCGCGACGAGAATCGCCTCTTCGTCGTGTTCCTCGACGACTACCACGTCCGTCGAGGCAACGGCATGGTCGTTCGCGAACAGGTGGCCAAGTTCCTCCGAAACCTGTCGCGACACGATCTCGTGGCCATCGCCACGCCGCTGAGCACGGTGGCGGGCCTCACGTTCTCGCGCAACCCCGACGTGACGGCGGCGAACGTCATGGGCTTCGTCGGCCGCAAGTACGAGTACACGCCGATGAACGCGCTCGAGCAGCGCTATCAGGATCTGCCGCCCGAGCAGATCGAGCAGATGCGCAATAACATCGTCATTTCGGCGCTGTCGAACGTCTGCCAGTTTCTCGGCAGCATGCGCGACGGCCGGAAGTCGATCTTGTATGTCAGTGAGGGCATGAGCGGATCGATGCCGGTGGGCGTCAGAACGACGGGATCGTTCACCCCCAACGTGGGCGGCGCGCGCAGTGCATCGCAGACCTTCTTCGACAACTCGAGCCTGTTGCTCGACATGCAGTCGAAGGTGTTCCGGGAAGCCACGCGAAACAATGTCGCCATCTACACGCTCGACCCGCGGGGCCTCACGAATTTCGAGTTCGATGTCGGTGAGAACGTGACGGCGCAGGACGATCGCCGCATCGTGCAGGAATCCGTGGACTTGCTGCGCGTCGTCGCGGAGCAGACCGACGGCCGCGCGATCGTCAACCGGAACGACCCCATCCCAGCGCTTCAGCAGATGGTGCGCGACAGCAGCGCGTACTACCTCTTGTCCTACACCTCGACGCTGGCTCCGCGCGATGGCAAGTTCCACGAGATTCAGGTGCGCCTCAAACGGCGCGACGTCGAGGTGCGCGCGCGCAAGGGCTACTGGGCCTACAGCCCCGAAGAGCTCGCCGCGGCGACGGCCACCCCGAAGGCCGGTCCGCCTGCCGACGTGTCGGGCGCGCTGGATGATCTGGCTTCCGCGACCGGCGGATCTGGACGCGGGCGGGCGGTGTCGGTGTGGCTCGGCGCGGAGCGCGGCCCGACAGAGAAGGCTCGCGTGACGCTTGCCTGGGAGGTGCCGGGTCCCGCCGCGGCGGATCCGATGGATGCGGTCGATCACATCACGATCGTGGCCAGCGCCGTCACGGGCGATGAAATCTTCCGGGGACCGGTCGCGCGAGATCCTCAGGCGGCGCGGACGGGCGGACTCGTTGCGTTCGACGCGCCGGCGGGCGAGGTGCGCGTGCGCATCAGCGCCGAAAACGCCCGCGGCAATCGCCTCGACACGTCGGATGCGTCAATCACGGTGCCCGACTTCACGACGCCGGGCCCGGTCGTGACGACGCCGTTCCTCTATCGCGGTCGCACGGCTCGCGATCTCCAGCAGGTGCGCGCGGCCACGTCGCCGACCCCCGTGGTCGCCCCCGTCTTTTCCCGGAGCGAGCGGCTCCTCATTCGATTCAGCGCATATGGCCCGGCTGGAACGACGCCGGTAGTCACTGTGCGGTGGCTCAATCAGGCGGGCAGTCAGATCGCGATGTTGCCCGCCCCCACGAACGCCGGCGGCAATCTCTTCGAGAGCGAGTTGGGGCTCGGGTCGTTTCCGCCGGGTGACTACCTCGTCGAGATCGTCGCCCAGTCCGGGGAGCAGACGACGAAGCGGTTGCTCGCGGTTCGCGTGACGGGCTGACCGCCGCGGGATCGGGAGCGTGCGCACATGTGCATGGTCCTGCGCCGCCGCTTCGCCGGTAGAGGCGATGGTGATCGACTGACGTTCTGGTGGCCTTGGCTGCCAATAGTGATACGGCGCGGGCGGTCAGATGCAAAAGCGTCGGTCGGCTGTGCGGCGCTGTTCGGGCAATATCCATTCGGTCGCGGGCCCACCGAGCGGGCATACGCCTTGCAAGAGACTGGCGCCTTGAACGCCGCCGGAGGCTGTGGGAATGCGGAAGACGCGAGTGATCATCGCCAAGCCCGGACTGGACGGCCACGATCGGGGCGCCAAGATCATCGCGCGGGCGTTGAGGGATGCGGGGATGGAGGTCATCTATACCGGACTCCGTCAGACGCCCGAGCAGATTGTGTCCGCGGCGCTTCAGGAAGATGCGGACGTCATTGGATTGTCGATTCTGAGCGGCGCGCACATGCACATTTGCCCACGTATCATGACGTTGCTGCACGATCAGGGCCTGGATCACATCCGGGTTGTGCTGGGCGGCATCATTCCGGACGGTGACCTCGCCCCGTTGAAGGCGCTGGGAATCGACGGCGTGTTCCTCCCGGGCCGGCCCATGCAGGACATTGTCGAATTCATCCACCAAACCGCGCAGCCGCGAGTCGAAGCGCTCTAGAAGACCACGATGCCGAAGACACTTCTGCTTGCCGACGACAGCGTCACCATTCAGCGGGTGATCGAACTGACCTTCGCGCACGAGGACGTGCGGGTCGTCTCCGTCAGCGACGGCCGCCGCGCCGTTCAATGGCTCGAGAGCGAGTGGCCCGACATCGTGCTCGCCGATGTGGATGTCCCCGAAGTGGATGGCTACGAACTGACGAGCTACGTGAAGTCGTCGCCGCGCCTGAAGGACGTGCCCGTCCTACTGCTGGCCGGGGCCTTCGAGCCCATCGATCAGGAACGCGTGCAGGCGTTGCGGTGCGACGGGGTGCTCGTCAAGCCGTTCGAGCCGCAGCAGTTGATCAGCCGCGTGAAAGCGCTGCTCGACGCGCGGGTCGAGCAACCGGTGGGTGCGGCGGCGGGATCGGCGGATCGCATGGAGTACGGACGTGAACACGGCCGTCGCGGTGAGGCCGAGCCGGCCACCATCACACCGTTCCCGGTGCCCTCGCCCACGATGCGCATGACGCACGGCGGCGCCGATCCAGCGACGGTGCCCGAGACACTCGAGCCCCCTGCCCGTCCCGTCTGGGAACTCGGGCTTCCCGACCCGGTGGGCTACCGGCCCGCCGACGCCCCAACCGCACCGGCCGCCGCGGTGGCAGCGGCGTCGGCGACGGCCCCGAAGGTATCCCTCGTCTCCGCATTTTCCGCGCTGCTGGCAGCCGAACAGTCGACCTCGGCTGCGCCCGTCTCCGCCGCCCCAATCACGGAGGCGACCGTCGAGGATGCCGTCCGCCGCGTGCTCGTCCGGATGACGGACGACCTCGTTCGCCGCATCGTCCTCGAAACAGCCGAGCGGCTCATCCGCGAAGAGATCGAGAAGATCAAAGCGAATCCAGAGTAAAGTTTCAGGGAACTGACGCGTCGGGTTCCACCGTTCCGAGAGGGAACTTCGGACCTGGCCCCCCGGAACCCTGTACCCGTGTCCACTCCCGAAAAGCCCGCCCTGGAAGGTCTCGAAGACAAGTGGAAATCGCGTTGGGAAACTGACGGCACGTACCGCTTCGATCGGTCGGCCTCGCGGTCCCAGGTTTACTCGATCGATACGCCGCCGCCGACCGTGAGCGGGTCGCTGCACGTCGGCCATGTCTTCTCCTACACGCACACCGATATCGTTGCCCGCTACCAGCGGATGCGCGGCAAGGCCGTCTTCTATCCGATGGGATGGGACGACAACGGCCTGCCGACCGAGCGGCGCGTGCAGAACTACTACGGCGTGCGGTGCGATCCCTCCCTCCTGTACGATCCGTCGTTCACGCCTCCAGAGAAGCCGGACAAACAGCCGATCGCGATCTCGCGACCGAACTTTGTCGAGCTGTGCGTGCGTCTCACACACGAGGATGAACGGGCGTTCGAGCAGTTGTGGCGATATCTCGGGATGTCCGTGGACTGGTCGATGACGTACGCCACGATCAGCCGCGATGCGCAGCGCGTGTCGCAGTTGGCGTTCCTCCACGAACTCGACCGCGGTCAGGCCTACCAGCTCGAGGCGCCGACCCTCTGGGACATCGATTTCCGCACGGCCGTCGCCCAGGCGGAACTCGAAGATCGGGAAATGCCCGGTGCGTACCACCGGTTGCGCTTTGCCCACGCGGGGGGCGAGGGCGCCGTCGAAATCGATACGACGCGGCCGGAGTTGATTCCCGCGTGCGTGGCCCTGGTCGCGCATCCGGATGATCCTCGGTACCAACCCCTGTTCGGACAACACGTCATTACGCCGTTGTTCGGCGTCCCGGTGCCGGTACGTCCGCATCCGCTCGCCGATCCCGAAAAGGGGACCGGCATTGCGATGATCTGCACGTTCGGTGACGTCACTGACGTGATCTGGTGGCGGGAGCTGTCTCTGCCCGTACGCGCGGTGATCCAGACCAATGGCGCCCTGCGTCCCGTGACCTGGGGCAGCGAGGGCTGGGAGTCGAACGACGCGGCCACCGCCCAGCGTCATTACGACAGCATCGTTGGGCTATCGGCCTCGAAGGCGCGCGCGCGGGTTGTCGAACTTCTGCGTGAGAGCGGCGATCTGACTGGCGATCCGCGCCCGATCACCCACCACGTCAAGTTCTTCGAAAAAGGGGATCGCCCGCTCGAGATTGTGACCAGCCGCCAGTGGTTCATCAGGACGATGGACAACCGCGAGGCCCTGCTCGCGCGTGGCCGCGAATTGAAATGGGTGCCGCACCACATGGTGGCGCGGTACGAGAACTGGGTGAACGGTCTCAACGGTGACTGGTGCGTGAGCCGGCAACGCTTCTTCGGCGTGCCCTTTCCCCTCTGGTACCGCGTGGGCGCCGATGGCGCCATCGACTATCGTCAGCCGCTGTTGCCGGACGCGGCTCAATTGCCGATCGATCCGTCGACGGAGGTGCCGGCCGGGTATCGCGCTGACCAGCGCGGCGTGCCAGGCGGGTTCGCTGGTGATCCCGACGTCATGGACACCTGGGCCACGTCGTCGCTCACGCCCTTCATCGTGTGCGGATGGGAGCGCGATCCCGATCTGTTCCAGCGCACGTTCCCGATGGACCTGCGGCCGCAGGCTCACGACATCATCCGGACGTGGCTGTTCTCGACGGTCTTGCGCGCCCATCTCGAAGAGGACGCGCTGCCCTGGGCCAACACCGCGATTTCCGGCTGGGTGCTCGATCCCGATCGCAAGAAGATGTCGAAGTCCAAGGGCAACGTCGTCACGCCCATGGGATTACTCGAAGAGCATGGATCGGATGCCGTCAGGTACTGGGCGGCCAAGGGCGGGCCTGGAGTCGACACCGCGTTCGACGCCGGGCAGATGAAGGTGGGTCGCCGGTTGGCGATCAAGCTCCTCAACGCGTCGAAGTTCGTGTTGGCGAAGTCTTGCGACACCGGGCCCGTCACGGCGTCGCTCGATCGTGGCATGTTGTGGAAACTGGGCCGGCTGGTGGAACACGTCGGGCGGCACCTCGACGGATACGACTACGCCTCAGCGCTCCGCGAGATCGAAGAATTCTTCTGGTGGTTCTGCGACGACTACATCGAGCTCGTGAAACGTCGGCGCGCGAGCGACGATCCGGCCGGCGTGTCGGCCACGGTGGCGTCAGCGCGCGCGCTGTCGGTGATGCTCCGCCTGTTCGCACCGTTCCTGCCCTTCGTGACCGAGGAAGTGTGGTCATGGTCGCGCGACGGCTCGGTGCACCGCGGCCCATGGCCGACCCCTGCCGAAGTCACGATGGGCCTGTCGGCCGAGACCGAGCAGTCAGACAGCGCGGCGAGCCGCGTGGCGTCGGAAGTCACGGCTCGGATCCGTCAGGAGCGGTCCGCGCGCAAGCTCGGCTTCAGTGTGCCGGCGCGGCTGATGCTGACCACGCCGGATGACGATCGCGCGCCATGGGATCTCGTTGCCTCAGACGTGATCGCGGGCAACAACATCACGAGCGCACAGGTGTCCGGCAGTGGTGATCTGGCGGTCTCGATCGATCCGCAGCCTGTCGATGTCTGAGTCCCTCGATCCGGCCACCTACCGTGAGCTCGTTCGGCGAGCGCTGGCGGAGGACGTGGCGACAGGTGACGTCACTACTGAGGCGATCGTTCCGCACGATCGACCGGGTCTCGGGGTGTTGGTCGCCAAAGCCCCGATTGTGCTGGCCGGCCTGGACGTGGCTCGTCATGTCTTTCTGGAAGTCGACCCGGACATCTCGTTCCAGGCTCTCCGGAACGACGGCGACCCGTGCGAGAACGGCGCGCGTCTGGCCGAAGTTCGCGGCCGGGCGGCTTCGTTGCTGGTCGCCGAACGCACCGCGTTGAATCTGCTACAGGGCCTCTCGGGCATTGCGACGCTGACACGGAGCTACGTCGCGGCCGCGGCCGGACGAATTCGCGTCATCGATACGCGCAAGACCGCTCCAATGCAGCGCGCGCTGGCCAAATATGCCGTGCGTTGCGGGGGGGGATTCAACCACCGCACGGGTCTGTTTGACGGCGTGTTGATCAAGGACAACCACATTCGCGTGGCAGGGAGTGTGGCAGAGGCCGTCAGGCGCGTGCGGGCCACGACCGCTGGCGCGATGCCGGTCGAAGTCGAGACCCAGACCCTCGCGCAGGTCGACGAGGCGGTGGCGGCCGGGGCGGACGTCGTCATGCTGGACAACATGGATGACTCGACGACGGCCGTCGCGATTGCGCGTATTGCCGGTCGGGCCCGCGTCGAGCTGAGCGGGACCATGACGCTCGAGCGCGTCCGTCGGCTCGCATCCTCCGGCGCCGATGACGTCTCGGTGGGCGCGCTGACACACTCGGCTCCCGCCGCGGACATCAGCTTCGAAATCGATCTCTAGTCGAGGCCGCATGTTCGAGCCGCAGCCTGACGACGTCGCGACGAGCCTGGCCCGGGCCGAGACGGCGCTCGGACCGTACGCGGCCCTCCGGTATTGCGCGGAAATCGGATCGACGAACGATGCCGCGATGGGGTTGGCGCTGGCCGGTGCGCCCGAAGGCACCTCGGTTCTCGCGGACCGGCAGACGACCGGGCGCGGCCGGCGCGGGCACTCCTGGTTTTCGCCGCCGGAATCGGGAATCTACCTTTCCGTGATCGTGCGTCCTCGCCTGCCGGCGGATGTGCTGCCCGTGCTGACGCTGGCCGCCGGAGTGGCGGTCGCCGAAGCCATCCGCGAGGTGACCGGTCTTGTGGTGGAACTGAAGTGGCCCAACGACGTGGTCATTGGCCGGCCATGGCGCAAGCTCGCCGGTGTGCTGTGCGAGGGCGCGAGCGCGGGGGCGACGATCGAGGCTGTCGTGGTCGGGATCGGGCTCAACGTGCTGGCCACGAGCTATCCGCCCGCGCTGGCCTCGGTTGCGAGTTCGCTCGAGACAGAGCTGGGTCGACCCGTCGACCGCGCACCGATGGTCGTTGCGCTGCTCGGACGGTTGCGTGCGATCATGGGGCACTTGCGCCGTGACGGACGAGAGTCGATCGGCGCGGCGTGGCGCGACTTCGGGCGCACGGGCTTTGCGGCGGCCAGGGTCCGATGGCGCGACGCCAGCGGCGATCGGCACGGCCGGCCGCTGGACATCGACATCGACGGCGCCCTGTTGGTCGACGTGCGGGGACGGGTTGAACGTGTCATCGCGGGCGACGTGATGTGGGAGCGGTAAGCCCGTGCGAGACTTCGTGACAGTCAACGACGATGTGGACGTGGGCGAGTATTGCCGCCGGGTCGAAGAGCATCTCTCGCGCGTCAACCAGGGGCATCTCGTGCGGATCGTGGGCTCGGGGTTCGAGCTGGTTCGGCAGTGGGCGATGGACGGCGTGCCGTTCAGCGTGGTCTGCCGCGCGATCGACATGAAGGCCGAACGTCACCGCGCGGGCCGATCCACGCGGCCGCTCCGGATCGAGTTCTGCGAGAGCGACGTTCGCGCGGTGTTTCAGGATTGGAAGCGCGCGGTTGGCGTGACCGGATCCGCGCGGCCTGCGGAGGAAGAACGGGCGGATGATGCGAAGCCGCCGTCTCTGTCGAAGCACCTCGATCGGGTGGTCGCCGCATTGACACGGGCGGCCGGCCGACTCGAAGTGCCCGCGTCATTCCGCGACGAACTCACCAGGATTCTCGAGGGCGTCGTCGAGTTGCGGGAGTCCACGCGGGGGCGTCGAGGCGCGGGACGAGAGGGCGTGAGCGCATCCCTGGCGCGCTGGGACGGCGAGTTGGTGGGTGCGGCGCGCGCGTCGGTCGGCCCCGGAGCGCTCGCGGCCATGAGGCAAGAGGCCGCTGGCGAGTTGCACGCCTATCGAACGCGGATGCCGCTGGACGTGTGGGAGCGCAGTCTCGATGTCGCGACCGATCGCCTGGTCCGCGAACGGCTGAATCTTCCGACGATCGAGTTGTGATCCAGTCGCGCGTGTCGGGCGACATCGTTACCCGGGAGGCAGCGAGCATGACAACCCACACGGTCCGGATTCAGCAACTCGCCAGTGTCCCGCTTGCCGTCATCCGACGCGAGGTCGCCGCTGCCGAACTCGCTCGCGTGGTGCCGGAGTGCTGTGGCGTGGTGTGGAACGTGGTGCGTGCCCAGCGCGGGAAGGCCGGCCGCCATGTGGCGATCTATTGGGATGACCGTATTCGGCTCGAGGTTGGAGTCGAGCTCGATGGACCATTTGCGGAGGATGACGGGGTCGTGCGGTCGGCCACTCCCGCCGGCGCGGTGGCGTCGACAACATACTTCGGGCCTTATCGCGGTCTTGGCGCCGCGCACGACGCGGTGCGCCGGTGGTGTGAGGCCAACAATCAGCGGCTCGCGGGACCCAATTGGGAAGTCTACGGCCACTGGGAATCCGAGTGGGACGCTGATCCGTCGAAGATTCGGACGGACGTCTACTATCTCCTCTCGAGCGGCTCGGATCGTTGAGCCGGTCAGTATCGGACACGTGCAACGAGCGACTTCATGGCCGACGACATCCTCGAACTGACCGTTGAAAAGCCCGTCGCGGGAGGCCGCATGCTGGCGCGCCACGAGGGGCGGATCGTGCTCGTGGCTGGCGCGATTCCCGGCGAGCGCGTGCGCGCCCGTGTCGAACGCCGCGTCAAACAGACCCTCTTCGCCGCCGTGTCCGAGGTCCTCGAAGCCAGCCCGCACCGGCGCGAACCGTTCTGCAATCCGCGATGCGGCGGCCTGACCTACGCGCACGTGGCGATCGCGTACCAGCCGGTGCTCAAGGCCGACGTCGTGTCCGACGCATTCAGGCGCATTGCCGGCGTGACGGTTGCGCCGCCGATCGTGTGGCCATCGCCCGAGGAGGGCTACCGCCTGCGCGCCCGGCTGCATCTGCAGGGTGGCCAGGCCGGATTCCTGCTCGAGGGTTCGCACAGCCTGTGCGATGCCGCCGCGACCCGGCAGTTGCGAGATGCGGTTCTCCCTGCCGTGGAGGCGCTACTGAGCGCGCTTGGGCCCGCGCGCAGCCTCTGCGACGCTGTCACCGTGTCTGAGAACGTGAACGGCAGCGAGTGCGTGTGCCATCTCGAACTGAGGGAAGGGGCGCGGCTCGGTCACGTGGACGTGGTCCTTCCGGCGGGTGTGACGGGCGTGACCGCGCAAACAGGCCGTCGCGTGAGCGTCGTCGCTGGACAGCCGACGATCACCGAGCGTGCGTCCGGTCTGTTTCCCCGCGGGAGTCCGATCGCTCCGTCGACGCAGTGGACGCGATCGGCCGCGGCGTTCTTTCAGGGCAATCGGTTTCTCACCGGTGATCTGGTCGCGCTCGTCCTGTCGCAGGCGCAGGGGGGGCGCGCTATCGATGCCTATGCCGGCGTCGGGCTCTTTGCCGTGGCGCTCGCGGCGCGCGGGCTGGCCGTGACGGCAGTCGAAGGCGACGCGATCAGTGGTGAAGACCTCGAGTCGAATGCGTCGAGTTCAGTCACCGGTTTCCAGGTCGTGAGAGCCTCGGTCGAGGAGGCCTTGCCGACGATGGGCCCGGGCACGGTCGACACGCTGGTGCTCGATCCGCCGCGCACCGGCGCATCGCCCGAAGCGCTTACGGCCGTCGTGCGACTCAACGCGCCGCGGCTGGTCTACGTGTCGTGCGATCCGGCCACGCTGGCGCGCGATGCCAAGGGACTTCTCGGTGCGGGTTACCGGCTGAAATCGGTCACGGGTTTCGATCTCTTTCCCAACACGCCCCACATCGAGTCGGTCGCGGTGTTCGACCGCTAGCACCCTCAACGGGCCGCGCGGCGCTTTGCGGCGTCCACGAGCCCCGTGAACATCGAGGAGAACTCCCCGGTCTCCCAGAAGTTCTCGGGATGCCACTGCACACCCACGCAGAAGCAGGCGCCCGGGCGCTCGATCCCTTCGACGACGCCGTCGGGCGCCATCGCAGAGACCACGAATCCGGGCGCAACACGATCGACCGACTGGTGATGGCGGCTGTTGACGGCGACGTCATGCGCGGCCCGCGGCCCGATCAGGGTGGCGAGCGCCGATCCTCCCTGAATGCGCACGGTGTGTGGCGTGCTGGTGGCGGGCTCTCGCTGACCGTGCACGATGTCGCTCGGACGATGAGTGGGAAGATCCTGCACGAGGGTGCCGCCAGCGGCGACGTTCAGCAGCTGGACTCCGCGGCAGATGGCGAGCAACGGCATGTCGCGAGCGATGGCCTCGCGCGCCAGGACGATCTCGTACGCGTCGCGCACGGCATCGAGCTTCAACGCGGGGTGGCGATCCTCCGCGCCGTAGTGGACGGGATCGACGTCGGCGCCGCCGGTCAGCAGCACGCCATCGCACTCGTCGAGGACATCGGGTACGCGATCAACGGCGGGATTGAGGACACGCGGGGTGGCGCCGGCGCGCTCGAGGGACGTCAGGTAGTCTGGCTGAGGCCAGGCAACCGCGATGCGTGGCATGGCTACATTCTGCCGGGAACCCGGCACCCCATCAAATCGAGCGCGACGGTGAGCTGGCGACGCGCGTAGACGACGGCGGCCGCGCGCCACAGTCGCGGGTCCTCGCGTTCCTCCTTGAGGATCTGTTGGCGATGGTAGAACGCGTTGAAGGTCTGGGCGAGACTGAACGCGTGCTTGGCGACGAGCGACAATTCCAGCGAGCGGATGGCGGTATCGACGATGTCGTCGAGGCGCGCGGCCTCGAGCACGAGGCCCCAAAGCTCGTCGGCGTCCTCGCCTGTGTTGATCGCCGCGCGATCCAGGGGCGCCAGACGATCGGCGATGGAGTCGGGATCGACGTGATCGCGATCCTTCAGCTTCGCGAGGATGTTGCCGGCGCGCACGGTCGCGTACTGGATGTACGGGCCGGTCTCGCCCTCGAAGCTGAGCGCCTCATCGATATCGAACGCGATGATCTTGGTCCGCGTGAACTTCACCAGAAAGTAGCGCACGGCGGCGATCGCGATGGCCTCCGCGGTGCGTCGTCGCTCCTCGGGGGCGAGGTCGGGATTGCGCGCCGTCACTTCCTTTAGCGCGGAGTCGACGAGCCGGTCGATCAGGTCGTCAGCCTTGACGCCGAGCCCCTTGCGGCCGGAAACCTCGACGAACGGCTTGCCGCTGCTTTCGTCCGCCTGATAGCCCAGCGCCCGAGCCGTGGCGTGCGTGAGGGCGACCATTTCATAGGAGAAGTGGGTTGAACCTTCAGCTTCCTTCGGGAAGCCAATGGTCGTCAGCGCCTGCTTCAGGAGTTGTTGAAGATAGGCCTGGCGGGAATCGATGACGTTGTAGACGGCCGACGCGCGGCCAAAGGGCGGCGCTCCGGCATCCTGCCCCGGCGTTGACGTCGTCGCCCAGAGCGGTCGTCCATCAGGGCGCATCGTGAACACGCGGTAGTGGAAGTCCTTGCCGAGCAGGCCGAACTTCCAGAACTGGTTTGCGATGTCCTTGCCGACGTATGTCACCGTGCCGTTGGAGCGGACGATGACTTTTTCCTTTTGTTCCGGATCGTCTTCCGAACCCTCGTCGGAATCGGGGGAGCCGCTGGCGCCTTCGATTGGCATGACCCAGCAGCCGGCGAGCCGCCCCTCGGTCTGGCGTGACACCGCCCCGCGCGCCTTGAGCTGTTCGAAGGCGGTCGCCCAGAATTGCAGGCGCAGGATGTCGCCCTCCCAGGTGAGGAGATCGTAGTCAACGTTCATCCGCGCCATCGTCCGCAGGTGGCAGCGGACAACGCAATCGGCGACGACCGCGCCCATCGCCGCCAGGTCGTTCCCGCCGTGCTCGATGGCGTGCATGGTCTGGCCGCGGATCTCGAGGCGGGCCTTGTCGGCGGCGTACCACTCGGTCACCTTGGCGTAGAGATCCCAGCAGTAGTAGTCGAAACGCACGGCGGGATCGGCGGCCAGCGCGGTCACGGATTCGAGCGTGCGTCCTTCCAGGTGGATGAAGCCGGCCACG
Source organism: Acidobacteriota bacterium (assembly GCA_039933635.1). Taxonomy (GTDB): domain Bacteria; phylum Acidobacteriota; class Vicinamibacteria; order Vicinamibacterales; family SCN-69-37; genus JBDTNQ01. Next base: position 82,081 of record JBDTNQ010000004.1, read on the forward strand.
ACGTCGGCGACCTGGACGCCCGTGTCGTCGATGTAGTTCTGGACTTCGACCGTCTTCTGCTGGAAGCGCAGGAGACGGACCAACGTGTCGCCCAGCGCCGAGTTTCGGAGGTGGCCGACGTGCGCTGCCTTGTTCGGGTTGATGGCCGTGTGCTCGACGATGACCTTCGGGCCTGTGGCCGACGGATCAACGGGCGGCGTGGTCAGCCACTGCGTGAGAAAGGCGGGCCGATCCAGGAAGATGTTCAGGTATCCGTTCGGCGCCGCGTCGACGCGCGTCACGCCCTCGATGGCGCCCAGGGCGCCCGCGAGCTCCTGGGCGATGGCGCGCGGGGCCTTTCGCAGTCGTCGCGCGAGTTCGAATGCGACGGGCATGGCGGCATCGCCGAGCGCCCGTCGGGGCGGCGTCTCGATGACCAGCGTCGGAAGATCAGCGCCGGTCAACCCGAACTGTACGGACAGAACCTGCGTGACGGCGGTGCGAAGACGTGCGTAAACCGGGAGGATCATGAACCGCCGTATTGTACTCGGGCGTAGTCGTCGGGCGAGTTCAGGTTGGCCAGCAGTCGCTCCGGTGGACCGTACGTTGCCACGTCCGCAAGCGACATCTCCGCCATGTTCAACACGCTGCGCAGGTCGGTGGCTTTCAGCCGCCCGGCATCAATCTCGCCGCGAAGGATCGGTGCGGCGTGGCGGCGATAGCAGGCCAGCAGGGGATCGACGCCGCGCGGCGTGCGCACCCACGCGCCATCATGCCCCGCGCTCAGTTCGACGAGCCCTTGGAGCAGGCCGCTTTCGAGAAAGGGCATGTCGCAGCCAACGACAATGACCGTGTCAGGGCCGTCGACGGTGAGTGCGGTATAGATGCCGCCCATCACGCCAGCGCCCGTGACGACGTCGGCGTAGACCGGCAACGGGAGATCGGCGAAGCGCCCCGGATCGTGTCCGACGACGAACACCGGATGTGCCACACGTTGCAGAACCTCGACCTGACGAACGATGATGGTGCGTCCCTCGACGACGAGGCGACTTTTGTCCTGACCGGCAAAGCGACGGGCACGGCCGCCCGCCACGATTGCGGCAGCCGTCGTTGAGGCCTCCACGAGCCGATCATGACAGAGGTCCCTCTTGCACGTCTGCTGCCTGCGAGCCTGCATCAGGCGATTGCTGACGAGCTGCCCCAGCGCCTGGATTTCTATGAGAACTGGTTGACCGGTGAGGGTCTCCGTGACGGATCGATTGGGCTGGCGCCCATGATGGCCGTTGTCAGCTTCTTGCGGACGGAAGGCGTGGTCTACGACGCCGTGATGTCCCGAGCGGGTCTACTGGCGGCCGACTGGACACTCGAGTCGCTGCCGCCACTGCGGAAGCGGTATATCGCGTGGTTGCCGCGGGGGCTTCGCACGCGCGCCGCGGTGCGCCTTGCGGCGGAGATCGCACGGTCGGTGAGCCGGCTGAGTCGCGTCTCGGCGCGGCTTCGCGGTAAGACAGCGAGGGTCGAAGTGAAGTCGTCGGTCTTCTGCTCTGTGCGTGAGACCCACGCGACGCCCTTGTGTGGGTTCTACGTCGCGTTGACCGCCCGGGTCCTGAGCCACTTCGGGATTGCCGCCACGGCCAGCGTGGAGCAGTGCCAGGCCGTGAGCGGCGGACCTTCGTGCATCATCGCCATCGACCTCGGTGCCAGTGGGTCCGCGCCCGTACCGGCTATCGCCGCATGATGAGCGTCTCTGCTCTTGTGCCTCGTCTCACCGTTCAAGCGCTGCTGCTGGCCGCCTCCGTGGCGTGGCCCTCGATTGTTTTCGCCCAGGGCACGCCGGGTTCACGTGTTCTGGTGATGCCTTTCGCGGCCGATGTCGACCCGAAGGCGCCGGGCGGCAGTGGGGCGGCGCTTTGGCTGGGCGAGGCTGCGTCGATTCTGATCACTGAGGGACTCTCAACCGTAGGGGTTGGCGCACTCTCCCGGGAAGAACGTCTCGCGGCGTTCGATGAGCTCAACCTGCCGATGACCCCGGCGCTGACACACGCCACGATGATTCGGGTGGCCGAGCTCATCGGGGCGTCCGAGATCGTCTTTGGCGAGGTCCATCTGGGAACGAATCTGCAGGTGCACACGCGCATCATCCGGCTGGCGGCTGGTCGTGAGACGCCCGCGGTCAACGAGGACGGTCCGATGACGGACATCTTCGAACTATTCGCCCGGGTCGCCGGCCGCGTGGCCGCGCAGACCGGACGGTCGCGTCCAACGGCCACGGCGCAGGCGCGGCCACTGCCGCTCGACGCCTTCGAGAGCTACATGAAGGGGCTGGTGGCGGCCACGCCCGCCGTGCAGCAGCGGTTTCTCGAAAGCGCCGCGCGGCAGGCGCCGACCGATCCGCGAATCCTCATGGCGCTGTGGAACGTGTATTCGGCGCAGGCGCTCCACGAAAAGGCGCTGGGGGCGGCCAGCGCCGTGGCCGGTGAGACGGCACTTGTTCGCCGGGCGCGGTTTGCGGTCGCGCTCTCGATGATCGAGCTCAAGCGCTACGATGGCGCGTTCCAAGCCCTCACGACGCTCTACGCAGGTGGACACGCCGCGGCCATTTCCAACGCGATCGGCATCGTGCAGCTTCGTCGGGGGACCCCGCCCGGCGCCGGGGCGCCGGCCACGTTCTTCAAGCGCGCCGTAGACGAGCAGCCCGAGAACGCGGACTACCTGTTCAATCTGGGTTACGCGCAGGCTCTTGCGCAGAACGGGACCGACGCCCTGACTTCGCTGCGGGAGGCGGTGCGATTCGATGCTGCGGATGGGGACGCCCACCTGGTCATGAGCGCGGTGCTCGCGGGCGCGGGACGCGCGGCGGAGGCGCAGCGCGAGTTCGACCTCGCCAAGCTCCTCGGCGCGGAACCGGATCCGGCAGCGCGGGCGCCCGGTACGCGAATTCCAAGCTCGCTCGAGCGTGTGCCGTCGTCGCCCGACGTCAATCCGCCGCTGCCGCTGCGAACGATGGTGGCCAACCCCGGACAGCGGGACCAACAGCAGACCGCGTCATTTCATCTGGCGCAAGGCCGGGCGTTACTGGCGGCCGATCGGGATCGTGAAGCGACCAACGAACTGCGCCGCGCGATCTATCTGGCGCCGTACGAAGATGAGCCGCACCTCCTGCTGGGGCAGCTGTACCAGCGTTCGGGACGGCTGACCGAAGCGATCGATGAGTTCAAGGTGGCGCTCTGGTGCCGTGAGACGCTGGCCGGCCGGCTGGCGCTCGGCGCGGCGTTGTTCGAGTCGGGCAATCGGAACGCGGCGAGGCAGGAAGCAAGCCGCGCGCTGATCCTGGCGCCCGGCTCGGCGGAAGCACAGGCCTTGATGAGGCGAATCGGCGGCTGATCGCCGTGCTAACATCTCGCCACGCGATCATGGCGAATCCAAATATTCGCGAAATCCAGGTGAGTGCGAAGCAACTCGTCTTCCTCTTCATGGCGTCGGTCGTCCTCGCCGTGGCAGTGTTCCTGCTCGGCGTCTCCGTCGGACGCGGCGTGCGCGACAAGACGGGTGGCGCGCCGACTCCCATGACCGAGTCCGCGGCGAACGCGACACCGTCCGCGCCCTTGGGACCGGTGCCGCCCCCGACCGAAATGCCGCCACTCAAATATCCGGAGCTGTCGAAGGGTGATGGCTCCACGGTCGGCGGTAGCAGCGCCAAGGCCGAAACGCCCCAGGGGCTGCCGCCATCGGCCGACGTGCCGGATGTCAGCGAACCAGCGGCGCCGGTGGCAAAGGAACCCAAGGCTGCCACGCCGGCTCCGGTCGTGCCCAAGCCTGATACGGCGAAACCCGTTGCGAAGCCGGCCGAACTGCCCGCGTCTCCGAAATCCGGATCGGGTTGGAGTGTGCAAATCAACGCGTTCCGATCGCGCGAGAATGCCGACAAGCAGGTCGCGGCGCTCAAGACCAAAGGCTACCCGGCGTTCGTCGCACCGGCGCAGACGGGCGGTCTGTTTCGCGTCCGGGTCGGTCCCTATCCCGAACGCGCCGAAGCGGATCGCACCGCCGGGAAGTTGAAGCAAGAAGGGTTCACGCCGTCGGTTATCCGCTAGTTCTCCTGTCCGGTCTTCTGTTCGCGGCGAGCTTCCCGAAGTTCGGTTACCCTGCGTTCGCCTGGATTGCGTTGGCGCCTGCGATCGTCGCCATCGCCACGTCCGCGACGTCCAGCACGGGGAGTCGCGCCGCGGCCCTGGGCTTTGCGATGGGGCTCGTCTACTTTGGGGGCACCGTCTACTGGGTCGCCGAAGTCATGCACCGGTACGGCGATCTGTCCTGGCCGCTGGCTGCACCGATCGGTCTACTGCTCGTCAGCTATCTGGCCATCTTTCCCGCGGTCTGGGCCGTGCTCCTCAGATGGGCTGTCCGAAGGCTCGGGGTCGCTGGCGTCTGGCTCGCCCCCGTCTTCTGGGTGGCCACCGAGTGGGTGAGGGCATCGTTCAGTGGATTCCCCTGGGCACTTCTGGGATCGTCGCAGTCGACCGTCGTACCCATTGTCCAGCTGGCCAGTGTCACCGGCGGCTTCGGGCTATCGGCGCTCGTGGCGCTCGTGGGCACGGCGGCGGCGGTGCTCAGCCTGACACAGCGCCGCGGGCACCGCGCGGCCGTGGGCGCCGTGGCCCTGCTCGTCGCGGTCGTCGCGACCGCCGGTGCGTTCCGCGTGTCACGCGGTCGGTTGATCAGCAGCGGCGAGCAGATTCGCATTGGCCTGGTGCAGGGGTCAGTCGAACAGGATCAGAAATACGACCCCGCGTTTCGCGACGCGATCCTTAGTCGGTACCTGACACTCTCGCGCGAGGCGATTGCGGCTGGTGCGAACGTCGTGTTCTGGCCCGAGGCGTCGACGCCGGGCTACTTCGACATCGACGACGCCTTGGCGCTCCCGATTCGACGGCTCGCTGCCGAGACACGGACGCCGTTCATTCTTGGCGCCGACGCCTACCAGCCGCCGATCGACGGCCATCCGGAACAGTTCTTCAATGCCGCGGTGCTCGTCGGGTCCGATGGTCGATCCAAACAGACATACAAGAAGATTCACCTCGTACCCTTCGGCGAGTTCGTGCCGTTCAAGTCGTTGTTCTTCTTCGCGAAGCCCTTGGTCGAGGCCGTCAGCGATTTCAGTCCCGGCACCGAGCCGATCGTGTTCGACGTGGACGGGCGCCGAATCAGCGTTGCGATCTGCTACGAGGCCATCTACCCGGGTCTCGCTCGAGACTTCGTGGCCAATGGCAGCCAGCTCCTGGCGACCATCACCAACGATGCCTGGTTCGGTCGCTCGTCGGCGGCCTACCAGCACTTCGAGCAGGCCGGTCTGCGGGCCGTGGAAGAGGGCCGCTACGTCGTCCGAGCCGCCAACACGGGCATCAGCGGGGCGGTCGATCCGTACGGGCGCACGCTGGTCAGCACGCCTCTCTTCGAGCCCGTTTCCTTGACAGTTGACGTGAGGCTCCTGACTGATCGTACGATCTACAGTCGCACGGGCGACCTGATCGCCTGGCTCTCGCTGGCCATGACCGCTGGTTTCATCGTGACGGCCTCCCGTCGTCGGTAGTGCGCCAGAACTCTGGAACCTCAGAACCTCAGAACCCGGAACCCGGAACCCCTTTTGTGTCCATGACCCTCGACGAACTCACGCGCAGCTACACCGATTTGTCCGCCCGTGCCTCCGACCTGCGGAGGGGGCTTTGACGAAGCCCGTCTCGACCGGGAGCTGATGGAGCTCGACGGGGCCGCCTCGGCTCCGGATTTCTGGAAGGACCAGGCGGGGGCGCAGAAGGTCCAGCAGCGGCGCCGCAAGGTTGAGGATGATCGCACGCTGGCGCAGTCGCTCACGCGTCAGACCGAGGATCTGTCGGTGCTCTTCGATTGGGCGCGCCAGGGTGAGGACGTGCTGGGCGACCTGGAACGCGGCATCGAGACGTATGGGCGCGATGTCGAGTCCGGCGAGATTCGCACGATGCTCTCGGGCGAACTCGACCGCAAGAACGCGATCATCACCATCCACCCGGGCGCGGGCGGCACCGAGTCCCAGGATTGGGCGCAGATGCTGGTGCGGATGTACCTCCGCTGGATCGAACGACGCGGATTCAAGCGGGAGATCATGGACATGCAGCCGGGCGACGAGGCCGGCATCAAGAGCGTCACGCTGCTCGTCACAGGCGACTATGCCTACGGTCTGCTGACAGCCGAGGCCGGCGTGCACCGTCTCGTGCGCATCTCGCCGTTCGATCAGGCGGCTCGTCGACACACGTCGTTCGCGTCGTTGTACGTCTGGCCGGAGTTGCCGGACGATATTGATATCGAGATCGAGGACAAAGACCTGCGCATCGACACGTTCCGCTCCAGCGGCGCCGGCGGTCAGCACGTCAACGTGACGGATTCGGCCGTGCGCATCACGCACCTGCCGACGGGCATCGTCGTCTCCTGTCAGAACGAGCGGTCGCAGCACAAGAACCGCGCGTCAGGTATGAAGGTGCTGAAGGCGCGGTTGTACGACCTCAGGCTGAAGGAACAGCAGGCCAAGATGGAACAGCTGGGCGGGGAGAAGAAGGACATCGCCTTCGGCAGTCAGATTCGCAGCTACGTCCTGCATCCGTACCAGATGGTGAAGGATCACCGCACGAAGTATCAGGTGGGCGACGTGACGCGTGTGCTCGACGGCGACCTCGATGACTTCATCAAGGCCTATTTGATGAAGCGTGCGTTGGGCAAGCTCGAGACTGCGGACAGCGACGACGTGTAGCCGAAGGCCCCAAGCTGAGGCGTGCCGCCCGCAGATTGGCTAATTCCCCTTGGCGCCCGGCTCCGTTCCGGCAATGAAGACTTCCGGGCCGTTGACGGTCGACACGACAACCACGTTGCCCGGCCGTTCGAACTCCGGCGGGTCACCGCCAGCAGCACGGCGACGCTCCACCCAGCTCTTCATGATCTCGGTCCAAATCGGCAGGGCGGCGACGGCGCCTGTCTGATTCGAGCCGATCGGGCGCTTCTGATCGAAGCCCACCCACACGCCGACCGTGATGTCCGGATCGAAGCCGACGAACCACGCGTCCGTGTAGTCGTCGGTCGTGCCGGTCTTGCCACCGAGCGGCCAGCCGAGCGAACTCGCGGTCGCGGCCGTGCCACGCTGCACGACACCTTCGAGCAGGTTCGTCATGATGTACGCAGTGTCGGCGCGGATGGCCTCATGCGGTTCTGTCCGGTGTTGCTCGAGCATGTTGCCGTCGCGATCGACGACATCGAGAATCGAGAGGGGCGACATGCGGACGCCCTGATTCGGGAACGCGGAGTACGCCGACGTCATTTCCATCAACGAGTCCTCGGCCGATCCGATGGCGATGGAGAGGTACTCCGGCAAGGGCGCAGTGACGCCGAGCTGTCGGGCGTAGTGAATGACTTCCTTCGGGCCCAGCGCGGCCATCAGTCGTACCGTAGGCACGTTGCGCGAGTCCTCGAGGGCACGTCTCAAGGTGACGGCGCCCTCGTATTTGCGATCGTAGTTTTTCGGTTCGTACAGCGGCTGGTTCGGGCCGACCTCGTAGCTGGCCGGCGTGTCGTCGAGCATCGACAGAGCGGTGTATCCACGATCGATCGCCGCGGTGTAGACGAACGGTTTGAACAGGGACCCGACCTGACGCATCGCCTGCGTCGCGCGATTGAACTGGCTGCGTTCGAAGTTCTGGCCGCCAGACATCGCGAGCACCTGCCCGCTGCGGTTGTCGATCGCGAGAAACGCCCCCTCGAGCAGTGGCGTCTGGTCCAGCGCCGCGATGCACGTGCCGGCCTGGGCATCGATCTTGGTGAGGCGCACGTCGACGACGTCCCCCTGCTTGACGAGATCCTGCGGCTTCTTGCGCGTCCACTCGTACCCGGGGCGCCCAATCACGCCCGAAAATCGCCCCACGCGTACGCGGATGTCGGCCGGCTCGACGGCTATCACGATTGCCGAGGTCACGTCGCCTTCGACGGGATCGCGCGTCCACCGGGGCAGTCTGAAGGTCTCCAACGAGCGGTGTTCCGCCAGGAGATTCCGCGCCGGCTTGCGGAAGCCACGAAGTTTGTCGATTCGCCGGAGGCCGCGATCCAGCGCGATGTCCGCTGCCTGCTGCAGTGCCGCATCCAGGCCCGTGTGCACCACGAGACCGCTCTCGTAAAGAGCCTTCGCCCCGTAGGTATCCTCGAGGCGATCGCGAATCAACTCCACGAAATACGGCGCGATCGAAGCCGGCCGCGTCGGCTGGCCACGGGTGACGATGGGCTGAGCCTTGGTGGAGGAGGCTTCCGCGGTCGTGATGTAACCCTCTTCCGCCATGCGATCAAGGGTGTAGTTCCGTCGCGACAGCGCGCCCTTCATGTTGCTGTACGGATTCAGACGCTGTGGCGCCGGCAGCATGCCGGCAATCGTTGCGGCCTCGTTCAGCGTGAGCTCCTTCGCGGGTTTGCCGAAGTACAGGAGCGACGCGGACTCGACGCCGTAGGTGCCGTATCCCCACGCGACCTTGTTGCAGTACATCGTGAAGATCTCACGCTTCGTGTACCGTTTCTCGATCTGCAACGCAACGAGGGCTTCCTTGATCTTCCGCTCGGGGGTGCGATCGAAACCGATCGTGTCGGGAAAGATCTGTCGCGCGAGTTGTTGCGTGATGGTGCTGCGCCCGGGACGTCGCAGGCGGAAGACCTTGTCCTGAATGAAGGCCCAGGCCATCCGTTCGGCCCGGATGCCGCCGTGCGTCATGAACTCGTCGTCTTCGGCGGAGATGATCGCGTTGCGCAGCACGGCCGGAATGTCGTCGTAGCTGACGATCTGACGGCGCTCGGTCGCCAGTTCACCGATGACCTTGCCGTCACGGCCGAGGACGCGGGTGATGGTGCCGGGCGAGTAGTCGTCGAGCGCCGAAATCTGCGGCAGGTCGCCGACGAACGCGAACAGCACCCCGCCGACCGTACCCGCGATCGCCGTGAACACGAAGAGCGCGATCACGCCGAATGTGCGGGCGAATCTGGGGAGCTTCAGCATGAGCTCTTCACTGTACAAGAAACGCCCCCGGGTGTTGCACGGCAACACCCGGGGGCGCGATGACTGCCGCGCGGCCTATCGGCGGCTGCGCGCGCGATCGCCGCCTGAGGACTCTGCGGGCGCTGAGCGTCCCGACGAACGCTCGGTCTGCTGCCGCGGAGCTTCGGTCCGTGGCTCGTTCCGTGACGGTGCCGACCGCGGCGATCCCGTGCGGGGAGATTCCTGGCGCGCCTGTGGCTGTGGCTGCGGCTCGGGGCGGGCGCGCGGCGCGTCGACCGGTGCCGGACGGGAAGGCATACCCCCGCCTGGCGCGCGGCCATAGGCGCGCGGCGCGTCAGGGCCGGGATCGGACCGAGGTGCCTGCGGCACCTCGGTCGAGGTCCGGCCGCGGTTCCAGGGCGAGGCCTGCGGCGCCCCGCCGGTGGCCGGCGCCGCGGGCGCGCGGCGGAACCCACGGCCCGCGGTGTTGTCGGGCTGCGGGCCAGGTGTGATGATCGTGCCCTGCGGCTGACGGCCGTGGGCGGAACGATCGACGACGCCCGATCCGGTCGTCGGAGGAGGCGCGGAGGTCGGACTGACCGGCGCGCCGGCGCGCGGGTCAGTCCGGCCCGCGCTGCGGCTGTAGACAGTGCCCGCTGGCGTGCCGGCCGAGCGGACATCGTCGCGCGCCGGCTGGCCGGCGCGCGAGGGGGCGCGATCGTCGATGCCGCTGCGGCGATTGTCGCCCGCGCTCATGACGCGGCCGTTGTCGCCGTTCATCGGATTGCGCACCGCCGCGCGCGTCACCGCTGACGTGCCGCTGTTGCCGCTACCGCGGAAGCCGGGCGATCGCAACGGTTCCGCGTTCCCCCGCGCCAACACCGGCCGGAAGGGCGCACTGCGGCGTTCGACAAACCGCGCGCTTGATGGCACCGAATACGCGCGGCTTCGGGAGTTGACGATGATCCGGTTACTGAAGCGACTGAGCGGAACGGCCGTCCACGCGCGCCATGGTGAGGATGAATAGCCGATGTTGATCGAAATCAGCGGGCGGTTGTTGTATCCGAGCGGGCACCAGCTCAAGTAACCTGGCGCGCTCGCCCAGGAAACCCACGCGGGACCCCAACGCCGATCGGGAATCCAGTACCACCGCGTCCCGGTCACGCCCCAGCGCCCGTAGTGGTGTGTCGGCCAGGACCAGCGATCGCTACCAATCCAGAACCAGCCATAACTGCCGACGTACGACCACTCGCCCTGATAGTACGGACGCCAGCCCGTGTCGACGCGCGGATACCAGACGTAGCCGTAGGAGGAGTCGTACTGCCAGTCGCCGTAGCGATCGAAGAGGCCTCCGTACGACCGGACTTCGGTTGGCAGATAACGCGCCGAGGCTGCGCTCGCCCGGTCATCGCGCAAGTTCTCGGCCCACAGATCGAAGCCGTCCGATGATGCTGAACTAGCCACGTAGGGAGCCGACGGTGCGGACCGCCCGGACGCCGCCGCTTCATATCCGGGACGAATCAGCGTGCGCCCGAAAGGCGAGCCGATCTCTGCGCTGCCGCGGGTCACGGCAACGAGTACCTCCGGGTCGGTCCGCGAGAGACCCTGGAGGCTGACGCGATACTCGCCGCCGGGGCGGAGCATGACGGTCGTGCCCGCCGCGTCCACCCGGTAGTCGGACGAATCGGTTCCCCGAGCCAGGCTGAGGCGCAAGCGCCCGCTCTGTAGCCGGATAAGGGAATCGGAGAGCAGGTCGACGGTCGTGTTCTCGTCCAGGGCCAGCGCGCTGCCGTCATCGAACAGGACCTCCACCCGGCCCCGGGCGGTGCGCAGCCGGTCGCCGGCGAGCAGGGGCACGTTCTCGACGGCCACGTCCTCGCCGTTGTCGCGCCCGAGCCACGCCGAGCCGTCCACCACCGCTACATGCGCCGGGACGTCGTCTGACCAATCCACGGCATCCGGGCTCTGGTCATCGTCAATGGTCCAATTCGCCGGGGCTGGCGGCGGCGCGTCGGACTGGGCGAGGAGCAAGGCCGTAGGGGAGGGGCTGGTCAACAGCGCGCCGACGGCTGCGGCGGGCAATAGAAACAGCCTGACTCGATGAAACCGGGTCATAAACGCACCCTCAAAGTGTCAGACAGGCTAGGCAATTTCGATACTAGCCCGTCAGTCGATGCAAATCTAGAGAGTATTGGGAAAGGCAAGTTGGACCGCGGTGAGGAGACCGGGTTGCTTAAGAGACCCGGTCTTTGACACCCCGAACCTGGGCCGTCCAGGTTTTAGTTAGGGATTTCGGCCGACAGCATGAGACCGGGACTTCCGAGACCCGGTCTCCTAAGGGACCCGGTCTGTCTGGGGGCGCTTGGACTTACGTCTTTATATTTGACATTCAGTCACTCAGCTTTCTATAATCACTGACACTAAAGTTTTTCACCTGAAGGGGAGCGTTTCATATGAGCAAGATCATCGGGATCGACCTGGGCACCACCAATTCTGTCGTGGCTGTGATGGAGGGCGGGGAGCCGGTCGTGATCACCAATTCCGAGGGCGGTCGTATCACGCCGTCCGTTGTGGGCTTCGCCAAGTCGGGCGAGCGTCTCGTGGGCCAGGTGGCCAAGCGCCAGGCCATTACCAACCCCGAAAACACCGTCTTTTCGATTAAGCGATTCATGGGGCGGCGTTTCGACGAGGTCGGGGAAGAACTGAAGATGGTGCCGTACCGCGTCGTGACGGATGGCGACCGTGTCGTGGTTGGCCTCTCCCACGATCAGGACAACAAGAAATACTCGCCACCCGAGATCTCCGCGATGATCCTGCAGAAACTCAAGCAGTCCGCGGAGGACTACCTCGGACAGCCGGTGAGCAAGGCGGTCATCACCGTGCCGGCGTATTTCAACGACGCGCAACGCCAGGCGACCAAGGATGCCGGCAAGATCGCGGGTCTCGAAGTGCTTCGCATCGTGAACGAACCCACCGCGGCGGCCCTGGCGTACGGCCTCGACAAGAAGAAGGACGAAACGATCGCCGTCTATGACTTCGGTGGCGGCACGTTCGACATTTCGATCCTCGAGGTCGGCGAGGGCGTCGTCGAGGTCAAGTCCACCAACGGCGACACGCACCTCGGCGGCGACAACCTCGATCAGCGCATCATCGACTGGATCGTCAGCGAGTTCCGGAAGCAGGAGGGCATCGACCTCTCGAAGGATCGCATGGCGCTGCAGCGGCTGCGCGAGGCGGCGGAGAAGGCGAAGATGGAGCTCTCCACGGTCATGGAAACGGAGATCAACCTGCCGTTCGTTTCCGCCGATCAGACCGGTCCGAAGCACCTCGCGATGAAGCTCACACGCGCCAAGTTCGAAGGGCTCGTCGAAGATCTGCTCCAGAAGAGCGTCGGGCCGTGCAAGCAGGCGCTGACCGATGCTGGTGTGACGGCGGCGAAGATTGATGAGGTCGTGCTCGTGGGCGGATCAACGCGCATTCCCCGCGTCCAGCAGATCGTCAAGGAGCTCTTCGGTAAGGAACCGCACAAGGGCGTGAATCCGGACGAGGTCGTCGCGGTTGGCGCGGCCATTCAGGCAGGCGTGCTTTCGGGCGAGGTCAAGGATCTCCTGCTCCTCGACGTCACCCCGCTCTCGCTCGGCATCGAAACACTGGGCGGGGTCATGACCACGCTCATTGCGCGAAACACCACCATTCCGACGAAGAAGAGCGAGGTTTTCTCGACGGCCGCCGATGGCCAGACCAGCGTTGAAGTCCACGTGATGCAGGGTGAGCGGCCGATGGCGCGAGACAACCGCACGCTCGGCAAGTTCCATCTCGACGGCATTCCGCCCGCGCCGCGCGGCGTGCCTCAGGTCGAAGTGACGTTCGACATCGACGCGAACGGCATCGTGAACGTGCAGGCGAAGGATCGCGGCACGGGCAAGGAACAGAAGATCACCATCACCTCGTCGAGTGGTCTTTCGAAGGACGAAGTCGACAAGATGATGCGCGACGCGGAAGCGCACGCGGCCGAAGACCAGCAGCGGCGTGACGAAGTCGAGACGCGGAACAAAGCTGATCAGGCGGTCTACGCGGCGGAGAAGTTCGTGAAGGACTCCGGCGACAAACTCGACCCGTCCGATCGGATGGCCATCGAGTCGGCGACCAACGACGTCAAGAAGGCGCTCGAGTCGAACGACGCGACCGCCATCACCCGCACGCTGGATGCGCTGATGCAGGCGCAACAGAAGGCGGCCGAGCAACTCTACAAGAACGCTGGCCCGGCGGGCGACGCCGGTGGCGCGCCTGGTGGAGCTCCGCACGGGAACGGTCAGGCCGACGACGTGATCGACGCGGAAGTGGTGGAAGACAAGAAGTAGGTCATGTCCCTTTACTCGCTCCTGGGTCTCTCGTCATCCGCGACCGGCGCCGAAATCGAGCGGGCATACCGCCGATTGGCACGGCGCTTTCATCCGGGCATCAATCCGGGCGATCGCGCGGCCGAGCAGATGTACGGGCAGATCCAGGAGGCGTACCGCGTGCTTGGCAGTCCGGAGTTGAGGCGCGAGTACGACCGTGGCGCATCGATGCCGGCGGCGCGAATCGAAGCCACCGCGGCCGCGTTCGAGGGATTCGATTTCACGGCGCCAGCCGAAGGGGCGAGCGCGGCGACGTTCGCGGAACTCTTTGCGGACGTTTTTCAACAAGCGGCGCGTGACGCGGTGTCGCCCATCCGCGGGGCCGACGTGTCGATGTCGGTGACCGTGCCGTTTGCCAACGCGATGCGCGGTGGTGTCGTGACCGTGTCGGTGACACGGCAGGAGCGGTGTCCGACGTGTCATGGCGGCGGGCGCATCGCCCGCGTCGAAACCGTGTGCCCAGCGTGCCGCGGTGACGGCGCGCAGCGCTGGGCCCGCGGCCACATGGTGTTCACGAAGTCCTGCGAGGCGTGTGGGGGACAGGGCCGCCTTGCGAGCGAACCGTGCCGGCCGTGTCATGGCGCCGGGGTGGTGCCGCGCACAGAGGTGCTGACCGTCCCGGTGCCGGCCGGTCTCGAGTCCGGTACCCGGATCGCGGTGCCCGGACACGGGCATGCCGGGGCAGGTGGCGGGGCCTCGGGCGACCTCTACGTGACCGTGGACGTCCCGTCGCACCCGTTCTTCAGCCGTGTCGGGCGCGATCTGCACGTGACCGTACCGGTGGCTGTGCACGAGGCGGCGCTCGGCGCTGTCGTTGATATCCCGGGGCTCGATGGGCCCCTTCGCATCCGCATTCCCGCGGGAGCGGGCAGCGGCCAACCCTTGAGGCTTCGCGGTGCCGGCGTCGGCAGCGGTGCCCCTGGGAGCAGGTCAGAGGACGCAGGTGATCTGGTGGTCACGCTGCACGTGGTGTTGCCGCCGCAGCTGGACGATCGATCCAGGGAGCTGCTGCGCGAATTCGGACGATTGAACGCGGGCGACGTACGGCGGGGCTGGTTCGAGCCCCTGTCGGCGGACGCCAAGGCGTGACGTCGAAGGTGAGTCATCATGCCGACCAGACGGACAGGCACCGGGCGGGGCTACTACATGATCAGCGCGGTGGCCTCGAAGTACAACATCCATCCGCAGACCTTGCGGCTCTACGAGCGCGAAGGGCTACTGAAGCCCTCGCGGACCGAAGGCAACACGCGTCTCTATTCCGATGAAGATCTGCAGGATCTGGAAACCATTCTCGCGCTCACGCGCGACCTTGGCGTGAATCTCGCGGGCGTCGAAATCATTCTCAACATGCGCCGCAAGATGGATCGCATGCAGCGCGAGGTCAACGAGTTCATGGAGTACGTCAAGGGCGAGCTGGCGCGCGGTCTCGGCGACTGGGAGCAGCGGCTCAACACGGCGCTCGTGCCGACGAGTCCCGTGACGATGACGCGCGACGCGCAAGCCGAAGACGTCCAGGAGCCAGTCGAACAGTCATAGCTTCGGTGCTATTCTGTCGCGGATGATCTGTCCCGACTGCGACGGCACCGGCTGGCGCCCGGCGACGCCCGAAGGCGTACGACGCGTGGAGCGTTGCCACTGCTGGCAGGACACTGTGTCGTCGCGCCTGCTGGCCGACGCGCGCGTCCCGCCTCGGTATGCGCGTTGCAACCTCGACAGCTTCACGATCTACAACAATGAAAAGCTCGTGCTCGCGCTGGCCCGCGCGCGCCGCTTCGCCGAGGACTTTCCCGCTGTCACCAAGGGCCTCTGCCTGATTGGGCCACCGGGTATCGGCAAGACGCACATTGCCGTCTCGGTGCTGCGTCATGTGGTGACGCAGAAAGGCGTTCGTGGCCTGTTTTATGATGTCCGCGATCTGCTTCGCATGATCCGCTCCACCTACAACCCCGTGGTTCGCACCGCCGAGATGGATATTCTCCGGCCGGTGATGGACGCCGAACTCCTCGTGCTCGACGATCTGGGCGCCGAGAAGCCCTCGGAGTGGGTGGAGGAAACGATGAACCTCATCGTCAACACGCGGTACAACGAGCGTCGCCCCACGATCTTCACGACCAACTACGAGAATCTTCCCGACGAAGCCGATCTCGAGTCGCTGAAAGTCCGGGTCGGCTTCCGCCTGCATTCGCGTCTTCATGAGATGTGCGAGTTCCTGGAATACGACGGTGGGGACTACCGCATGCTCGAACCCAATGGCGACGCACACGATCTCGAGATGCTCTGGAAACGCAATCGTGGCCGCCGCACGCTGCCGGCCCGCACGCACGGCCAGGCTCGGGCCGATGTCCGCCGTTCGCAGGAGCCCGCCGAGCCCAGGATCTCGCGCGAGATCAGCTGGCCTGGCGGCAAAGGCGGACGGTAGGGGTATTTCGAAGGTCGAACTTCGAAGCTCGACGTTGCCGTGCTAGGCCTCTACCTCCACATCCCGTTCTGTCAGGCCATCTGCAGCTACTGCAATTTCAATCGCGGGCTGCTCGAT
Organism: Acidobacteriota bacterium; assembly: GCA_039933635.1. Lineage (GTDB taxonomy): Bacteria > Acidobacteriota > Vicinamibacteria > Vicinamibacterales > SCN-69-37 > JBDTNQ01. Next base: position 98,030 of record JBDTNQ010000004.1, read on the forward strand.
GGCGCGCTGAAGACGCGGTACGTCGAGGCGCTCGAGCGCGAAATTCTCGCGGCAGGAGACGGACAGCCGGCCGATACCATCTTCTTCGGTGGCGGCACCCCCTCCCTGCTCGAGCCGGCCGAGGTCGGCCGACTGATCGCCGCGTGTCGATCGGCGTACGCCGTCGCCCCGGACGCGGAAATCACGCTCGAGACCAATCCTGAGACATCGTCGGCCGCGCACATGGAAGGTTTTCTCGGGGCGGGGGTCAATCGCATCAGTTTCGGGGCGCAGACGTTCGACGAGATGCAGTTGCGGCAGCTGGGCCGCATCCACACGGTCGCGCGGATCGGCAGCGCGGTCCGTGAGGCGCGGGCGGCGGGCGTCGACAACCTCAGCCTCGATCTCATGTTCTGGCTGCCCGGGCAGTCCACAGCGTCTTGGCTGGCCTCGGTCGAGCAGGCTATCGGACTGGCTCCGGACCACCTGTCGCTGTACCTATTGGAGCTCTATCCGAACGCCCCTCTTCGCGAGGCCATCCGCCGGCCGCCAGACGGTGTCCAATCAGACAACGTAAGTTGGGCCCAGGCGGCCGACGATGAAGCGGCCGACATGTATCTGGCGGCATTGGACCGCCTGGAGTCGGCAGCGTACCGGCAGTATGAGATCTCCAACGTTGCACGAACGCATCGAGAGAGCCGCCACAACTTGAAGTACTGGACCGGGCAGAGCTGGCGTGGGTTTGGGTGTGGTGCGCATACCACGATTGGTGGGGCTCGTTGGCACAACGTGTCCTCGACCTCCGACTACATCGATCGGATTTCCCAGAAGGCGCCAGTGGCGTCAGGATTGCACACGCTATCGATGCAGGAACGAGTGCAAGAAGCGCTGTTCACGGGGCTCCGCCTCACGGTCGGCGTCCATTGCGCGGCCTTTGCGGAGCACTACGGCGTCGATCCCTGGGCGGAGTATGGCGAGGCATTGTCAGGCGCCATCGAGGCCGGCCTGGTCTGGCGAACAGCGGTCGGCTTCGGACTGACCAGGAACGGGATGTTCATGGCGAATGAGGTCATGACGACCTTCGTGTAACGTGGCGAGACCACTCGCCGCGTGAGAAACGTCTCCCGCGCGTGTGCGGGGGTACGCTACAGTATGGAACCTTTTGGCGTGATTGCCCGGCGGGCAGGGAGGCATTGATGAACGTGTTGGGTAGCGGGTCGGCGTCGAGCCGGCGCTTGATTGTAACGACACTCTTCGCGGCGATGATTGGTGTGACCGCGACGGCTCAGGCGCAGCAGGCTCCAGCGCCCGCGCCAGCGGCTCCGGCAGCTCAGGCGGAGCCGGCAGACCCGTTCAAGTTCACCTCGGATGCGGCGCTGGTCCTCTGGACCGTCAAGGCCGACAAGACCGCGGATTTCGAATCGGTCTGGTCTGAACTGCTGAAGAAGGCGGCGGCGAGCGACAAGCCGGACGTCAAGGCGGTGGCCGAGACCCTGAAGATGTTCAAGGCCGATCTGCCGGCGAGTCCGCAGGGCGTTACCTACGTCTTTTCGATGGATCCGGCCAAAGCGCCGACGTACAGCCCGACGGTGCTGATGTACAGTTCGGGCCTGTATGAGCGCGCGGAGGCTGAGACGCTCTACAAGAAGCTGGCAGACACGATTGCCGGTATCAATCCCGTTCCACTGAAAAAGGTTCAGTAGAGACGGCGTCGGACTAATAACCTCATAGCGCGGGAGGTCCCCTTGGGACCTCCCGCTTTTCACGTACGCGATCACTCTCGGGATGGCCGCGGCCATCCCGCACCCGTGGTATCGTCACCCGCACTCACGACACGCTGTCAGGCCGGAGGGCATCGATTCCCCAACGGCAGGCCCATCGCAGTTGCCAATCGCAGGGAGGCGCCCGGTGTTTCGAGTCGTCTCAGCCAGTGTGATGACCCTCGTGGTTGGGATGGGGGCGACATCGATGCTGGCGAGTGCCCAGACGGCGCCGCCAGCGCGGTCCTCGGTCACCGCACCTGACTACACGTTCGAAACCACGACGGCGCTGTTGCTGTTCTACGTGCGGCCCGACAAGACCGCCGACTTCGAGGCCGTCATCAACCGTCTGGCCCAGGCCCTCGACGCGAGCACGGATTTGACACGCCGCAAGCAGGCCGCGGCGTGGCGGATGCTGCGTTCGTCCGAACCAGGTCGCGACGCGGTCGTCTATGTGTTCTTGCTCGATCCCGTGGTCCCGAGCGCGGACTACGATCCGGTACGCGTCCTGAGCGAGAGCTTGCCGACGGAAGTGCAGCCGCTTTTCGACAAGCTGAAAGCGTCAGTCATCCGCGTGGAGCGCATGGCGCTTTCGAAGATTCGATGAGCCCTGACGAGCCTGGCCCTGAGGGGCCGGACTCCATTTCTAGAAGCTGATATTCGCCCCCGCGTAGAACCGCTGCGGGTGTGCCTCGATCGGTGCGCCTCTCAGTGAGTAGACGCGATAGTCCAGCCTCAGGCGGAGCGGACCGGCCAGCCCGATCTTGACGCCGCCGCCGATATTGGTCCCGATGTTCGTTTCGGCGTTCGTCCCGAGACGTTCGCGAAAGAACCCGCCGCCCGCGGTCAGGTAGATCTGCGTCTTCGAGGTCGGCGTCTGAATCAGGCCGTTGACCATCCCCGTGCGCAGCCCCGGGGCGAGCTTGAGCGGATCTTCCGTAGTGTTCGCGTACTCCAGTTCGAATCCGACGACGAGCAGGTTGAGGCCGAACGCGAATCCCTTCGTGCTGCGTGTGGCCGGTGTCGGGGAGAGCCCCCAGAACGCGGTCAGGTCCGCTCGAGCCGGTGTCGCGGTGGCGATGAGGAGGATGACGGAGCAGACAACAATGCCAATCGCGCGCATATGAACACTCTATCGGTTTGACGCAGGCCGTGGGCCAGTGGCCGAGTCGCGGCGGCATCGCGTTGACGTGATACGTTTCCGGCATGGATTTCCGCCTGACGTCCGAGCAGGAATTGCTCCGGCGCACCGTCCGGGAGTTCGCCGAAACGGAGATCGGGCCTTTCGTCCGGGCGTGGGACGACGCGCAGGCGTTTGCACCGGAGCTCCTGCCGAAACTGGCCGCAATCGGGCTCACCGGCATTCAGGTCGCAGAGTCATTCGGCGGGGCGGGCTTCAGCGCGGTCGACTATTGCATTTGCATCGAGGAACTGGCGCGGATCGATCCGTCCATTGCGCTGTCAGTGGCGGCCCACAATGGCCTCGCGGCGGCCCATCTCGCGATGTTCGGCAGCGAGGCGCAGAAGACGCGATACCTCGCCCCGTTGGCGCGTGGTGAGATGCTTGGCGCCTGGGCGCTGACCGAGGCCGGATCGGGCAGCGACGCTGGCGCGCTCCAGACACGCGCGCGCCGTGAGGGCGACAACTGGGCGTTGTCGGGACGAAAACAGTTCATCACGCACGGCCGTATTGGGGGGGTGCTTGTCGTCATGGCCGTCACCGATGCGTCGCGAGGCAGTCACGGGATTTCGGCATTCGTGATCGAGCGCCGCGCGAAGGGGCTCTCCGCGGGTCGCAAGGAAGACAAGCTGGGGATGCGGGCAAGTGACACGAGTGAGGTCGTGCTCGACGACTGTCATGTGCCTGACGACCAACGGGTGGGGCCCGTCGGCGAAGGATTCGTGCAGGCCCTCCAGGTGCTCGACGCCGGACGGATTGGCATCGCGGCCCTGGCGGTCGGGCTGGCGCAGGGCGCGTACGAAGCCGCCGTGCGGTATGCGAACGAGCGTCGCCAGTTCGATCGTCCTATCGCGGCGTTCCAGGCGATTCAATGGAAGCTCGCGGACATGGCGACGCGCCTCGAAGCGGCGCGCCTCCTCGTGTACCGCGCGGCGTGGATGCGCGATACCGATGCGGACCGCACGTCATTTGAATCGTCGGTGGCGAAGCTGTACGCCAGTGAGATGGCCGTCCGGGCGGCCGACGAGTGTGTGCAGATTCATGGGGGCTACGGCTTTGTGAAGGACTACCCGGCCGAGAAGTTTTTCCGCGACGTCAAGCTGTGCACGATTGGCGAAGGCACGAGCGAGATCCAGCGGCTCGTCATTGCGCGACAGCTTCTGGGCCGATGAAATGAATGCGCTCGACCTCCACGCGCGTGTGCTCGCCGGGGACGCCCGCGCGATCGCTTGGGCCATTTCCCTGGTAGAAGACGAAGACCCTGGAGCGCCGCCCCTCCTCGCTGCGCTCCACGCACGCACTGGACGCGCGACCGTGGTTGGCGTCACCGGCGCCGCGGGCACTGGCAAGAGCACGCTGGTGGATCAACTGATTGCCGAATACCGCGGCGCGGGCGCGAAGGTCGCCGTGCTGGCTGTCGATCCCAGCAGCCCTTTCACGGGCGGCGCCATCCTCGGTGACCGCATTCGCATGCAGCGCCATGCGGCCGACGCCGGCGTCTTTATTCGCAGTCTGGCTTCACGTGGCCATCTCGGCGGCTTGACGCTCGCGACGAGCGACGTCGTTGCGGTCCTGGACGCCGCGGGCTTCGATCCCATCCTCATCGAAACGGTTGGCGTGGGACAAGGCGAGGTCGAAGTCGCGCGCCTGGCCGACTGCGTGGTCGTCGTGGTCGCGCCAGGCGCCGGAGACGACGTGCAGGCGCTCAAAGCCGGCGTGATGGAGATCGCCGACCTGTTCGTCGTCAACAAAGCTGATCGCGACGGCGCGGATCGAGTGGTGGCCGCGATCGAAGGGCTGCTGTCGCTGGCGGAGACACCTGCGGATCGGTGGCGGCCGCCGGTGCTGTCGACCGTGGCGACGAGCGGTGATGGCGTCACCGCGCTCGTGCAGGCTATCGCCAGACACCGAAGCGCGGATCCTCAGGCGCGCGCCGATCGAAGGCGCCTCAGGCACGTGGAGCACGTGCGTCAACTGGTGCTGCGTCGCTTCGCGGATCAGTTGTCGGAGTCGCTTCTCGCTCAGACCGCCGACCACGTGTTCGCGAGCGGGGGGGATCCCTATCGCGCGGCGGATGCCCTCGTCGACGCGCTCGCGCCGACGGCCGCTGTGTGGCTCGACCATATCGGGATCGCGACGACGTCGCTCTCGGACAGTCTGACGTTGCTGCAGGACGTGCTGGGACTGGCAGGCGGTGACGTCGAGGAGGTCGCGACGGAGCAGGTGCGCGTGCAGTTCGTGCAGCCGTCGCCCGCCTCCGGCCAGACGGCGTTGGAACTCATCGAACCCACTGGCTCAGGGTCGCCGCTCGCGCGTTTCCTCGAGACGCGTGGGCCGGGGCTGCATCACATCGCCGTTCGCGTGGACAACATCGACGCGACGCTGCAGGGCCTCCTGACGCGCGGCGTGAGGCTTGTCGACGAGCGGCCGCGCGCCGGCGCGCATGGCAGCCGGGTCGCATTCATTCATCCGAAAGCGACGCACGGCGTCTTGATCGAGCTGGTCGAGCCGGCCGGGGCGTCTCGTGCGGATCGGTGAATTCGAGTGCGTCTCGCTCAGTGACGGCGCATTCCGCCTGGATGGCGGCGCGATGTTCGGCGTGGTGCCCAAGGTGCTGTGGGAACGACGCGCGCCGGCTGATGCACGCAACCGCATTGCGCTCGGCCTGCATCCGCTGCTCGTACGCACTGGACGGCAGACGATCCTCATCGATGCTGGCGCCGGCGACAAGTACGCGTCCAAGGAGCTCGACATCTATCAGTTCGACGCCCGCGATCAGCTCGAGCGGTCGCTCAGGTTGGCGGGCGCGCGGCCGGAGGACGTCGATGTGGTGATCGCAACCCACCTGCACTGGGATCACGCGGGCGGCCTGACGACACGGCGGGAGGGGCGCCTCGAGCCGCGGTTTCCTCGCGCACGGCACATCGTTCGGCGCGGGGAATGGGAGGTGGCCACGCATCCGAACGAGCGGATTCACGCAAGCTACGTGGCGGACGATTTCCTGCCCTTGGCCGAGGCCGGTCTGATTGATTTCATCGACGATGATATCGACGTGGCGCCCGGGATTCGGGTGGAGCGGACGGGGGGGCACACGGCGCACCATCAGATTGTCCGAATCGAGTCGGCGGGCCGGACCGCGGTGTTTGCCGCGGACCTGATGCCGACGTGCGCGCATGTCGATCCGCCGTGGATCATGGGTTACGACCTGTATCCCCTCGAGACGCTGGCGGCCCGCAAGCGGGTGGTCGCCGAAGCGATCGCCGGCGAGTACGTTATCTTCTTCGAGCACGATCCGGCCATTCGGGCCGGCGTCATTCGCCTGGAGCGCGGCAAGCTGAGGGTCGATTCCCTCGAGTGACCCCCACGGGCACGCGTCGCCCACCGTTTACGTATGTCCCAACTGGCACACATCGGCATCATCGGCGGGAGCGGCTTGTACGACATGGCGGAGTTGACGGATCGCGAGGAGCGAACCGTGTCGACGCCGTTTGGCGAGCCGTCCGGCTCGTACATCCTGGCCACCCTGCGCGGGCGCCGCGTCGCCTTCCTCGCGCGCCATGGCGCCGGCCATCGCCTGCAGCCATCGGAGCTGAACTTCCGCGCAAACATCTACGGGTTCAAGGCGCTGGGCGTCGAGTGGATTCTCTCGGCGAGCGCGGTCGGCAGCCTGCGCGAGGACTACAAGCCGCTCGACCTCGTGGTGCCGGATCAGTTCTTCGACCGCACGCGCGGGCGCGTCAGCACGTTCTTCGGCGACGGCATCGTGGCCCACGTCGGCTTCGCGCATCCGTTCTGCGGTCCGTTGAGTGACGTGATGCTGGCGTCGGCGACCAAGGTGGGCGCCACGGTTCATCGTGGTGGCACGTACGTGTGCATGGAAGGGCCGCAGTTCTCGACGATTGCCGAGTCGAGGTACTACCGTGCCGCAGGCTTCGACATCATCGGCATGACCAATCTGCAGGAGGCCAAGCTCGCGCGCGAGGCCGAAATCTGCTACACGACGCTCGCGCTCGTGACCGATTACGACTGCTGGCATCCTGATCACGCCGCCGTGACGGTGGACATGGTCGTGGCGACCGTGCAGCAGAACGCGAAGACCGCGCAGCAGGTGATGGCGTCGGCCGTGGAGCGGCTGCCGATTGCGCGCACGTGCGAGTGTGCGCGCGCACTCGCCACCGCCATCATGACGCGGCCGGAGGCGATCACGCCCGCCGCGCGCAAGCGCCTCGGCCTGCTCATCGACAAGTACATCGCCTGATCATGAGAATCATCGTTACCGGATCGATTGCGTACGACTACTTGATGTCGTTTCCAGGCAAGTTCACTGATCACCTGTTGCCCGAGCACTTCTCGCGGGTGAGCTTGAGCTTCTTGGTGGACTCGATGGACAAGCGCCGCGGCGGCTGCGCGCCGAACATCGCCTACACCCTGGCGCTCCTGGGCGAACGGCCGGCCCTGATGGCCACGGCCGGGCAGGACTTCGAGGAGTATCGACGCTGGCTCGATGCCACCGGCGTGGACACGTCGCTCGTCAGCGTGGTGCCGGACAAATTCACCGCGTCCTTCTTCTGCAATACCGACACGTCGAACAATCAGATTGCCACGTTCTACGCTGGCGCCATGGCGCATGCGGCTGAACTGTCGTTCCGGACCATCGGCCAAGCGGACCTCGTCATCATTTCGCCGAACGATCCCGCCGCGATGACGCAGTACGCCGAAGAGTGCCGCGCGATGGGCCTGCGGTACATCTTTGATCCGGGACAGCAGTGCGCGCGGATGTCCGGCGGCGAGCTCGCCGACGGCATTCGCGGCGCGCACATGGTGATCTGCAACGATTACGAGTTCGAGCTCATTCGTCAGAAGACGGGAATGGGCGAGGCCGAGATTCTGGCGCAGGTCGCGATGCTTGTCGTGACGCTTGGGGAGCATGGGTCGCGCGTCACGACCCAGACGGGCTCGGTCGATGTCGCCGCGGTCACGCCGCGGTGCATCGCGGATCCGACGGGCGTCGGCGACGCCTATCGCGGGGGATTCATGAAAGGCATGGCCCAGGACGCGGACGCGCTGGTGTGCGCCCGCCTCGGCAGCGTGGCCGCCGCCTACGCCCTCGAGCACCTGGGCGGGCAGAGTCACGCGTATTCGTGGCCCGAGTTCCGGACGCGCTACGAGGAGCACTTCGGCGCGCTGCCGCTGAGGTAGCGACACGAAGCCGCAACGGTCATGAAGCGCTGGCTGGCCATGGCGGCGTTTGCCGGTCCGCTGCTGCTCAGTGCCGCACTTGGCGCCCGCATTGCCGGTGTCGGCCCCGTCTGGAGCACCGTCGTGTATGCGGCCGCCGGGCTTGTCTGCCATCAACGCCCCGATCGGTCCTTCTTTACGAGTGGCGTGCAATGGCCCGTGTGCGGCCGATGTGCCGGCTTGTACATCGCGGCGCCGCTGGGCGTGATCGCGGCGTTCGTCCTGCGGCGGGCATGGCGCGATGATCGCGTGAGGGTGTGGCTGGCCCTTGCCGCGCTCCCGACCGCCGTAAGCTGGGCGGCCGAGCACCTCCTCGGGATGCCCCAGACGAACGCCGTGCGTGCGGCGCTGGCGCTGCCGCTCGGCGCTGCCGTGGCGTTCCTTCTCGTCCGCGTGGCGCCCGAGTAACCACTGGAGGCGGCGTCCACCGCGGCCGGCCTGATACACTCCACGTTCGTGACTTCGTCCACTTCCGCGCGGGAAAGCCCGCGTGGCACTGACCTCGGTCTCAATGTCTACGCGGTGGCGCTCGTTGCTTGGCTCGTGCCGGGCGCGGCGCACTTCTGGCTCGGCCAAACGCGGAAGGCGATCATCTTCTTCGTGATGTTGTCGGGCATGTTTGCGGTGGGACTGGCGTTTGGCGGCCGGCTGTTTCCCTTCCAGATTTCGGACCCGCTGGTATTTCTGGCCGCGGCGGCCGAGTGGGGGCAGGCTGTGCCGCGAGTGGTGGCCGCGATCGCGGGCGCCGGCGCGGGCGATGTGGTGGCCGCGTCCTACGAATACGGGAACACCTTCCTGATGGTCTCCGGCCTGTTGAACATGCTGGTGGTGTTGAATGCCGTCGATGTGGCCGCGGGGCGCCGAACCCGATGACCTCACATCTCGGCGTCATGATCTTGTTCGCCTTTGCCGTGGCGTCCGTGTTCGGCGCGCTGCTCCGTGACGAGGCCGGCGAGCAGGTTCGTGTGAGCGCTAGAATCTTCGTCGCGCTTGTCGGCGGCGCTTACCTGGCTGGCTGGCTGATGCACGTGCTGTTTCGATAGTCGTTCCCGATCATGCGCATTGGCCTTGTCATTTCCGAGTATCACACCTTCGTGACCGCCGGTCTCGAGGATGGCGCTCGTGCGGCGCTCGTCGAGTCCGGCCTCGCGCTGGAGCAGATCGAGCGGTTTCCTGTGCCCGGCGCCTATGAACTCGGGCAGGCGGCCGCGCGGTTGGCCTCGACAGGCCGGTTCGCGGCGCTCGTCTGCCTGGGATGTCTCATCCGTGGCGAGACTCCACACTTCGACTACATCGCCCAGGCGGCCGCGCACGGCATCATGCGCGCGTCACAGGTTCACCTGGTGCCCATCGCCTTCGGCGTACTCACGACCAACACCGCGGATGAAGCGATCGCGCGCGCGGTGCCCGGCCCGGCGAACAAGGGCCGCGAGGCCGCGCTCGCGGCCGTCGCCATGGCCCGGCTCTACGACGCGATTGAGAGCGACACGTGAGCGGTCCCCGCAGGCAGGGCCGTGAAGCGGCGCTGCAGATCCTGTACTTCTGGGAGGTCGGCCGGGCAGACCCCGAGGCGGCCATCGAGGCGTTCTTTGCCGAGCATCAGCCTGACGCCGGCGACGAAGTCATGACGTTCGCGAGTCGCCTCGTCCACGGAACGGTTGGCGAGGTCGCCGCGCTCGATGCGGTGATCGCGCAGCACTCGCATCATTGGCGCATCGAGCGGCTGGCCACCATCGACCGCATCATCCTTCGCGTGGCGGTGTGGGAACTGCGCCACGAGCATGACACGCCGGCCGCCGTCGTGATGAACGAAGCGCTGGAGCTCGCGCGTCAGTTCAGTACCGACGAGTCCGTCCGGTTCATCAATGGCATCCTTGACAGCGTGAAGAAGGCGACGCCCTGATCTATGTCGAACGAGAAGGAACAGACGGCGCAACGCGAGGCCAAGCTGGCCGAACTCGTGGCGCTGGGCGTAACCGCCTATCCCAACCGCTTCGAACGCACGCACGATGTGTCGGCCATTGTGGAGACGTACGGCGGGAAAGACGGACCGGAGCTCGAGGCACTGCAGCCGGTTGTGCGGACGGCTGGGCGCGTGCTCGGAATGCGCACGTTCGGCAAGGCGAATTTCCTGGTTGTGTCCGACGGGCGCCAGCGTCTGCAGGTGTACGTGCGCGCCGACTCGGTTGACGCGCATAGCCTCGAGATCTTTTCACGCCTCGACTTCGGCGACCACATCGGCGTCGACGGGCGCGTGTTCCGCACGCGCACCAACGAACTCACCATCTGGGCCTCCGGTCTGTTCTTTCTCGCGAAGTGCCATTTGCCGTTGCCGGAGAAGTGGCACGGCCTGACGGACGTCGAGGTGCGGTACCGCCAGCGGTACCTCGACCTCATCGTCAATCCAGACGCCCGTCGCGTCTTCGAAGCGCGGGCGCGGATCGTGGCCGGCATCCGCACGTTTCTCAACGGGCGCGGGTTCCTCGAAGTCGAGACGCCGATGATGCAGCCGGTGGCCGGTGGAGCGCTGGCGCGGCCGTTCACCACGCATCACAACGCCCTCGACATCGATCTATTCCTGCGGATCGCGCCGGAGTTGTACCTGAAGCGTCTGGTCGTCGGAGGGTTCGAGCGCGTCTACGAGATCAATCGCAATTTTCGCAATGAAGGCATCTCGACGCAGCACAACCCCGAGTTCACGATGCTCGAGTTCTACGAAGCCTACGCGGACTACGAACACCTGATGGGGCTCACCGAGCGGATGCTCAGCGAAATTGCGGAGCCCGTCCTGGGCTCTCTCGATGCGCCGTTCGGCGAGCACGTGATCGCGTTCGCCGCGCCGTACCGCCGCCTGTCGCTGCGGCACGCGGCCGCCGAGCGCGCGACGGAACGGCTCCAGCCCGCTGTGCCGATCACCGCGGACGATCTCCGTGATCGCGACCGTGCAGCCAAGATCGCGCACGCGCTCCACCTCGACGTGTTGCCGTCGCACGGCGCCGGTCGGATTGCGACGACGATCTTCGAGACGCTCTGGGAACAGGACCTCGTGCAACCCACGTTCGTGTTCGACTTCCCAACCGAGGTGTCGCCGCTGTCCAAGCAGAAGGCCGACGATCCGGACACCGTCGAGCGCTTCGAGCTCTATGCCGGCGGCTTCGAGATCGCCAACGGATTCAGCGAGCTCAACGATCCCGCCGAGCAACGGCGACGCTTCGAGGGGCAGTTGCGCGAGCGGGCGGCGGGCGACACGGAGGCCCATCAGATGGACGAGGACTACATCCGGGCGCTGGAGTACGGCCTCCCGCCGACGGCCGGTGAGGGGATCGGCATCGATCGCCTCGTGATGCTCCTGACGAACAGCGCGTCGATTCGTGATGTGATTCTGTTTCCGCTCATGCGTCCGCGCACGCTCACCGCGTCTGAGCCCTAGTCGATGACGCGAACCTCGTTCTCGTGGTTCGTGGCCCGCCGCTACCTGACCGCGCGGCGCCGGCAGACGTTCATTTCCCTGATCTCGCTCGTCTCGATCCTGGGCGTTGGCGTCGGCGTCATGGCGCTCATCATCGCGCTCGCGCTGATGACCGGCGTCCAGGGCGAACTGCGCGACCGCATCGTCGGCGCCACGGCCCACGTCATCGTCTTTCCGCACGACTTTACGTTCGATCGGGTCGAGGCCGAGCGCCAGCGCGTCATGGTGCCGGGCGTCGCTGGCGCAGCGCCGGCCATCGTCGGCCCGTCGATGATGCAGGCCGGCCATGGCCAGGCCCAGTTTGCCATGCTGAAAGGCATCGATCCGGCGCTCGAACCCACCGTGACTGACCTGCGTACAGCCATGGTCACCGGATCGGTGGAGGCGCTGTCGAATCGGCCCGAAGACGCCCGGGACGGTGTTCTGCTCGGAGCTGATCTGGCCAAGACGCTTGGCGTGCAGGTGGGCGATCAGGTCGATGTCGTGACGCCCGAGTCGACGTCGACCCCCATCGGACTCGTCCCGAAGCGGCGCGTGCTCGACGTCGTCGGCACGTTCCAGTTCGGCTTCTACGAGGTGGACACCCAGTACGCGTTGATCGGATTGCGCCAGGCCGGCGAGTTGCTCGGCCGCGACGGCCCGGACATGCTCCAACTCCGCGTGACGCGCCTCGACGACGCCGTGGCCATTCGAAAGCAGCTCGAGCAGCGGCTTGGCGCGGACCAGGTGACGGACTGGACGCAGCTCAACAAGTCGTTGTACTCGGCGCTCTGGCTCGAGAAACTGGCCATCACACTCACGATTGGCTTGATCGTCGTCGTGGCCGCGCTGAACATCGTCGCATCACTGATCCTCCTGGTGATGGAGAAGACGCGAGACATCGCCATCCTGCGGACGATGGGCGCGCCAGCGCGGGTCGTGCGGCGGATCTTTGTGCTGCAAGGATTGACGATTGGCCTGATTGGGACGCTCGGCGGTACGGTGCTTGGGCTGCTCGTCTGCTACCTTGCGGATCGCTACCGCGTCATCAAGATGCCGTCCGACGTGTATCAGATTTCTTACCTACCGTTTCACGTGGAGCCGGCGGACGTGGCGGTCGTGGTCGTGTCCGCGATCGTGGTGTGCCTGATCGCGACGATCTACCCGTCGCGGCAGGCGAGCCGGATCGACCCGGCCGAGGCCCTGCGGAATCAGTGATGGCGTTCGTCGACGTTCGCGATCTCGTGAAGTCCTACACCGCGGCGCGCGGGCAGCTCGTGGTGCTGCGCGACCTGAACCTCTCGGTAGAGCGGGGCGAAATGCTTGCGATCGTGGGTGCGTCGGGCGTGGGCAAGAGCACGCTGCTGCACGTGCTGGGCGGACTGGATGCGGTCGACGCCGGGACGGTGTGCATTGGCGACGCGTCAATCGGAGACATGAGCGACGAGGCCCGCGTTGCATTCCGCAACCGGCACGTCGGCTTCGTCTTCCAGTTCCATCATCTGCTCCCCGAATTCTCGGCCCTCGAGAACGTCGAGATGCCGCTGTTCATTGCCGGTGTGCCGGAGCCAGAGCGGCGGGAGAGGGCCGAGGCACTGCTCGCGCGGGTCGGGCTCTCGGACCGCGCCGACCACCGGCCTGGAGCGCTGTCGGGCGGCGAACAGCAGCGCGTTGCGGTCGCCCGCGCCCTGGTGTGCCGTCCCTCCATCCTGCTGGCCGACGAGCCGACCGGCAACCTGGACGAGGCGACTGCCGCTGACCTGCACCGGCTTTTGCGCGAGATGCACGCGGAGCACGGACTCACGTCGGTGATCGTGACTCATAATCCGGCGCTGGCGGCTGCTTGCGATCGGACCTGTCGATTGGAAGCGGGTCGTATCATCGACGGATAGAACACCGCTGGCAGACGACTCAAAAGAACTCTAAGCGACTCCTGCGACACTGACGCCAAGCAGCTTCAGGGAATCCCCGTAGCGCGTTGACAGGTCTACTCAGGCGGGATAGATTGCGCCGCCAACGCCGCGCTCCCCGTCGCGTGCCGGGCCTCCCGGTTCGCGCTGCGTTCCCGTCGTCGTGCAAGCAAGGAGTCAGTCGTGACTACAAGAACCCGCCGCCTGCTGTTCGTCAGCGTCCTCTTCTTTCTTCTGGCCCTGCCAGCCGAGACCATGCTCCTCCGGGCGGTGCAGACGCCGACGCAGGAGGTGGCCATTCAGCAGTGGGGCACGTCTCTTGATGACAAGAGCCTCGCCGTCGCCGGGGACCAGATTCAGCGCTACCCATTCAAGTATCGCCAGTCGATCATGGCCGCCTCGACGCCTCAGCGCCGGTCGGACATTTGGCGGCGGCACCTGATGACCTACCTGAAGGCCCACCAGGAACTCGACCTGACGACCGTGAACGCCATCAACGCCGCCGCCGCGCTCGCCACGCCCGAGTACTTGAGCGAACCGACGTCCGAGACGCGCGCCCAGGTGCATGTGGTGGCCGATCAGATCGTGTCGCTTCTGGGACGCGACCAGGCCGAATATTTGCTCTTCTATCTGGGACCGAAGGACGGCACCTTCGCCAGCTTTGAGCCGATGGCCATGAAGATCGAGAACAAGCTCCGTGACATGTTCACGCTGCAGGCGTTCAGTCAGCAGTGCGACTGCGCCCAGAACTGGGGCTGCCCAGACTGGCGGTACGCCTGTGTGAACTGGAGCCAGTGTGCCATGGGGAATGGCTGGCCGCAGTGCGGCTGGTTCTGGGAAGAGACGTGTGACGGCGGCTGCGTGCCGTCGTAGGCGATTTGTGGTGGAGCCCAACATGAACTCCTTTGATCACAGGCTGCGGCGCCTGCCGGTTGTCCTCGTCGGCGCAACGCTGGTGGGCTTGGCGACCACGGCCGCAGCGGGCTTTGCGCCGGCCGTCCGAACGCGTTTGGGATGGACCGCCGTCGAGCGCCCGGCTTACGCCGTCGGCGACGTAATCGACATCCCGGCCGGCTTGCGCGATCAGGCCGACCGCACCCTGGTCGTATTTGCGTCGGGGACGTGTGGTGCGTCCCTGCGAAGTGCAGGTGTATTGCGACGTGTGGCGTCGGACCTGCGCCGGGTGCACGGTCAGTTCGTCGTCATCACGCCGAAAGACCAGCGGGCGGACCAGCAGAAGCTGGCCGAGAGCTATGGACTGGAGCCCTCCGAAGTGACGGCGTTGGACCTCCGCCAGTTGCGGCTCAAGTACGTGCCGACCGTTGTCGTGGTCGACCGAGCCGGGAACGTGCGTTATGTGCGTGAAGGCGCGGTCGACGATGACGGGCGCGTGGCGATTCAACGTGCTCTGGCCCTTGGCCAGTCCTGACATGCTTCAAGGGACCGGAAGCTGAACGTGGTCAGTGTTGCCTACTACCTAGGACGGGCGCTCCTCGTTTGGACGGTGGTCGCCGCGGTCGCGGCTGCGCTGCGGCGGAAGGAGCGACAGCGACTCGACATCGCGCTCTTCATGAGCGCGATGCTCGTATCGGGCAACGTGTGGGCCTTTCTGCCGTTCTCTTCTGCTCTGAAGCTGGGCCTCGTCACGCTGTTGCCGTGGTTTACGCTGCGGCTGGTCGCGCACTTTCGCCGTGTGCCCTCGGCGTTGTCGTGGGCATCGGCCGTACTGCCGCTCATTCTTGCGATCTTCCAGCTGGCCTTTGGCGGACGGACGCTGTCCCCGGTGACCTACGTTCTTTCGCAGGGTTACCTGGCGCTCTTGTTTTGCTTCTCGGCCGCGATGATGGCTCTCGAAGGAAAGCGCTCGGTCGGGCTCAAGGCAAGGCGTTTGTTCTTCGCGGCCATCGGCACTGGGACGTTCGGCCTGACGAGTCTCATGGTGGTGCTGGTGCACCTGTCCGGATACCGCGGTCGGGCCGACTACCCAATCGTCATCTACTTGGATACGGTCTCGCTCATCTGCTACTACCTCGCCTTCAACACGCCGCGGGGGCTGACCACACGCTGGCGGCGTGCCGAGCAGGCCACGCATCTCAGTCTCTCTGCCGAGCGGGAACCCGAAGAACGTGGCGCGCGTGCGGGAGACGATTTGATCGAGGGCGCGGATCGGTGCGTTGGCGGCTCGCTGACCTTCGTGGCGTACCGGTCGCCAGGGCAGGCTGGGCCCCTCGCGATCCGCGCAGCCAGCGATCCGATCCTCGTTGGCCGCCGGATTCCGGCCGGGCCCGGGCTGATCACCCGCGTGCTCGACACGGGCGTTGCTGAGCTCGGCACTCCGCTGGACTGCGAACCCGAGGTGGCCAACGCGCTGGCGGGGAACGGCATTGCCGTGCTGGCGGCGCCGATTGTCGCCGACTCGATGTCCTGGGGAGTGGTCCTCGTCGTGCATCGTCGGGGCGCGCTCTTTCCCCATGACGATCTGTCAGTACTCGCGCAGCTCGGCCGCAACGCCGCGGTGGCGCTCGATCACGCAGCGTTGGTCGTCGAGCGGCGCGAGCGCGCGCGACGCGAGTCTCAGCGACGTCTGCGTGAGCTGGAGTCGCGCGTCGGGCCGATGCTCGACAGCATCAAGGACTACGCGATGCTCGTTCTCGACGACGCAGGCGTGGTGGCCGCATGGCACCTGGGCGCGCAGCACCTGTTCGGCCACTCGCGCGAGCAGATCACGCGTCAGTCCGGCGCCACACTGTTCGATCTCACGCCTGAGGCATTCGGCGAGTGGCTGCGCGAAGCGACGAGAAATGGGTTCGCCGAACGCGAGGGGCCGTGTCAGCGGTTCGACGGTCAGACTTTCACTGGCATCACCACCATCCGACCGCTCGAATCGGATCCTGAGGCGCCCCCGGGATTTGCCGTCGTCACCCGGGACATCACCGAGCAGCGGCACCTCGAGGAACGCCTGCGGCAAAGCCAGAAGATGCAGGCCATCGGACAGCTGGCCGGCGGCGTCGCGCATGACTTCAACAATCTGCTGACCGCCATTCTGGGCTACGCCGACTGGCTCGAACAGGATCTCCACGGCGATCCGCGGGTCGAGCAGGTGAAGGAAATCCAGCAGGCGGCCGAGCGCGCGGCGGATTTGACGCGGCGGTTGCTCGCCTTCAGCCGCAAGCAGATGGTCCAGCCGACTCGCATCAACGTGGGGCAGCTCGTCGGTGACATGCTGCCCATGCTGCGACGACTGATCGGCGAGCGCATCCCGATCGTCGACGAGACGATGCCCTTGACGGCTGCCGTCCTGGGCGACCGCACGCAGGTGGAGCAGATTGTGTTCAACCTCGTGCTGAACGCGCGAGACGCCATGCCGCACGGCGGCGTGATGACGATCCGGACGGGCGATGTGTGGTGCGATGGCGCGGGACCGGTCAGGGGGCTGTTCGGCCCGTATGTGCAGTTGGAGGTGATCGACACCGGCATCGGCATGAACGAGGAAACGCGCCGGCGCGCGTTCGAGCCGTTCTTCACGACCAAGGACGTTGGCAGTGGCACGGGCCTCGGCCTCGCTACCGTCTACGGCATCGTGCAACAGATGAAGGGCGCCGTTGAGATTGAGAGCGAACCGGGGCAGGGCGCGACGTTCCGGCTCTTCTTCCCGTATGCGAGCGCGCCGGCGGTGGCGTCGCTGGCCGAGACGGATCTGGCCCTTCGTGGCCGCGAAACGGTGCTGATCGTGGAGGACGACCCGACATTGCGGCCGTATCTGGTCCAGGTGCTGGAGTGCAACGGGTACCGGGTCATCGCGGCCGGAGATTCGGACGCGGCGCTGTCGATGGTCGAGGCGTTCAGCGAGCCCATCGACCTCGTGATTAGCGACGTCTTGATGCCCGGGAAGACCGGCCCGGAGCTCGTGCGCGAGCTTCTCCGTTCCCGGCCCGGCATTCCGGCCCTGTTCATCTCGGGCCATGCCGAGGCGCTGCTGCCCCGGATGTCTGAGCAGGTCGCCGACCGGCAACTCCTGCAGAAACCCTTCTCGTCCACGGACTTACTGGCCCGGGTGCGTCAGATTCTCGCCGCCGCCTGAGGCGGGATCTCGCCCAGTCCGGCCACAGCCATGCCGTATAATGCCTGCAGGCGACACGATGCACGTCATGTTCTCAGGCGGACGGTTGAATGTTTGAACGCTACACCGAACGGGCGCGACGGGTCCTGTTCTTCGCCCGTTATGAAGCCACGCAGCTCGGCAGCACGTCGATTGAGACCGAGCACCTCCTCTTGGGACTCATCCGGGAGGGGAAGGGCCTGACGAGCCGGATTTTCGCGCGGTCCCACCTGTCGCTCGAGAGTATCCGAAAGGAAATCGAAGGCCGGACGGTCTTTCGCGAGAAGGTCTCGACGTCGGTCGAGATCCCGTTCAGTGCCGAGACCAAGCGGGTGCTGCAGTTCGCGGCCGAAGAGGCCGACCGGCTGCTGCACACCTACATTGGCACGGAGCACCTGCTGCTCGGCATCCTCCGTGAGGAGCGCTCGGTCGCCGCCTCGATTCTGTACGAGAAAGGGATGCGGCTGGCCAGCGTCCGCGAAGACATCGTCCAGCTGCTCAACGAGAAGACCGCCCCGGCGCGCCCGAAAGAGACACCGCTGCTGGCCGAGTTCAGCCGGGACCTCACCGAAGCGGCGATGCGCAACCAGCTCGATCCGCTCGTCGGGCGTGCGGCTGAAGTCGAACGGGTGCAGCAGGTGCTCTGCCGCCGGACCAAGAACAACGCGGTGCTCATCGGCGAGCCCGGCGTGGGCAAGACCGCCATCGTCGAGGGCTTGGCGCAGAAGATCGTCTGCGGGGACGTGCCGCACTTCCTGGCGGACAAGCGCGTGCTCGCGCTCGACATCTCCCTCATCGTGGCCGGCACCAAGTACCGGGGCCAGTTCGAAGAACGGCTCAAGGCCATCATGAAGGAGCTCACCGAGAACCCGAACATCATCGTGTTCATCGACGAACTCCACACGCTGGTCGGCGCAGGATCGGCCGAAGGGTCGCTCGATGCCGCGAACATTCTCAAGCCCGCGCTGTCGCGCGGCGAGATTCGATGCATTGGAGCGACCACGCCGTCGGAGTATCGCAAGTACATCGAGAAGGATCGATCCCTCGAGCGCCGGTTCCAGGCGGTCAAGGTCGAGCCGCCGAGCGAACTGGAAACCATCCAGGTCCTGATGGGCATCAAGGATCGCTACGAGACGTTCCATCACGTCGAGTACACGCGCGAGGCCATCGAGGCGGCGGT
>JBDTNQ010000005.1:0-105587 GCA_039933635.1 Acidobacteriota bacterium
GGCGAGATTCTCGAGCTGAAGAACACCATCAACACGATGGTCGACCAGCTCAACGCGTTCGCCTCGGAAGTCACGCGCGTCGCGCGCGAGGTCGGCACCGAAGGCAAGCTCGGTGGACAGGCGGACGTCGGCGGGGTGGCCGGCACGTGGAAGAACCTCACGGACAACGTGAACTCGATGGCGGCGAACCTGACGGGCCAGGTCCGCAACATCGCGGAAGTCGCCACGGCCGTGGCGCGCGGCGATCTCTCGCGCAAGATCACGGTCGACGTGAAGGGCGAGATTCTCGAGCTGAAGGACACCATCAACACGATGGTCGACCAGCTCAACGGCTTCGCTTCGGAAGTGAGCCGCGTGGCCCGCGAGGTCGGCACCGAGGGTCAGCTCGGTGGTCAGGCGGCCGTGCCGGGTGTGGCCGGCACGTGGAAGGACCTCACCGACAACGTCAACTCGATGGCGTCGAACCTGACGAGTCAGGTGCGCAACATCGCGGCGGTGACGACCGCGGTCGCGCAGGGCGACCTGTCGCGCAAGATCACGGTCGACGTCAAGGGCGAGATTTTCGAGCTGAAGGACACCATCAACACGATGGTCGACCAGCTCAACGCGTTCGCGTCGGAAGTCACGCGCGTTGCGCGCGAAGTCGGCACCGAGGGCAAGCTCGGCGGGCAGGCGATCGTGCCGGGCGTGGCCGGCACGTGGAAGGACCTCACCGACAACGTCAACCAGATGGCCGGCAATCTCACGGCGCAGGTCCGCAACATCGCGGACGTGACAATCGCCGTTGCCGCCGGCGACCTGTCCAAGAAGATCACAGTCGACGTCCGCGGCGAGATCCTGCAGCTCAAGGAAACCATCAACACGATGGTCGAGCAGCTGCGGTCGTTCGCCGCCGAAGTCACGCGCGTCGCGCGCGAGGTCGGCACCGAAGGCAAGCTCGGCGGCCAGGCGGCGGTGCCCGGCGTCGGTGGCACGTGGAAAGACCTCACGGATTCGGTCAACGCGATGGCCGGCAACCTGACGACCCAGGTCCGGAACATCGCGGAAGTCACGACCGCCGTGGCGCGCGGCGACCTGTCGCGCAAGATCACGGTCGACGTCAAGGGCGAGATTCTCGAGCTGAAGAACACCATCAATACGATGGTCGACCAACTGCGCGCGTTTGCCGCCGAGGTCACGCGCGTGGCGCGCGAGGTCGGCACCGAGGGTAAGCTCGGCGGCCAGGCCGTCGTGCCGGACGTCGGCGGCACCTGGAAGGACCTCACCGACTCGGTCAACGTCATGGCCACGAACCTCACCGACCAGGTTCGCGGCATCGTCAAGGTCGTGACCGCGGTGGCGACGGGCAATCTCCGCCAGCGGCTGACGGTCGAGGCGAAGGGCGAGGTCGCGGCCCTGGCCGAGACCATCAACGACATGACCGACACGCTCGCGACGTTTGCCGAGCAGGTCACCAACGTCGCCCGTGAAGTCGGCGTCGATGGGCGACTCGGCGGCCAGGCGCACGTGCCCGGCGCCTCCGGGACATGGAAAGACCTCACCGGCAACGTCAACCTTCTTGCGGCGAACCTCACCAACCAGGTGCGCGCGATCGCGGAGGTCGCGACGGCCGTCACGAAGGGTGACCTGACGCGGTCCATTCAGGTTGAGGCACGCGGCGAAGTGGCCGACCTGAAGGACAGCATCAACACGATGATCAACAACCTCCGTGGCACCACGGAGCGAAACGAGGAACAGGACTGGCTCAAGACGAACCTCGCGCGGTTCACCGGCATGCTGCAGGGCCAGCGCGACCTCGTGACGGTCGGCAAGATGCTGCTCTCACAGCTGGCGCCGGTCGTCGACGCGCAGCAGGGCGCGTTGTACCAGATGGACGCGACGGGCGATCGGTCGGGCCTGTGGCTGCTCGCGAGCTATGCGTGCGGATCCGACCAGCCCGAGCGGCTGGCCCTCGGCGAAGGCCTGGTCGGCCAGTGCGCACTCGAGAAACAGCGCATTCTCCTGAATCGCGTACCTAAGAACTACGCACGGATTCGTTCGAGCCTTGGCGCTGCCAAACCCGCGAACGTCGTCGTGTTGCCCGTGCTGTTCGAGGGTGAAACCCGCGCCGTCGTCGAGCTTGCCTCGTTGCACCAGTTCACGACGACGCACTTGACGTTCCTTGAACAGCTCACGCAGTCCATCGGCGTCGTTCTGAACACGATCGAAGCGACGATGAGGACCGAGAACCTGCTCGAGCAGTCGCAGCAGCTCACGACCGAACTGCAGGTCCGGCAAGCCGAGTTGCAGCAGACAAACGAGGAACTGGCGTCGAAGGCCAAGCAGCTTGCCGAGCAGAACGTCGAAGTCGAGCGGAAGAACAACGAGGTCGAGCAGGCCAGGCGCGCACTCGAAGAAAAGGCGGCCGAGCTGGCGCTGACCTCGAAGTACAAGTCCGAGTTCCTGGCGAACATGTCGCACGAGCTCCGGACGCCGCTGAATTCCATTCTGATTCTGGGCCAGCAGCTGGCCGAGAACTCCTCGGGCAATCTGGCACCGAAGCAGGTCGACTTCGCGCGCAACATTCACTCGGCCGGCGCCGATCTGCTCACGCTCATCAACGACATTCTCGATTTGTCGAAAATCGAATCCGGCACTGTCACGGTCGAAGCCGAGGAGATCACCTTCGCGTCGCTGCGCGACGCCGTGAATCGCACGTTCCACTCCGTGGCCGAGTCGAAGAGCCTCGCGTTCCACGTCGACATCGACACCGCGTTACCGCGCGCGTTCGTGTCCGACCCGAAGCGCCTCAATCAGGTGTTGAAGAACCTGCTGTCGAATGCGTTCAAGTTCACGGCCCAGGGACACATCGCCATGACCGTGCGTCAGGTCACGGAAGGCTGGCCGTCGGATCATCCGATCCTGCAGTACGTGCAGAACGCCGTGGCGTTCGCCGTCACCGACACGGGCATCGGCATCGCGCCGGAGAAGCAGCGGCTGATTTTCGAGGCGTTTCACCAGGCCGATGCCGGCACCAGCCGGAAGTATGGCGGCACCGGCCTGGGCCTTGCGATCAGCCGCGAACTGGCGACGTTGCTCGGTGGCGATATCCGCCTGATCAGCGCGCCCGGCCAGGGCAGCACATTCACGCTCTACCTGCCGTTCTCCTACATGGGTCCCGCGCGCCCCGTCGTGAACTCTCCGGGGGAGCACGCTGCGTCGCTGCCCGCGATCGTGGATCCGCCCGCGCTGCCAGCCGGCGTCGTCATCGTGGAAGAGCCGATCATCGACGACCGCGGTGCGATCCGCCCCGGCGACATGACACTGCTGATCGTCGAGGACGATCCGCACTACGCGCGCATCTTGCTGGGATTGGCGCGCGACCGCGGCTTCCGCGGCATCGTCGCGAACCGTGGCCAGACGGCGCTGTCGCTCGCGAAGGAATTCCAGCCGACGGCCATCACCCTGGACGTGTTCCTGCCGGACATGCTGGGGTGGACGGTGCTGAACAACCTGAAGCTCGATCCGGCCACGCGGCATATTCCGGTGCAGATCCTGTCCGTGGAAGAAGAGCGGCAGCATGGGCTCTCACACGGTGCCTTCTCGTATCTCGTCAAGCCGGCGACGACGTCCGATATCGAGGCGGCGCTGGATCGGATCAAGACCTACATCGAGCCGCGCGTCCGCCGCCTGCTGATCGTGGAAGATGACGACGTCGAGCGCCAGAGTATCGTCGAACTCCTGTCTCACTCGGATATCGAGGTCGTCGCGGTGGGCACGGGTGAAGAGGCGATGTCGGCCCTGCTCAGCGGGCGGTTCGAATGCTGCGTCGTCGACCTGCGCCTGCCGGACATGACGGGGTTCCAATTGCTGGATCTCATCCAGTCCGAACCCGGGCTCGCGGAGGTGCCGGTCGTGGTCTTCACCGGCAGGGACTTGTCGCCGGAAGAAGAGTCGCGCATTCGGACGGTCGCCAAGAGCATCCTGCTCAAGGACGTGCGCTCGCCGGAACGGCTGTTCGACGAAACCGCGCTCTTCCTGCACCGCGTGGTGGCCGATCTTCCCGACGCCAAGCAGACCATGCTGGCCCAGCTGCACGGATCTAGCGAGGTCCTGCACGGCCGCCGTGTGCTTGTGGTGGACGATGACGTGCGAAACATCTTCGCGCTGTCGACGCTGCTGGAAAATCACGGCATGGAGGTGACGAGCGCAACGAACGGCCGCGATGCGATTGACGTCCTGCAGCGCCGGGACGACCTCAACGTCGTGCTCATGGACATCATGATGCCGGGCATGGATGGCTACGAGACGATGCGCGAAATTCGTCGCGAGGCGCGGTTCCGCACGCTCCCGATTCTGGCGCTCACCGCCAAGGCAATGAAGGGTGACCGGGAGAAGTGCCTGGACGCCGGCGCGTCCGACTACATCGCGAAGCCCGTGAACAGCGATCAGTTGCTGTCCTTGCTTCGCGTCTGGCTGCATCGGTAGTGGCGATCATGGCCGGTTCCCCGTCCTGGCGTTCCAATCCTGCGCCCACCGGAGAGGGACCCGATCGGGCCCCGATCCTGGTCGTCGACGACCTGCCGATGAACCTGGACGCGATTGACGCGCTTCTGGTGGAGAGCGAATGCCGGGTGGTGCGGGCGCACTCGGCCGATCAGGCGCTGCTTGCCGTGCTCGAACAGGACTTCGCCGCGATTGTCTTGGACATCAAGATGCCGGGCATGAGTGGCATCGAACTCGCCGATCTCATCAAGACCCGGCCTCGATCGCGGCACACACCGATCCTGTTTCTGACGGCGCACATGTTCAACGAGGGTGAGATTCTGCGCGGATATGGCGCGGGCGCCGTCGACTACCTGACGAAGCCCGTTCACGCCGACATTCTGCGTTCGAAGATCGCCGTGTTCGTCGAGCTCTTTCGCAAGACGAGGGAGCTCGCACGCATGAACGACGTGCTCCGGCGCGAGGTGGCCGAACGGGAGCGCGCCGAAGAGGCGCTGCGTGTCGTGAACCAGGAGCTGGAAGAGCGCGTCCTGGAGCGGACGACCGCGTTGCAGCAGGCCGATCGGCGAAAGGACGAGTTTCTGGCCGTGCTGGGCCACGAACTCCGGAATCCGCTGGCGCCGATTCTGTCGGCCATCGAGCTGCTCGATGGGCAACAGGCGCCCCCGACCGCCCAGGAAAAAGCGCGGGGTGTGATCCGCCGGCAAATCCGGCAGATGACGCGACTGATTGACGATCTCCTGGATGTTGGGCGCATCACGAGCGATCGGCTGGTTCTCCGGCCGTCGACCGTGGAACTCGCAGCCGTTGTCGACGCGGCGATCGAGACGTGCCGGCCCGCCATGGATGCGCGGGGCCACCGGCTGGACATCGGGCTGCCGGCCGAGCCGGTCCTTCTGCGGGTGGACGCGGCGCGTCTCTCGCAGGTGCTCTCGAACCTGCTCTCGAACGCCATCAAATACACCGCGCCCGCCGGGGGCATCTCCGTCATTGCGAGCGGTGGCCGGACCGGTTTGGACATCCGCGTGCGCGACACCGGCGCCGGCATCGACGCCAGCGTGTTGCCGACGATCTTCGAGCTGTTCGTGCAGGTCGAACAGCGTGACGGGTCGACGACCGGTGGATTGGGCATCGGCCTGGCCCTGGCTCGGCAATTGGTCGAGATGCACGGTGGCACGATCCGGGCCGCAAGCGAGGGACTTGGGCGCGGTTCCGAATTCTCGATCTGGCTACCGCCCGGCGTTCTCGCCCAGGACGCCACGGCTGCCCTCGACGAATCCAGGGTGACCGGCAACGGTGCGGGACTGCGCGTCCTGGTTGTCGATGACAACGACGACGCGGCGGACATGCTGACGTACATGCTGACGAGCTGGGGACACGTTGCCCGGCCCGCCTACGACGGCGTCTCCGCGCTGGATGCGGCCGAAGTGTTCAGACCGGATGTCGTGCTTCTCGATCTCGGACTGCCTGGCCTCGACGGCTATGCCGTGGCCGAACGTCTCCGCGCCCGCCCATGGGCTGCGACCGTCCCCATCTTCGCGGTGACCGGCCGGGGTCAGGACGAGGACCGGGCCCGGACGCGAGCCGCCGGGTTCCAAGGGCATTTCGTCAAACCGGTCGTCCCTGAGACCCTCCGCGACGCGCTCGAGAAGGCCGTGAACGTCTGAAATTGACTTACCATAGGCCCGACATCCGGCCATTCAGACAGGTCAGCCGCTTACGAGCGGCGAGTGAGGGCGTGAGCATGAGAGCAGCAGGGCTCGGTATTGGTGTGTTGATCGGATCGATCGTGGGCGTGGGCGCGCTGGTGGCGCAGAGCGCGACCACGCAACCGGCGCCTGCCACGCCGCCGGCGGCACAGGCACCAGCGGCAACTCCAGCGGCGGCACCTCGTCCGCAACCGCCGACACGCGATCCGCACACGCCGGGTTACGTTGACGCGAAGGAATTGCCGGACGGCACCGTGCCGCCTTCAGACGTCGACGGCAACTTCATCATCGGTCCCACCCATCCGCCGGCACCCGAAACCATCGTGCAGGAGGGTGTGCCTCAAGGCACCGTCTACAAGTTCACGATGAGCTCGGCTGACAGCAAGATGTATCCCGGCATCGCGCGTGATCCGGGCACGTTCGGCACGCCGGATCCGAACGATCCGTCCAACCTCATCGTCACGACCAGTCATCCGGCGCCCTACACGCGGAACGTCTCGGTGTACGTGCCCAAGCAGTACGTCGCGGGCGCGGTGGCGCCGTTCATCGTCGGCGCCGACGGACCCGATCAGTTGCTGTTCACCACACTCGACAACCTGATCGCGCAGAAGCGCGTGCCCCTGATGGTGGCCATTTCCATCGGCAATGGCAGCGGCGACGCGCAGGGCAGCCAGCGCGGGCTGGAATACGACACCATGTCCGGGAGATACGCGGAGTTCGTCGAAACGGAGGTGCTGCCGCGCGTCGAGAAGGAGGCCGGCGTCAGACTGACAAAGGATCCTGATGGCCGCGCGACGATGGGCGGGAGCTCGGGGGGCATCGCGGCGTTCAGCATGGCGTGGTACCGCAACGACCTGTATCACCGCGTGCTCGCGTATTCGATCACGGCCGTCAATCAGCAGTGGCCGCACGACCCGGCGATGCCGGGCGGCGCGTGGGAATACCACCGGAAGATCATCCCCAACAGTCCCGTGAAGCCGATCCGCGTATGGCTCGAGGTGGGCGATCGCGACTTGATGAATCCGAACGTGATGCGTGACGACATGCACGACTGGGTGCTCGCGAGCGAAAACATGGCCCGCGTGCTGGCGGCCAAGGGCTATCACTACCAGTTCACATTTGCGCGCAACACAGGCCACACCGAGCGGCCGACGAAGCAGCAGACGCTCCCGCAAGCACTGGAGTACGTGTGGAAGGGCTATCCCAAGTAGGCGCGGCGCGTCATCGTCGCGACGCTCCCCACTGTGCGAGACGCCGAGGCGTGATGCTCCGAACGCCTCGAATGAATTGCGTGGCGCGTTGTCCGCGCGCGCTTTCGTTTTGATCGCGCTCGAAGCCGTACTGTCGTAGAAGATCGTCAGGCAAGGTGCTGATCGTGAACTGACGATTCAGCCACCTGACCGGCCAGATGGCGGCGCTCATCGGCGGGGAGAGAACCGCGCTGGCCACCGATTTCGCATCGTCGCCGACACACAGCGCCCCGGATGCCTCGATGGCGCCGACGCATTCGACGAGCGCTCGCCAGGTCCTGGGAACCTCGGCCAGCCGGGCGCCGAGCCTGACGGCGATCGGCGCGGATTCCTCGCAGTAGGCGTCGCGTTCGACGTCGTTGAGCGGTCTCACGAACGCATCGTGCGCGAGCACGACCGACTCCAGCAGGCTCACGTGCACCCACAGCAACAGGTCGGGATCGTTCGCGGAGTACGGCGTGCCCTTTGGAAACCGGCCCACGGCGCGCTCGAGCGTACCGTTGACCCGGTCGTGAATGGCCCGGATGCCGGCCAGCGCGCGTGCTTGTGCGGCGGCGTCGCCGAAGGTGAGGGCCAGCATGGCTCCGACGGTATGCCGCAGGCGCACCGCGGCCCCAACCGGCCCGCTCCGGAACGAGCTGTGCGCTGCGACGGCCGCGGCCATCAGCGGATGCGAGAGCTGCAACAGGATCGCTCTCGACCATCCCAGCAGGACGAGCCGCTCTGCGTGAATCCGCCGTGACACGACTGGTGCGGACTCGACCATCGCGCTTGACGCTAACACTGATCGGTTTGTTTCGGCTCCGCCGCGTGGTTTGTTGGGCCCAGAACCCAGAACCGAACCTCGGAACCCAGAACCTCCTCCCTGAGTAATATCGAAGCGTGTCCCCGCACGATCCCCTGACCGTCTTCGAGCCTCCGGTGCGCCGGTGGTTCGGCGGTGTCTTTCCGGGCGCGACCGAAGCGCAGCGTCAGGGTTGGCCCGCCATTGCCGCCGGCGAATCGACGCTGATCCTTGCGCCAACCGGATCGGGCAAGACCCTCGCGGCCTTCCTGTGGTGTCTCAACCAGATCATGTTTCGCCCAGCGCCGCCCGAGCGCCAGCGCTGTCGGGTCTTGTACGTCTCGCCGCTCAAGGCCCTGGCCGTGGACGTCGAGCGCAATCTACGCGCGCCGCTCGTCGGCATCGCGCAGGCGGCCCGGGTGATGGGCACGCCTGTCACGGAGCCGATCATCTGGACCCGCACCGGCGACACGCCTGCCAGTGAGCGCGCCCGCTTTCAAAGGCATCCGTCGGACATTCTGATCACCACGCCCGAATCGCTCTACCTCATGCTGACCTCGAACGCGCGCGAGGCGCTGGCGTCGCTCGAGACGGTCATCATCGACGAGATCCACG
This sequence comes from Acidobacteriota bacterium, assembly GCA_039933635.1. GTDB lineage: Bacteria > Acidobacteriota > Vicinamibacteria > Vicinamibacterales > SCN-69-37 > JBDTNQ01. Next base: position 8,844 of record JBDTNQ010000005.1, read on the forward strand.
CACTGGTGCCGACCAAACGCGGTGCGCATCTCGCCTTGTCCCTCGAGCGACTCCAGGCAATCGTGTCGCGGCCTCTGCAGCGGATTGGGCTGTCGGCGACGCAGCGGCCGTTGGATGAAGTGGCCAGGTTTCTCGGAGGCGTGTCGCAGGGCGGGCGGGGACGGAGTCGTGCCCTGGACCTGAAGGTCCAGGTCTCCACGGAAGGCGCGAAAGGCTCCAGACGGGCGCGGGCCATCCGCCGAATTCCGGCCGCAGAGCGGGAGGTCTACCACGAGTTCGCGACGGAGAAGGCCGGGGCCTCGCAGTTTCGCCCCGTCACGATCATCGATGCCGGCGTCCGTCGGGCGATCAAGTTGAGAGTCGAAGTCCCCGTCGAAGACATGTCACGGCTGGGAGAGCCGGAGCTGAAGAGCGGACCGGCTTCAGCATCCGGGCGCGCGTCGATCTGGACGGCCATTCACCCCCGTCTCGTGGAGTTGATTCGCGCCCACCGGTCGACGTTGATTTTCGTCAACAGCCGCCGGCTCGCGGAGCGGCTCGCCGCGGCCATCAACGAACTCGCAGGCGAGGTACTCGCGCGCTCGCATCACGGATCGCTTGCGCGCGAACAGCGCGTTGAGATTGAAGATCGACTGAAGACGGGCAATCTCCCTGCCTTGATCGCCACGTCGTCGCTCGAGCTGGGCATCGACATGGGCGCCATCGACCTCGTCGTGCAGATCGAGGCGCCGTCATCGGTGGCCAGCGGCCTGCAGCGCATCGGACGCGCGGGCCACCGCGTGGATGCGGTGAGCGAAGGCGTCATCGTTCCGAAGTTTCGCGGCGACTTGCTCGCGTGTGCCGCGGTCGCGAAGCTGATGCACGAGGGACGGGTCGAGGCGACGCGCTACCCGCGCAATCCGCTGGATGTGCTCGCTCAGCAGGTTGTCGCCATCGTGGCCACCGACGACATGCAGGACTCGGATCTCTTCGACATGGTCCGTCGTGCGGCGCCGTTCGAGGCCCTGAGTCGCAGCGCGTTCGACGGCGTGCTCGACATGCTCTCCGGCCGCTACCCGTCCGACGAATTCGCGGAGCTTCGGCCGCGCGTCACGTGGAACCGCGTGACGGGCTCGCTGACCACGCGCGGTGGCGCGAAGCGACTCGCCATCGCCAACGCCGGCACGATTCCCGACCGTGGGCTCTACGGGGTGTTCCTCGTCGGTAGCGGCCGGCACAACGTTCGGGTCGGAGAGCTCGACGAAGAAATGGTCTTCGAATCCCGACCGGGCGAGGTCTTCGTCCTTGGCGCGTCGAGCTGGCGCATCGAAGACATTACCCACGATCGGGTGTTCGTCACCCCTGCGCCAGGCCAGCCCGGTAAAATGCCCTTCTGGAAAGGTGACCGCGTCGGCCGTCCGCTCGAACTGGGCCTCGAGATCGGCAACCTGACGAAGCGGATCGCCCAGTGGCCGCATGCCGCGGCGATCTCACACCTGACGCGCGAGCACGATCTCGACCCCGGGGCCGCCGAGAATCTCGTGCAGTACATTCGCGACCAGGCAGTCACGGGCGCCGTGCCGGACGCCCACACCGTGGTCATCGAGCGCGTCCGTGACGAACTCGGTGACTGGCGCGTCTGCGTGCTGACGCCCCGCGGGGGACGCATCCACGCGCCGTGGTGCATGGCGGTCGCCGCGAAGATTCAACGGGAGCTCGGTGTCGACGTCGAAACCCTGTGGGCGGACGATGGGTTCGTTGTGCGATTTCCGGACGTGGACACGCCGCCGGATCCGGCCCTGCTGATTCCGGATCCCGAGGAGGTCGAGGCCCTCGTGCTCCGGCAGCTGGGCTCGACCGCGCTCTTCGCGGCGCGTTTCCGCGAGAATGCCGGCCGGTCCCTGCTGCTGCCGAAGCGACGCGCTGGATCGCGCGCGCCCTTGTGGCAGCAGCGCAAGAAAGCGGGCGACCTGCTCGCGGTGGCGGCGCGCTTCGGATCCTTTCCGGTGCTGCTCGAAACGTATCGGGAATGCCTGCGTGACATCTTCGATCTGCCCGCGCTGGTCGACACGCTGCTGCAGCTGCGCAAGCGCGAGATCCAGCTGAAGGTCATCGATCCCCCGTCTCCGTCTCCGTTTGCAGCCTCGTTGCTGTTCGGGTACGTCGCGAACTTCCTGTACGACGGCGATGCGCCCCTGGCGGAACGCCGCGCGCAGGCGTTGTCGGTCAACCAGACCCAGCTCCGCGAGCTCATCGGCGACGCGGAGCTCCGGGATCTGCTCGATGCCGGAGAGATGGCCGCCGTCGAATCTCAGCTCCAGCATCTGGACGACACGCACCGCGCGCGATCGGCCGATGCCGTTCACGACCTCCTGCTCGAGGTCGGCGATCTGACCCCCGAGGAAGTCGAGGCGCGCGCTGAATCCGGTCAGGCCCAGGCGTTTCTGGAGGAGTTGCGACGCGCCCGCCGGATTCTGGTCGTCCCTGTGGCCGGGGAGTCGCGATACGTCGCGGTGGAGGATGCCGCTCGCTATCGCGATGCGCTGGGCGCGCCCCTGCCGACCGGCGTTCCGGCGGCCCTGCTCGCGCCTGTGGCCGATCCCGTCGGCGATTTGGTCTCGCGGTTTGCGCGCACGCACGCGCCGTTCACGGCGGGAGACGTTGTGCGCCGGCTCGGCCTTCACGAGACACTCGTGCGCTCGGCGCTCGTCACGCTCGTCGCCCGTGGCCGCGTCATCGAGGGCGAATTCCGCCCAGGCGGCTCGCACCGCGAGTGGGTGGACGCGAACGTCCTGCGACAGTTGCGCCGCCGATCGCTCGCCCGTTTGCGACGCGAGGTCGAGGCGGTCGAACCCGCGGCACTCGGTCGCCTGGCGGTCACCTGGCAGGGCATTGGTTCGCGCCGCCGCGGGCCCGACGCGCTGCTCGACGTGATCGAACAACTGCAAGGCGCGGCCCTGCCGGCATCGATCCTCGAGCAGGACATCCTGCCGGCTCGTCTCGAGGGCTATTCAGCGGAGTGGCTCGACACGCTGGCGGCCGCGGGCGAGGTTCGCTGGGTCGGCGTGCAGCCATTGGGGCAGCGCGACGGCCGCCTCGCCCTCTATCTGGCCGATCAGATGCCAGCCCTCCTTCCCCTGCCGTCGACGGAATCGCCGTCCGATCGCGAGGCCGCGGTGCTCGAGTGGCTCGCGAAGCAGGGCGCGTCGTTCTTCGGGCCCCTGCACGAGGCCGCCGGGGGCGGCTACCCCGGTGAAACCGTCGACGCGTTGTGGTCCCTCGTCTGGCGCGGCGTGGTCGCGAGTGATGCCTTCTTTGCGTTGCGTGCCTTCACGGCCGCCGGCGACAAGCGCCGCCGTCGGCCCGACCCCTCGGCGCGCTTCCGATCGCGGCGTCTCGTGCCGCGCGCGGCCGAAGGCCGCTGGACGCTCGTGCGCAGCCGCAGCGGCGCTGTGTCGCAGACTGAGCGCATAGCCGCCACGGCGCGCCAACTCCTGACTCGCCACGGCGTGCTCACGCGGGAGGCGCTGGCCGCCGAAGGCATCACCGGGGGGTTCAGTGCGATCTACCCTGCGCTCAAGGCGATGGATGACGCCGGCCGCGTGCGACGAGGCTATTTCGTGAGCGGCCTCGGCGCGACGCAGTTCGCGCTGCCCGGTGCGCTCGATCTCCTGCGGTCGATGCGTGATCCCGACTCGGATCCGCAGATCGCCGTCGCAGCGGCAGCCGATCCGGCCAACCCCTACGGCACGTCTCTCTCGTGGCCCGCGCCCGACCTCACGCGGGTCGTCGGCGCGACCGTCGTGTTGGTCGACGGCGCGATGAGCATCTACATCGCCCGCGGTTACCGGGAGATCACCGTGGTCCTGCCGCAGGATGAACCGTTCCGCTCGCGAACGGCTCGAGCCGCTGCCCGCGGGCTCATGGCGCACGCGCGTGGCGATGGCACGCGCCGTCCACGACCGATGTTCATCGCGACGATCAGCAATGCGCCTGCCCTCGACCATCCCTTCGCGCCGTTTCTCGAGGAAGCCGGATTCGTGCGCGCCGGCGCCGGTCTCCATCTTCCAAAGAGCGCGCTCACGGCTGTCGAAGAACCCGCCGACGACGAGCACGACGATGCCTGAAGGCGACACGATCTTTCGAACGGCCCGAACCTTGGAGCGGGCGCTGGCAGGTCGAGTGGTCACGAAGTTCGACACGCAACTGGCTGGTCTGGCGGTCGTCGACCGGCGCGAACCGATTGTCGGGCGCATCGTCGAGCGTGTGTCTTCCCGCGGGAAGCACCTGCTGATCGAACTGTCCGGCGCGCTCGTGTTGCGCAGCCACATGCGGATGCACGGCAGCTGGCACATCTACCGCCCGGGCGAACGGTGGCGCGCACGGGTTCGCGAGGCGCGCATCGTCCTTGCGACCAGCGAGTGGGTGGCCATTGCGTTCAGCGTCACCGATGCGGAGCTGATGTCACCGGATGAGCTGGCGCACCATTCCCGGCTCTCGGCCCTCGGACCCGATCTCCTGTCCCCAGAGGCGAACCTCGTCGAGGCGCGCGAGCGGATTCGGGCATCGGGCGCGAAGCACATCGCCGAGGCGCTTCTCGCGCAACGTGCCGTCGCCGGACTGGGCAACGTGTACAAGTCCGAACTGCTGTTCCTGGTCGGTCTGTATCCATTCACGCCTGTCAGCGACGTGTCGGACGAAACGCTCGACCGGCTGCTTGCGCGGGGGCGCGAACTCCTCCAGCTCAACGTGGCCGAGAAGGCGATCGCCGGTGCCTCGGGGCATGGCCGTGTGACGACCGGCCGACTCGACCCTCGCGAGAAGCTGTGGGTGTACGGCAGGGCGGGACAGTCCTGTTTCAAGTGCGGAACGGCGATTCGATCGGAGAGCGAGACGGAGGGACGTCGTACGTACTGGTGCCCAACGTGTCAGGCGAGGGGGTAGGGCACGCCAGGTAACAGGCTGAGCCGGTTACTGTTCTGACGGATCGATAACAAGAATCCTACCGACCTCGCTGCCTTCCCGGTGGATTCCCCGAGTTGCGCACCGACCATCGCTCCGACCTTCACGGCATCGCCGTTGCAAGGGGTGAGTCCACCCCAGTCAGGAGGAATGATGTCAACACCGCAATCCTGGGTGGAGGTGTCCGGTCCCGATGTCGATCTGCAGCAGTGGTTAGACGGGCTCCTGGTGCGATTCCGCGACGAGACCGAACTGAGACGGCTGATCCACCTCGATCAGCGATCGTTCTCCATCGCGGACCACGTCGAGCCTGCCGGGCAGGACCTGTACGCCACCTTCATCGTGTCCAAGGCGTTGTCGATCACCGTGCAGGTTCGCGCGCTCGACCTCGAGCCCGGCGCCGTCCAGCAGCACTTCACATTCATCAACGCGGACGTTGACGTCCTCGACCTGATCTTCTGCACGGCGTCGCCAACGACGGTGCACTAGGGGCGAAGTCGCTGCGGCCATGCCCGGCTGAAGGGTCAGGGCCAGGTTTCAGCACTTTTCAGCTCTGGGCAAAGGACTTCGGCGGACTCCGTGGGCAGAATTGGACTCCTGTTCGTTCACCCGACAGGAGGCCCCATGACCCTTGCAACGCCGCAGCACACGCATCACACCACTCGTCGTCTTTCCCTGCGCTCCGTTCGCCGCTTCGGATGGATCCCCGATCTGCCCGACCAGCGCGATTTCATCTACGCCGCTCCACCTCACATCCTGGCCACGTTGCCGTCGTCGGCCGATCTGCGTCCGGCGTGCCCTCCGGTCTACGACCAGGGCGCGCTTGGGAGTTGCACGGCGAACGCCATTGCGGCAGCGCTGGAGTTCGATCAGATGAAGCAGGGCGCCCCGGACGTCTTCGTGCCGTCGCGGCTGTTCATCTACTACAACGAGCGCGCGATGGAGGGCAGCCTCGATGAGGATGCCGGTGCGATGATTCGCGACGGCATCAAGAGTGTGGCGCAGGTCGGCGCGCCCCATGAGTCGACGTGGCCCTACGTCATCGCGAAGTTCCGCACGAAGCCGCCGGTAAAGGCGTTTACCGACGCCGCGGCCCATCAGGCCCTGCTCTACCAACGCCTGCGCCCTCGCGTGGATCAGCTTCGCGGCTGTCTGGCCAGCGGATTCCCCTTTGTGTTCGGTTTCACCGTGTACGAGAGCTTCGAAGACCCGGTCGTCGTGAAAACAGGCCGGGTGCCTCTGCCATCGCCGTCTGAAGCGCCCATCGGCGGCCATGCCGTGCTCGCGGTGGGCTATGACGACGCGAGGGCGTGGTTCATCGTGCGCAATTCGTGGGGACCCGCGTGGGGCATGCGCGGCTACTTCACGATGCCGTACGACTACGTGCTCGACACGAACCTGTGTGACGACTTCTGGGTGATTCGAAGCGTCGAGGCGTGAGGACGACTCGGGGTGCCGGGCGGCAGCCGCTCAGCGCTGCTGCCCGGCCGTCGAGCCATTCGCTCGGGCCACGGCAAGCAGACTCTGACCGAAGGGCGGCCGGAACAGATGACGTTCGGTGGAATGCACGAATGGGAACACCACGCGGTCAAAGAACCGGACGCGCGCCGCGTCGAAGTGCCGATCCTTCAGGATGCGAAACGTCAGGAGCCACGCGAAGTAGCCGGCCCAATTGAAGTAGTGCAGGCGGACGATGGAGAACCCGGCGGCCGACAGCTTCTGCCGAAGTTCCGCCCGCCGGTAGCGCCGGAAATGGCCGAAGTCTTTGTCGATAGGCGCGTAGAGTTCCGGGCGCGCCGGCACGAACAGGCAGAGATGCCCGGTGCCTGGCTCCAGGAGTTGCCGGATGACGCGCAGTTCCTGGGCGTCGTCTTCGATATGTTCGAGCACATTGACGCAGACGGCTGTGTGCCAGACCCCCGCATTCAGCAGATCTCGTGCTTCGCCCTGGACGATGTCGTGCAGCGGCCGAGCGGCACGAAACTGCCCGCAGAACACCGGATCCGGCTCGACGGACGTGACGCTCGCCACCCCGGCGGTGTCGGCGAGATCAACGCTGAACTGCCCGATGCCGGCGCCGATTTCGACGACGCGCCCCCGCAGTTCCGGCTGAAATTCGCGAATGAGGGCCCGGCGGTAGTTGCGGGCTTCCGACAGCGCGGCGAATTCGAAGTTGGCGGGGTCCGGTATCGCGGCGTGTGGAACGGCCCCGCCCGGTGCGTTCGTCGTCACGGATGGCGCCATGATATCGCGGGCAAGTAGCGGTAATGTGTGTTGATGTCTGCCGCGAGTTTGCGTCCGTCGTCTCCGAGGCCCTACGGAGTCCGGCCCTCAGGCTTCACGCTGCCCGACGCGACGTACGTCGGCGCCGTGCAGCTTCAGGTGGCCGACTTGAGCCGATCATTGGACTACTACGAGCACATCCTGGGTCTGCGCGTGATCGAACGGGATGGTCGTTCGGCGGTCCTGGGATCGCACGGCGGCCGCGCGCTCGTGCGCCTGCACGCGAAGGCCGGCATCCACCCGGTGCCGCAGCAGGGTGCGTTCGGCCTCTATCACTTCGCGATCCTCCTGCCTGATCGTATGCATCTCGGCCGCTTTCTGACCCACCTGAGCCGGGTCAACACGGGTCGTCTGGGCATGGCCGACCACCTCGTGAGCGAGGCGCTCTACCTCACGGATCCAGATGGACTGGGCATCGAGGTCTACGCCGATCGCCCGCGCGAGTCGTGGCGCCACGAAAACCGCGAACTCGTGATGGCCACCGATCCGCTCGACGCGCCGTCAGTGATGGCGGCCGGCGGCCGCGAGTCATGGACCGGCATGCCAGACGGCACGACGATGGGACACATGCATCTGCACGTCGGTGACATCGCCACAGCCGAAGCGTTTTATCACGAGGGGTTGGGGCTCGAGAAGATGGTGTGGAGCTATCCTGGAGCGCTGTTCCTCGCGGCGGGCGGCTACCACCATCACCTTGGCGTCAACACCTGGTCGCGCGGTCCGGCCGCGCGCGACGATCAGGCGCGCTTGCTCGAGTGGGAGCTGATCGTGCCGGATGCGGACGCCGCCGAGGCCGCAGCTCGCAGTCTGCAGGCGACCGGTGCATCGTCCGAGGACACTGGCGCAGGATGGCGCGTTGTGGATCCCTGGGGCACGCAGTTCCGCCTCAGCGCCAGCGCGTGAGATGAACCTCATTCTCTGCGCCCGCGACGAAGTCGACGTGTCAGGTCGTGTGCATCTCACCGGCGATCGGGCCCGTCACGTGCGTGACGTGCTGCACGCGGCGCCTGGGCAGGCGATACGGGTCGGCATCATCGATGGCCCGCTGGGGGTGGGAACAGTGATGGCGGTCGCCGACGATGCCGTCGATCTGGCATGCGCGTTCGACGATGGCGTGCCGGAAAGGCCGGCGGTGGATCTGCTGCTGGCCGTGCCGCGGCCGAAGGTCCTGCGGCGCCTCTGGGCGCAACTTGCAGCGATGGGCGTCGGGCGCATCGTCCTCACGAACGCGGCCAGGGTCGAACGCAACTACTTCGACACGCACTGGCTTTCACCGGCGGCGTATCGGCCGCTGCTCGTCGAAGGGCTGCAGCAGGCTCGGGACACGCGTCTCCCGCTCGTGACGGTGCACCGTCAGTTCCGCCCACTGATCGAAGATGCGCTGCTGGGTTTGGTACCCAATGCTCTTCGACTGGTGGCCCATCCCGGCGTGGCGGAGTCCATCCCGGATGTCATCCACGATCACTCGCCGCAGCGTGTGCTGCTCGCCGTCGGTCCTGAAGGCGGATGGAACGCGTTCGAACTGGACCTCCTGGCGTCGCACGGCTTTGTGCCGGCTGCCATGGGGCTCCGGACTCTGAGAACGGACACGGCGTGTGTGGCGGCGCTGGCTCTGGTACATGGCGCGCTGTCCACCCGCTCGCGCTGACGCGTCGCCCTCGTGGCTGTTGGCTTGTCGCCCTGGACGTGTCCGGCGTAGCCTATTGGTCTTCAGCAACCGGACGAGCACCTCGTCCCCGGAGACAGGATCATGAAGACGAACGTAGACCGGCGCGGCTTCCTCGGGCAAGCCGCAGCAGTAGCAGCAGGTGTGGTGGCGGCAGCTGGATCGGCGCCGGTATGGAACGAGATGGTCGAAGCGGCGGCGCCGGTGCAACCCTCGGTCGCACGGATTGGTCTCCAGCTCTACACCATTGGTGACCTCGTCAGTGCCAACATCGACCAGGCGCTGGAGAGCGTTGCGAAGGTGGGCTACAGGTTCGTGGAGTTCGCCGGATATGGCGGCCGCACACCAGAGCAGATTCGCGCGACCCTCGATCGTCTGAAGCTGACCTCACCGAGCTCCCACATCTCGTGGGCGTCGATGAAGAGCGACTTCGATACACAGGTCCGTATCGCCGAGGTCGTCGGCCATCAGTACATCACCATTCCCTCGCTCGGCAACGAGATGCCGACGACTGCCGACGGATGGAAGAAGATCGCGGACGACTTCAACGCGATGGCGACGAAGCTGAAGGCGAAGAAGATTGGCCTCGCCTTTCACAGTCACCGCGATGAGTTCGCCGACATGGGCGGCGGCAAGAAGGGGATGGACATCTTCATTGCCGGCACGGACCCGAGTCTCGTCACGTTCGAGATCGATCTGGGATGGGCGACGGTCGCGGGCGAGGATCCCCTCGCGTGGTTCTCACGCTATCCCGGTCGCGTGAAGATGTGGCACGTGAAGGACATTCTCGCGTTGCAATCCGCGCAGCAGGCCCAGCAGCAGCGGTTCAAAACGCTCACGGCACCCGCGACGGCTCCGGCCCCTGCCCCAGCACCAGCGCCGATTGCGGCGCCCGGCTCCGGTGCGCCCTCGGCCGCTGCAGGCGCGCCGCCAGCTGGTGGCCCCGGCCGCGGCAGTGCTCCCGCCGTTACCGGTGGTCCGGTGCCGATCGGCGCCGGCGAGATCGACTACAAGCCCATCTTCGCGCAGTGGAAAACGTCGGGCCTCGAGTATTTCTTCGTCGAACAGGATGGTGCGGCGAACTGGCCGGGCGGGTCGCTCGTCGCCATCACCACGAGCTATCGGAATCTGGTGAATCTGCTGAGGTAGTCTCGATGAACACGCGCCTCAGCTTCCTCCCGATCACGGCTCCAACGTCCGCACGGGCCGTACCTCCACGCTGCCAATGCGCGCAGGTGGAATCTTCGACGCGATCTCGAGCGCTTCCGCTTCGTCCTTCGCATCGATCAGGTAGAAGCCTGCGAGCATCTCCTTCGTCTCCGCGAACGGCCCGTCGGTGATCGACGTGCGCCCGCCGCGGATCCGCAGGGTCTTGGCGGTGCCCGCCGGTTGCAGCGCCTCGGCGGCGACCAGACGGTGCTTCGCGCGCATGTCGTCACCGCAGTCCTGACACTCGCGGTCCGGCACGTCCCGCAGCTTCTCTTCTTCGAGGTACACGAGACAGACGTATTTCATGAGGTTCACGCGTCGCAGTTGACCATCCAGAATATGCCGAAGCGATCGACGAGCATGCCGAAGCCCGGCGACCAGAACGTCTTGTCGAAGGGCAGATTGACACGGCCGCCTTCGGACAATTCCCGGAAGATTCTGGCGCCCTCGTCATGCGATTTCATGCCGATGGACACATAGAACCCCTGGGGCTTTTGATAGTGCTCAGGGGGCGCGTCGGAGCCCATCAAGGTCGAGCCGTCGACCTGCAGTGTGGCGTGCATGACCTTGTCCTGCCAGTCGGCTGGCACCGAATCCTTCATGGGCGATTCGCCATGCGTCTGGATGAAGGTAATCTTGCCGCCAAGGATCCGCTCGTAGGTCGTGAACGCCTCGCGGCACTGACCGGGGAAGTTCAAATAGGCTGTGAGTTGCATCTCTGCTCCTTACATCAGCGACGAATGAGGACGGGCCAGATCGACACCTAGTACTTCGGCACCGTCGGGTCGACGTCCTGTGACCACGCTTCGATGCCGCCAACCAGGTTGTAGACCTGGTGGAATCCGAGCTTGAGGAAATACTGCGCGGCCGACTGGCTCCGCATGCCGTGGTGGCATTGGAACACCAGCGGCGTCTGCCGATCCAACGTCAGCAAATGGTCGTGGAGGGGCTGATCGAGGAGGCGGGCCCCTTCAATCTTCGCCATATCCCGTTCCCCGGGCGTTCTGACGTCAATCAGCGTCAGGGGATCCCCCTTGTCCATCCAGGCTTTGAGTTCCACGGCCGATATCTGCTCCACCCTGCCCGGTCGCTCCGATTGGTCCATCCCACGATCCTTTCACACTTGTCATGTTCCGGTAAGACGGCAGCAACGTTCTGCAACGTCATACCTCACAGACGTGCTGTTCCCATCAACCCAGGAGTGTTCATGAAGACGATGTTGCATACATTTGGACGCCGCATGTGGCGTCCAGTCGGGGTGGTCGCCATCGTGGCCTCCGCCCTGGTCATTGCGGGTGCGGTGCCCCACATGACCGCCACTTCTCCCCTCGCACCGGCGCTCGCCCCGCCCGCCGTCGCGCCGGCCACCACGACCTCCTACGCCGACGTGGTCAGCAAGGCGACCCCGGCCGTCGTCACCGTGCGGATCGAACGCAAGGCGGAAGTCACGCCCAGCGCGTTCGATGACGATCCCTTCTTCCAGCGGTTCTTCGGCCAGGGCCGCATGCCGCGTGGCGGCCAGGCGCCGGTCGAGCGAGGGCTCGGTTCCGGGGTCATCGTCAGCGAGGATGGCAACATCCTCACCAACAATCACGTCGTCGGCGGCGCCGATCACGTGACCGTCTCCCTCAACGACGGACGCGAGTTCACCGCAAAGGTGCTCGGCACGGACCCGGCAACCGACCTCGCAGTCGTGCACATCGACGCGACGAACCTCCCGACGTTGCCGCTCGGTGACTCGGACCGTGTCCGGGTCGGAGACGTCGTGCTCGCCATCGGCAACCCTCTTGGCGTCGGTCAGACCGTGACGATGGGCATCGTCAGCGCCAAGGGCAGGACAACGGACATGAGCGGCGGAAGCTATGAAGACTTCCTCCAGACCGACGCGCCGATCAATCAGGGCAACTCCGGCGGCGCGCTCATCACTGCCGCCGGCGAGTTGGTCGGAATCAACTCGCAGATCCTCTCGAACAACAATGGCGGCAGCATCGGCATCGGGTTCGCGATTCCGTCCAACATGGCGCGCAACGTGGCGAACCAGCTCGCGACGAGCGGCAAGGTGCGCCGCTCGGTCATCGGCGTGACGATTCAGCCCATGACGTCAGATCTCGCAAAGAGCCTCGGCTTGAGCACTGTGTCCGGCGCGCTGGTGAACTCCGTCGAGCCGAGTGGACCGGCGGCCAAGTCCGGACTCAAGGCGGGTGACGTGATCCTCGAGCTGAACGGGTCGGCAATCGAGGACTCGAATCAGCTGCGCAACCGGGTCAGCGCGCTGGCGCCGGGCACGGCGGTCAATCTCACCGTGTTCAACCAGGGCGCCAGGCGTCAGGTCTCCGTGACCCTCGGCGAACTGCCCGATGCCGAGAAGTCAACGAGGAACGATGCGACGACGAAGGATGAGCTGGGCATGACGTTGTCCGCGCTGACGCCGAACCTCACACAGCAGTTCCGCCTCCCGCGGACTGCTGAAGGCGTGGTGGTCACGGAGGTCGATTCATCCGGATCGGCGGCGCGTGCCGGCATCCAGGCGGGGGACGTGTTCAAACAGATTGACGGTCACGCGATGAAGACGGCGGGCGACGTGCGCGACGCCCTCACGGCCAAACGCGATCGTCCGGCCCTCGCGCTCGTGCAGCGCGCGGACCATAGCTTCTTCGTGCCGTTGGGCTGAGGAGTGTCGGTCGAGCCCCGGACCTTCAGGTCCGGGGCTCAGGGTGTTAGTACAATGCCCTCGCACGTTATGCGTATTCTCGTCGTCGAGGATGACCCGACGCTGGCCGACTTCGTGGCCAAGGGGCTCGGGGAAGCCGGCTACACGGTGGATATTGCGCATGACGGCCGCCAGGGGCTCGATTTGGCTGCCGCGAACCGGCCCGATCTGGCCGTCATCGATCTGATGCTTCCGCAGCTTGACGGCCTCGGCCTCATCGAAGCGTTGCGACATCGGAACCTGCGATTCCCCGTCCTGATCCTCAGTGCGAAGCGATCGGTCGACGATCGCGTGAAGGGCCTGCAGGTCGGCGGCGACGATTACCTCACGAAACCATTTGCCTTTGCCGAGCTGCTTGCTCGAGTGCAGGCGCTGCTGCGGCGATCGAGCAGCGTGTCCTCCGCGCCGACACGGCTGCAGGTGGCCGATCTCGAGGTCGATCTGCTGGCCCGACGCGTGACACGCGGGGGACAGGCGATCGACCTCCGCCCGCGCGAGTTCGCGCTGCTCGAGTATCTGGTCCGTCACGCCGGACAGGTCGTCTCCAAGACGATGATCCAGTCGCGCATCTGGAACTACAGCTTCGATCCGCGCACCAACGTCGTCGATGTGCTCGTGCATCGACTGCGTGAGAAGATCGATCGTGACTTCTCTCCGAAACTGCTGCACACGCGCCGTGGCATGGGCTACGTCCTTGGTGCGGATCCCGCGGGCGACTGACGGGCGGCCATGGTGAGGCACTGGCGACAGCGTCTGGGCCACGCAGTCGGGCTCCGACTCGCGGTGTGGTACGCCGCCGTGTTCCTGCTGTCGTCCGCCGCGGTAGGTCTGCTCGCATATCAGCTCCTTGCCACGTCCCTCGAGCGACGTGACCACGATCTTCTGCGCGTCAAGCTCGAGGAGTACGCCGTCCGCTACGAACAGGGGGGGCTCGACTCGGTGGAACGGGCTGTGAGCGCGGAACGCGCGGCCGCGAGCCCGGACACCGTGATGGTGCGTCTCATCGGCGGGGGGGAAGAGGTCCGCTACTTCAGTCCGCCCACCGCGTGGCGCACCTACGATTTGGGTCGCCTGCGCGTGTCGTCCGCGTTCGTGGGTGACGACTGGCGTGAAGTGAAGTCGAACGTGGACACGACGACACTCGAGCTGGTGTCGCGGCCGCTGTGGGACGGCACCATCGTGCAGGTCGGCCGCACGACCGTGGAGCGCGAGCAGTTCTTGGCGCAGGTCCGCGACCTCATGGGCGTGGTGATGGTGTGCGTCATCGTCGCGGGCCTTGCTGGCGGTGTGGCGCTGACGCGGTCCGCCCTGCGTCCGTTGCGCGAGCTGCGCGACACCGTCCGGCACATCTCGACGACCGGCCGGCTCGACGCGCGAGTGACCGCCGATGGCGCCGGCGATCTCGTGGACGAACTCGGCGTGGTGTTCAACGCGATGTTCGCGCGCATCGAAGCCCTCGTCGGGGGGATGCGTGAGGCGCTCGACAACGTGGCGCACGACCTGCGCACCCCCATCGCTCGGCTGCGCGCCAGGGCGGAGTCCGCGCTCGCGGCCGCGGACGATCCGCGTGCCACGCGTGAGGCGCTCGCCACCTGCGTCGAAGAGGCGGATCGCGTGATGGCATTGCTCACCACGTTGATGGACATCTCGGAGGCGGAAGCCGGGACGATGAAATTGGCGGTGTCGGCCGTGCCGGTGGACGACATCTTCCGCGACACGATTGATCTGTACGAAGACACGGCCGAGGAACGCGGCGTCGCGCTCGCCGCGAATCCGGCGCCCGGGCTGACCGTGCACGCCGATCGCCAGCGCGTGCGCCAGGTGCTTGCGAACCTGGTCGACAACGCCCTGAAGTTCACACCGCGCGGCGGGTCGATCACGCTCGAGGCCCAGCCACGTCTCGACCACGTCGTGGACATCTTCGTGCGCGACACGGGACGAGGTATTCCGGCCCGGGATTTGCCACGGATTTGGGACCGGTTGTATCGCGGTGACGTCACCCACGAGCACAGTCTCGGCCTCGGTCTCAGCCTGGTTCGCGCGATCGTCACTGCCCACGGCGGTACGGCCGAAGTCGAGAGCGAGGTCGGCCGAGGGTCGACGTTTCGAATTGTGCTGAAGTCGGGCTGAGCGGACTCTCGAACCCTCGCCCGGACGCTCCGTCGCCCTGGTCCCATCGTGCCGACCCGGTTCTATACTTTCGTAGACCGTGACCGCCACCTTCTCGCCCGGATCTCGCGGCCGGCTGACGCACCACGATCTGGGCCGATTCACCTCTGACGGGCTCTTCGATCGATTGGCCCGCGCGGTGTGCCGCGCCGGATGCCTGCCGCGCAAGGAGCTGTACGAAGCGTGGGAGGTGGCGCGCCGAACGCGGCGCCTGTTCCGCGGCGGTCGCGTCGTCGATGTCGGCGGCGGTCATGGCCTGCTCGCGCACCTGATGCTGATCCTGGATGACACCTCGCCAGACGCCGTCGTCGTGGACGCCGCGGTGCCGCTGTCGCACCACAGACTTCAGGACGCCCTCCTCGCCGTATGGCCGCGTCTTCACGGCCGCGTCGTCTTCACCGGTCAGCGGCTCGATCACGTTGTCATCACGGCGACCGACGTGGTCGTCTCCAGCCACGCGTGCGGCGTCCTCACCGATGACGTGCTCGCGCGCGCCGCCGATGCCGGCGCCCGCGTGGCGGTACTCCCTTGCTGCCACGATCTCGATGTCGCAGACGATGGAGGACTGACGGGCTGGATGGACGGTCCGGCGGCGGTCGACGCGGTTCGAGCCGTCGTGCTGCGCGCGCGCGGCTACCGTGTGTGGACGCAGACGATTCCAGTGGCGATCACGCCGAAGAACCGGCTGTTGATAGGGAGCAAACGAACTCATGAAGTATTGGCTGATGAAGTGTGAGCCGTCCGCGTACACCATCGAGGCACTGGCGCGCGATGGACGAACGGCGTGGGAAGGCGTCCGAAATTTTCAGGCACGGAACTTCATGCGTGACGAGATGGGAGAGGGCGACGCGGTCCTGTTCTACGCGTCGAACGCGGAGCCCTCCGGCGTCACCGGCCTGGCGAAGATCGTCCGCGCGGGCTACCCGGATCCCTATGCGTTCAAGAAAGGGAGCCCGTACTTCGATCCGGACAGCAGGAAGGACGCGCCGACCTGGTTCGCGGTCGACATCGGCTTCGTCGAGACATTTGCTGGTGTGGTGTCGCTCGAGACGCTGAAGGCCACGAAGGGCCTCGAACAGATGATGGTCACCAAAAGGGGCAGCCGGTTGTCCGTCCAACCCGTGACGCGCTCCGAATACGACATCGTGGTGCGGCTCGGCCGGCGGGCGTTGCCTCGACTACCTAAGAAGACGTAATGATAACGTATAATTAGGTAATGGAACCGGCGAATCCTTTCGTCTACGGCGAGATTGTCATGACCGGCGCCTTCGCGGATCGCGAGGCCGAGCGCGACCGGCTGACGAGCGATCTGGGTGCCGGCCAGAAGATCTTCCTGATTTCACCACGCCGGTACGGCAAGTCGTCGCTGATTCGAGACGCCATGCGACGTCTGGCGCGCGAGCGCGTCATCACGGTCGAGGTCACCGTGGCGGCGTCCAGCTCGTACGTGGCCTTCCTCGAGGCCTACGCCCGGGCCCTCGTCGCGGCCGATACGCCAACCGGCCGGCTGCGCCGCTGGACGACCGAGCTGCTGCAGGCCGTCCGGCCCGAACTGCGGTTCGAGGCCCGCTCGCCCGGCGAGCCGAAGTTCTCGCTGGCGTTTCCCACGGTCCGCAACCAACGCGATGTCGCGCGCCTCGCGGCGGAGGTGTTCGCGCTCCCCGGCCGCATCGCGACCGCGCGCAAGCAGCGGATGGCCATCGCGCTCGACGAGTTCCAGGCCATCGAGGCCTTCGACGGCGGCGCGGTCGAGCAGGCGCTACGTTCCGCCGTTCAGGATCAGCGGGCCGTCGGGTACGTCTTCGCCGGATCCGAACCGTCTCTGATGGAACGGATGCTCGGGCCGAAGCGCCCGTTCTACAAGGCCGGACCGGTGATGCGCCTCGAGAAGATCGATCCCACCGTGTTTGCCGAGTTCATCGACGCGCGCTTCACGGCGAGCGGCGTCAAGGTCGAGGAGGGCCTCGGTGACGCCATCGTCGATCTCGCCGCCAACGTGCCCTACGACGTGCAGCGCCTCGCGCACGAGGCGTGGGACGATGCCCGGGCGCAACGGCGGCGCAGGGTCAGTCTGGAGGACCTGCACCAGACGCTCAGCCGGCTGCTGGGCGAGCAGTCGGCCGTCTTCGAGGAATCCTGGCAACGGCTGACGCTGGGCCAGCGCGCGGTTCTTCGTGCCCTCGTGCTCGAGGGCGGCCGGGAGCTGATGTCGGAGGGTGTCCGTGTGCGCCATCGTCTGCCCGGCGCATCGAGCGTCCAATCCGCGCTGGCGGCGCTCGTGAAGCAGGACATCGTCATGAAGGTCGACGCCCGCTACACGGTGAGCGATTCCCTGTACCGGGAGTGGGTGGCGAGAAAGACGTTCTAGGCGTGACGAAGCCACCGCTTGGGTCGTCTGTGCCCGATTCGCCCGCACATGGCCCAGCGCTAGGAAGTCCTCCCTGACGGAGCCTAACGTCGGCGTGTTAAACACGTGAATCGACGAAATCACTTGTAAATCGGCGGAATCGTGACAGCATCCTCCGGCACCACCCTTGCCACCTGGAATCAGCCGGAGGCCTCCAGTGCGCGTACTTCTGACGACGATGTTGCTCGTGGGGTTGACGGCGAGCGCTGGCCTGGCCCAGGAGCACGCCGGCATCCCGGCGCACGACAACCCGTTCAGGATTGAGTCCCCTGGAGAGCCAGCTCGCAAGGTGCTGGACAAGAAGTTCTGGGTGATGGCCGCCGCGCTCAACACGGCGATGACCCTCGACACGAAGAGCACCTTCGACGTCGTCCGTACCTGCCGCGGCTGTCGCGAGGCCAACCCCCTCGTCGCGCCGTTCGTTCGCCGCGGCCCTGCCCTCACTTTTACGTCCGGCGAGTTCTTCGACGCTGGCGTGATGACGCTTGCGGCGAAGATGAAGAGCGCGAGACGATCGTGGGTCCGCCGAACCTGGTGGGTCGCACCCGCGGCGCTGGTTGTCGGCCACTCCATCGCCTATCGGCACAACGTGAATCTCCTCAAGAAGTAGGCCGCACGGGCCGCTCGTCGCGCGTTTTTGATGCCTCGACCCGGCGATACCACCAGGATGTGAGCAGTGGCGTCAGGATCGCCGTGACGATCACCGATGCGGCGACCTGAACCGTCGCGGCCGGAGCGATGGCGGCGTACGACGGATCAGCGAGGGCGACGGCTTGAGGCACCGCCGCGGAGTTGCCGGCCGTGCTCGACGCGGCCGCGCCTGCGACGCCGGAGCCGCCAAGGAGCCGGTCCGTGGTGATGCACACGAGTCCCGTCACTGCCACAACGGTCAGACCCAGCGCGATGCCCGGGATTCCAGCCGTGATGATCGAGCCCAGATTGATCGTCTGCCCGAGGGTGAACGCCATGAACGGTACGATGATCGGCTCGTGCGATCCGAAGAACGTCCTGATGTCGTCGTCGAGGTTGCCCAGGATCGCCCCGACCGCGATCGGCGCGATCACCGAGACCATCGTCAGCCAGGGAATCACCGCCAGACCCGCGCCCACGAAGATCAGCATCGTCAGGAACGGCCCGGTCTCGATGCTCTGAACGACGTACGTCCCGGCGTCGTCCTTACTGCCCATCACGCCCGTCAGCGCCAGAAACATGCCGCCGTTCGTGTCGCTCATGGCCACCATCACGGCAAGCGTGCTCAGGCCGAGCACGCTGCCGGCAAACAGCCACGCGACAGCCAGGGCGAAGACCGTCGCAGTCGCGACCTTCGCGACCAGTAACCCGAGGCCACGCGCGAGCATTCGTGGCGCGGCTCTGAACGTCATCTTCGTGCCGACCGTGAACAGGTACATGCCGAGGATCGTCGGATAGCCCGTGCCCGTCAGCGCCTGCGTGAACCCGCCAATCTTCAGCAGATTCGGCGCGAACGTGTTGAGCGCCATTCCGATGAAGAGGGGGACGACCATCAGTCCGCCCGGCACGCGATTCACCGTCTTGAAGATCTTCATGTGGGTTGTCGGGCAGGCTATCACTTCGCCGGTCGGCTGCCGATTACTGAGGTGTCTCCGTTCGTGACCGGCGCGGCGGTGGTACCGCCACCGTGCGAAGAAGTGGCTACTTCGACTGAGGACACCTCAAGATGTGCATGGCCGTATTCATTGCCGCCGCCGAGCCTTTGCCCTTTGTGGCCTGGAGCGAGGCCGCGCCGGGCTTCCACCTCCAGGCGATTTCGGAGGCTGAAGATGGTGTGCGCTCACGCTTTACGAAGCCCCACGTGTATTACCTCGGGGCTCACACCGGCTGCTCCTGCGGATTCAACTACGGTCTCCGGGACGTAAACGGCGCCGAGGATCAGGTTGAGGAGGTTGCCAGTCAGGCCTCGGTCGCTGCGCTCCGTGATTACGTCCGGCAGGCCGTTGCGATCCAGAGCGAGGTTGAACTCTTCGCGTCGTGGGAAGAAGACTGGATCCACGAGCCTGAACAGCGTCTGCGGATCACCCCGGACTGGTTCGGGGGTGAGCGCTTCGCCATGCCGGAGAAGGTGCTGTTTCGCGTCACCGCGTCCGTCTGATCTGACGCCGCGCCGAAGAGCCGGCCTCGCCCTTCAGTCGACGACGCACTCCACCGGCACTTGCAGAAAGTCGGCGTAGCGTGTCGCAGCCCGCGTGAGCGCGCGACGTTCGCTGACGGAGATCGGTCGATACGCCCGGCCGTCCACGAGCATGCGCCGCGACGAGACCGTCCGGCGCCATGCGCCGGCCAGACGGCCACTCAGCACAATCTGATGCGCGAAGACCTCGCCGCCAGGAACCCCGGACGCGAGGCGCGCCGCGGCCGGCGGAACGACCGGATCACGGTCTTTGTAGGCAATGAGGTACTCGTCGTAGTTGGGCAGGAGATAGGCCTCGTCGAACGACGCAGCGGTGCGCGACTCCCGGGGCGACCAGTAGACGCGATCGCCTATCTCTTTCTTCATGAGCGCGCCGTCGAGCGCATCCACGCCCCGCTGACCGTCCTTCATCAGCAGGCCGGACCACCATGAGAAATCCCGCAACGTTGCCGGGCCGTGACTGTCGAAGTACCGGCGTGCAAGTTCGGCGAGTGCCTCGTCCCGTGTCAGCGACGCCGCCCGTGGCGCGCGTTCGTCGATCAGGGCGTACGTGAATTGCTTGCCGCGCCGAGGACCGCTGCAGACCTGGGCATTGAGCTCGGCATCCATCATCAGGAATCCAAGACGCACACCGGTGGCCACGATACCGTTTCGCCCCAGCGCGTGTCCCAGCTCGGTGCGGGTCTTGAACGCGTTGTCACGCATCGCGCGCTCGAGCACCGGTCGGCTCTTCTTCAGCACGGCCGCGTCGATCTCGAGCTTGCGGCAGTACGGTGCGCAGGTGGCCAGCACGCGTGGTCCGGTCAGCATGAGCATCCACCGGATGTCAGCGGGTGCGACGAAATGCCAGGTGGGCCGCAGCACGTGCGTGCGGAGGATCGCGCCGGCGTCGAACAGGGCGTCGATATCGGCCTCGCGCGCTCCGGGCACGCGCATGCCGACGCCCCACTTCGCACCGGCGAAATCCTGCGCCTGAACCGCGGTCATCCACGCCACCAGCTGGGCTGGCGCCAGGAATCGTGACGAGACGAGCTGCTGGCTGGCCAGCCGGCGCCGGATGAGAAGGTCGTCGGTCCGGCTCAAAACGACCCAGTATACCGGCGCAAGGAATGAGCGTCGTGATCTGTGAAGAATGCGTGACGAGGCGGAATGCGGCTAACTTTTCGCCGGCCGGCCTCGTCTACATCAACAGGAAAAGGGAGGTCGACATGAACCGCATCATCCGATTCGATTGGAACTTCTCCAGCACGGCCGAGGCTGTCACCGGTCTGTTGCTCGCCACCGCCTGCGCGCTCGTCATCTTCGTCTGATTCGCTCCCCCTCTGATCCTGCCAATCGCCAGTTGCCGCCGCCGCGGGTATCCTACGGACACCCTGGCGCGCGGTTCTACTGGTGCATTCATCCTTCTCGGCGCGGCCACGCTGGTGGCAATGGCCCACAATCCTCTCGCTCGACGCGCCGCTCGTGTGCGTGGTGTGGCAAGGCCTGCTGGCCCGCACGTCCGGCGCCGGCCTCCGCTGGCCGCACGCCGCTGTGCTCGCCACATCGGTATGGCTTGCCTACGCCGCCGACCGATGGATTGAAGGCTGGCGACTGGACTCGCGGGTCGTGCGCACGCAGCGTCATCTCTTCTACCAACGACAGCGCGTCGTCGTCGCCGCGGTCTGGCTTTGCGTCCTCGCCGCAGACGTGACGATGGCCGGGATGACGATGGAGGCGAAGGAGATCGGGCGTGGGCTCCTGCTGGTGGCGCCCGTGCTCGTGTACCTCCTGTCCCATCAGCTGCTGCACCGCACGCACGAGTGGCGCGCGCCGAAGGAGTTGGTCGTGGCGTTGCTGCTGACCGCCGGCGTCGCGGTGTTCCTGTGGCCGGTACTCTCCGTCTCGACGCTCGTGCGTGGTCTCGGCGCGTTCGCGACCGTCAGTTTCATCAACTGTGCGTTGATCTCGGCGTGGGAGCGCGAGGTCGACCGGGCGCACGGCCAGACGTCGCTCGCGTTGGAATCGGCGCGGGTCGCGCGCGTGATCCGATGGCTACCCTGGCTTGCCGCGGTCGGAGGAGCGGCCGTGATGGCGGCGCCTGCCGGTGCCTTCGCAGCGCCGATCGCCTGCGGCATCTTCAGCGCCATTCTGATGGGTCTGATCGATCGGATCGAACATCGCCTCGGATGGGCCGCCGCCCGCGTGCTGGCGGACGCCGCGCTGCTGACGCCCATCGTGCCCCTGTTCTGGGCCGCATGACATGGCGACCGGGTTCGACCGCGTCGCCGGCATCTACCGCTTCCTCGAACATCTGGCGTACGGCCATCAACTCGAGCGCGCGCGATTCGCGCATCTAGGCGCGCTACGCGCGTGCAGAAACATCCTCGTTGTTGGTGACGGAGACGGGCGCTGCCTGGAGGAAGTGTTGGGCGCTGCGCCCGATGCGGCCGTCACGAGCATCGACGCCAGCCGCGGCATGCTCGCCATCGCGCGTCGGCGGGTGGACGCGGCCGGCGCGGCGGCGCGTGTCACGTTTGTGTGCGCGGACATCTCCACGATGCCGTTGCCGCCCGCGCGCTACGACGCGGTGCTCACCATGTTCGTCCTCGATTGCTTTCGCGCGGATGAAGCGGCGGCGATCGTGCGCGCCCTGGCGTCGACGGTTACGGCGTCGGGCCTGTGGCTGTTCGCGGACTTTGCCGAGCCGTCGCGCGGGTGGCGGCGCCTGCACGCGCGGTTGCAGACCCGCCTCCTGTACATCTTCTTCCGGTGGCAGACCGGGATTGCGGCTCACAGACTCCCGCCGTCCGAGGCGTTGATCGCGCGGGAAGGATTTCGCTCGGCCGCCATCGAGGAGCGTCGCGCCGGGTCGATTCGCAGCGTCCTGTTCAGCCGTCGTCGCGTCTGATCAGGCCACTGGATTGAGTCCACTTGCATTCTGCCTCTGTCCCATTGTCATAATGACCCTGACATATGGGAGCCAATATATCTGGACGGACGGAGCCGGAAGCAACCCGGGACGTCCTCAACGCGATCCGCGGCATCGTCCAGGCGCTGCGCGAATCATCGCGGGCGGCCGAGCGTCATGTGGGGTTGAGCGGCGCGCAGACGTTCGTGCTGCGGACTCTTGCCGAGCGCGCCTCGCTGTCGCTGAACGAGCTCGCCGCCGCGACCCACACGCACCAGAGCAGTGTGTCGACCGTGGTCACGCGGCTGGTCGAGGACGGCCTGATCCGCCGCGCGAAAGCGCCTCAGGATGCGCGGCGGCTCGAGCTGTCGCTCACCGCCAAGGGGCGCGATATCGCGTCCAGGGCCCCGGACGCCGCCCAGCAGCGGCTGATTGCGGCCATCAACCGCCTGCCGCCCCGGCGCCGCAGGGATTTGGCGGCGACGCTCAGTGAACTCGCCGAGTCGGTTGCCGCCGTCGATCGTATTCCGCCGATGTTCTTCGAGGATGCCAAGCCGCTCGGCCGGCGAAGGACGCGCCGTGGATAAGCGGAAGGACGCGGTCGAGGAACTAGGCGATTTCACCGCGACGCCACGGCTGCTTTTCATCACCGCGATAGCGATCCTCATCGGCATCGCCAGCACCTACGTGGCCAAGGCCCTGCTGGCCCTCATCAACGTCTTCACGAACCTGTTCTTCTTTCAGCGCCTGAGCGCCGCTCCGGTCTCACCGGCGGACAACACGCTCGGACTTCTGGCCATCGCGGTGCCCGTCATCGGCGCGCTCCTCGTCGGTGTGATGGCGCGGTTCGGCTCCGAGCGCATCCGCGGTCACGGCATCCCCGAAGCCATCGAAGCGATTTTGATCAACGGCAGCAGGGTGGAGCCCAAGGTCGCCTTGCTGAAGCCGTTGTCTTCAGCGATCTCGATCGGCTCTGGCGGTCCCTTCGGCGCTGAAGGGCCGATCATCATGACCGGAGGCGCCGTCGGATCGCTCATCGCGCAGTTTCTACACCTGACCAGCGCCGAGCGGAAGACGCTGTTGGTCGCGGGTGCGGCTGCCGGCATGTCGGCCACGTTCGCGGCGCCGGTGGCCTCGGTGCTGCTCGCCGTGGAACTGCTGCTCTTCGAGTGGAAGCCGCGCAGCCTCGTGCCAGTGGCGCTCGCGAGCGCCACTGCCGCGGCCGTGCGCCGTTACGTGATCGGCATGGGACCGATCTTTCCGGTCACTCCGCACCCTGCGTTCATCGGCCCGATGGGCCTTTCCGGCTGCGTCGTCGCTGGCCTGGGCGCCGGCCTGCTGGCGGTGTTGCTGACGCAGGCCGTCTACGCGGCGGAGGACCTCTTCGGCCATCTGCCGATGCACTGGATGTGGTGGCCCGCCATCGGCGGCCTGGCGATTGGCACGGGCGGCATGTTTTTTCCGCAGGCGCTTGGTGTGGGCTACGAGACGATCGGCCGCCTGCTTCAGGGCGACGTCTCGAACGGCACCATTCTCGGCATCCTCATCGTCAAGTCGCTCATCTGGTCGATCTCCCTGGGGTCAGGCACGTCAGGCGGCGTCCTGGCGCCGCTGCTCATGATGGGTGGCGCACTCGGCGGCGTCGAGGCGCGGTTTCTGCCGGCCCTCGGTCCAGGCTTCTGGCCCCTCGTCAGCATGGGCGCGATTCTCGGTGGGACGATGCGCTCGCCGCTCACGGGCGTGCTGTTTTCGCTGGAGCTCACGCACGACGTCAACATGATGCTGCCGCTGCTCGTCGCCGTGTGCGTCGCACACGGGTTGACCGTGCTCGTGATGCGCCGGTCGATCCTCACCGAAAAGATCGCTCGTCGCGGATACCACCTGAGCCGCGAGTACGCAATCGATCCACTGGAGATCCTCTTCGCCCGCGAGGTCATGCACGTCAACGTGGCGGCGCTGCCGTCGAACGCGTCCGCCGAGCAGCTCGTCGGCTCGCTGCGTATCGATCCCGATCGCGGGCCGCAGCGGCTCTACCCGATCGTCAGCCCCGATCGGCGCCTGGAAGGTGTGGTGACGCGCGGCGCGTTGCGCGAACTGGCCGACCGCGTCACGAGGGGCGAGGCCGCCACGCTGGCCGACTTTTCGACAGCGAAGGCCGCCGTGGCGTACCCGGACGAGCCGCTCCGCGTGGTGGCACACCGGATGGCGGAGACTGGGTTGACGCGATTTCCGGTGGTGGAACGCGGCGACTTCCCGCGGCTGGTGGGGATGATCACGCTCGAGCACCTGCTCACCGCTCGCGTGCGCTATCTCGAGGCCGAGCGACGACGGGAGCGGGTGATGCGGGTGAAGGTGGCGTTTCCGTTCAGATTCGGTCGGTCGGACCGGGCGAGCTGAGGACGCGCGAACGGCGAAGTGCGAATGGCCGTCAGGCGCGTCCCGCGAACTCGCGCGTTTCGGTGTGCACCTTCACGCGTTCGCCTTCCTTGATGAAGAGTGGCACGCGGATCTCGAGCCCCGTCTGAACGGTCGCGGCCTTCGTGACGCCGCCGCTCGCGGTGTCCCCTTTCACACCAGGCTCCGTATTCGTGATGACCATTTCGACGATCGGCGGGAAAAGGACGCCGATGGGGTTGCCATTGAACTTGTACACCTGCACGTCGATGTCGTCGGCGAGTAGCAACCGGTCGTCGCCGATCAGGTCACTGCCGAGCGTGAGCGTGTCGAACGATTCCTGATCGAGGAAGTGGTAACCCGAACTGTCGGCGTATTGGTAGGTCGCCGGCACCTTGACGAGATCGGGATCGCCGAATCGTTCGCCGGCCTTGAACGTCCTGTCGAAGACCGCCCGCGTCAGCATGTTGCGCATCTTCAGGCGCACCAGCGTCTGTCCACCGCGCGCGGTCGGCTTCGATACCTCGACGTCGAGACAGTGGTACGGCGCGCCTTCGTACTCGAAGAACATCTTTCGCTTGACTTCAATTGCTTCAATCAGCGCAGCCATGGGGATCCGGTACTCCTTGCCGTCAAACCGTCAGTATAGCCGCGGCTCGCCGGGCCCTGGACCTGAAGGTCCAGGGCGCAGCTCAGTTGACCGATGTCACTGCGGACGCCGGGATCAGCACGAAGCTGCAGGTCGGGGCGTCGCCGGTGCATGTGAGCGTCCCCCGGCGGACCAGCTTTGCCGCGCTGCCGGCCGGTAGCCGCGACGGCATCTTTGCGGCTCGCACCATCTCGGCCGCCGGGCGCATGCTCGTGTCCCCGCTCACGAACCGCACATCGTCGACCACGCCGTCGGCGCCAACGCGGACGAAGATCTGCGCTGCGCCAGTGACCCCAGGGATGCGCGGAACGGAGACGGTGCGACCGCTCACGACGGTGGCAGGCGCGGTCGACACCAGCGCCGCGCGGGCGCGCGGGTCTGGCGCGATCGACAGAAGATGGCCGGCCGCCCTCGCATCAGGCTCATCGCCGGCCAGGGCGAGGGCGTAGAACTGCGCGGCCGCGTCCCGGTTGCCTCTGGCCTCGTAGATCTCCGCCAGACGCTCGGCGAATTGACCCTGCTGCGCCAGGTCCCACGCTGCGGCCTGAGTGCGCTCCGCGCCGGCGAGATCACCCCCGCGAAACTGAGCCAGGGAGAGGGTGTCCCAGTGCGCGGCCAGATCGCGCATGACACGCAACCCCGGCGCGTCGAGCGTCGTGAGCGTGAGCTTTGCGGCGTCGGCTTCCGTGGACGCGACCGCGCGTTCCGCGTAGTCGCGTGCATCGTCCAGCCCGACCTTCGCGAGCGCCATCTCCCACGCGATGTTGTTCAAGGCGAACGCCGACGAGTCATTGGTGGCGGCGGTCTTGAACGCGGCGATGGCGGCGGGCACGTCTGCGGCGCCAGCGTACGCCTTGCCGAGGTCGAAGAACAGCCGCGGGCTGCCGGCCTGTTTCTCCAACTGTGTGCGAAACACGGTAATGGCTTGGCCGTACTGGCTGACGTTCAGCAGCGCTTCGCCCAGATACAGCGGACACTCACGGTCGTCGGGGAAGAGCTCGAGACCGCGCTGCCACGCCTGGACGGCCTCGTCACGACGTCCGGCACTGGCCAAGCGGGTGGCCAACATCTTGTAGCCAGAGAGACTGGGCGTGCGGACCATCTGGGCCCGGATTCGCTGCAGGCCGCCGTTCGTGTCTCCGGCTTGAATCTGTACCCATCCCGCCAGGACGCCCACGGATGCGTTCTCAGGCTCCGCCCGCGCGAGGCCATCGATCAGACTCTTCGCGTTCTCGTGGTCCTTGCGATTCGACGCCGTCACGACGGCGCCCATCGTCGATACGGTGGCGGCGCTTCCCGCGTACCAGTCGATGGTTGCGTTGTCTCCGAACGCCCACGGCTTGATCGCGCGCAGCGTGACCGCGTGCTTGCTGTCGTCGAGTGCCTTCAGGAAGTCGCGATAGGAACCGAACTGGTCGACGGCGATCTCCTTGAGCTTCGTCGTGACCGTCCGCTCCGCGGTGTAGACATGGCCCATCAGCGTGTTCGTGAGGTGGTACTCGATGAAGGCATTGCTCATCGCCACGTCCGCCATCGTGCCAGGCTTGAGCGCGACATCGAAGCCATCAGGCATCTCGATCCGTGAGGTGGCCCGCAACCGGGAGGCGACGCTGAAGGGCAGGGGCACGGCCGGGGCGGTGTCGTCGGGTGCTTGGGGCAAGCGCATCCATGGCAGGGCGGCGCTGATCTCCTGGTCCGAAAACTCTGAGAATTTGTCGTCGGTGTACGTGTAGGTGAGCCGAAACGGTGCGGAAGTATCTTCCGCGTCCGATACTTTCAGATCGGTGGCCTTGCCGCCGAAGCGGGAGGGCAACGGCAGCTGCGGAGCGAACTCGGGCCATCGCGACTGCGGCACGGCGCGAAACACCTGCCGCAGCCCGATCTCGCTGTCGCCGGAGTAGGTCTCGGTGACCGCAGCCACGAGCGTGCCCGTGGCGTCGAGGCTGCCTCGCACGTCAATCGTCCACTCGTTGCCGCGCGCGAAGCTCGCGGGGGTCTTGATCAGCGCGGCGGCGCCGGCCGCTGGAATCCGCAACACCTGCTGGTCACTTTCTGCGCTGGCGAGGAACCCAGGCGGCGCGACCTCCATCGTGGCGTCCATCCAGGTACCGCCGTCGACACCCGGAACGAACGTGATGACGTGGTTGAACTGCGCCATGGACGGCACGTCGACATCCAGACGGCTTCCTGGTGCGATGAGCGCCGCGTGAGACTCCAAACCCACCGCCTGCAGGAGGGCCACGAGCAGCGTGTGCTTATCCTTGCAGTCGCCGAACCCATTCGACAGCACCTCGGCCGCCGTGTGCGGCTGGATGCGGCCCACGCCGAGGCTGATGCCGATGTACCGCACCTTCGTACCGACGTAGTTGAAGACCGCCGCCAGCTTCTCGCGGTCCGACTTCGCGCTCCGCGTCAGCTCGCGAGCCTTCTCCTGGATGGCGGGAGTCACATCCGCGCGCCCGCGCCAGAGTACGCGCACCGCATCGCCGACCGCCGCCCAATCCTTGAACGATGTGATCTGGATGTCCGCAGCCCGATCTCGAACCGCATAGGCTCTTTCCGCTAGTTCCTTCGGTGTCAGACGTTTCGGCGTTGCGTGACGCCAGGCGTACGTGCGCCTGCCGCCCTCCGTCGTCACCACTGGCGCCGCCTCGGGGCTCTTCACGGTGACCGCAACGTCGTCCGGCACGGAGACACGGATGTCCTCGTCCAGCACCACCGCGTCATCATTCCAGTTGTGCGACATCCAGAAGTGGCCTGGCAGTATGGACCGTTCGACCAGGTGCGTCGCGTACTCGACCGTGTCGCCCACCTCCAACCCCTGAACGTTGATGTTGCGAAGGTAGACGTCGGAGTACATCGGCGCAGCCGTCGTGATTTCTGCCGGGACCTCGATGGCAGATGAGACCGGCGTCTCGATGACAGTGCCGTTGGGCTTTCGAACACGCACGTAGCGGACGTCGAGCGTGTCGAGCTCCCGGCTGTAAGGGATCGCGACGGTACCGGCTTCCTTGAGGGCGCCGGCGTTCTGCACGCGCACGCGGACGTCACCGTCGCGCGTCGCGGTGCCCTGGCGGTCAAAGGTCGTCGTCACCGCCAGGCGAACGATCACCGCGGCTTCCTGTGACAGGTCTGCCGTCGCTGGTGCTTGCGGCGGCGGGGGCGCCTGCGCCGCTGGATTGGATCGCAGGGTGCTGAGCAGCACGATGGCAAACAACGGCCGCAAAATCCGGTTCCTCATGCGATCGACCTGTCCAATTCTTCCGACCGAGCGGGCCTCATGTGTCCGGAAAGACCGCATCGGGCAGACCGCGCACGCCGGGCGCGATGTGAAACACGCCGCCAGCATGTGGCAGACGCGCCAGCGCCTGGGCGTCCATTTCGAGCCGGGAAGACGTGACGTACAAGTCGGTCAGGTCCGCGCCGCCGAAAGCCGGGCACGTGGTGTTCGTGGCCGCGACGAAGATCTCCCGCACGACCACGCCATCCGGGGAATAGCGCTGCAGCCGACCCTCGCCCCAGACGGCGCTCCACAGGCAGCCGTCGGCGTCGACGATGGAGCCATCCGGCACGCCGCCGGGCGTCGACAGACGGGCGAACTCACGAACATTCTCCACATGCGCGGTGGCGGCATCGTAGTCGGCTTGCATGATCCGCCGATCGAGCGAGTCCGCGAAGTACATCGTGCGGCCGTCCACGCTGAAGCAGATGCTGTTGGTGATGGCCACCGGGTCGATGTTCATGCGCCGAAGCCCGTGACGCGACGAGAACTGATAGATGTGACCGAGGCGCGCGCCGGTACTGGCGTGTTCTTCGTTCATCGTGCCGAAGACGAAGTTGCCGGCACGATCGGTGCGTCCGTCGTTGATGCGGGTCCGCGGCTCGTCCGCTTCCACCGGCGCCACGGCGATGACGGGCAGCACGCCCGCAATGTGTTGATCGAGATCGGCGAACGCCAGCCCTTTCGCCAGGCCGAGCAGCACCCGGCCGGATGCGCACAACGCCAGCGACCCAGCGCGATCCGGCAAGCGCCACGTCCTCGTCGTGCCCGTGGCGGGCGTGTGCATCCAAAGCGTCGCGCCTTCGATGTCCGTCCACACGAGCCCACGGCGGCGTCGACACCACACAGGGCCTTCGCCCAGCGTGCACTTGGCATCGGCCCAGAGCGTGGCCGTCTCCTTCTCGGTCATGCGAGACGGAATGATACAGGTATAGAAGAGACCGGGCCTTGAACTTCTAGACCCGGTCTCTTTATTATCGCCTCGGCGCGAGCAGGATATCGATGGTCTTGCGGAACTTCACCGGCGCGCCGTTGCGGGTCGCCGGCTGAAACTTCCAGGACTTCGCGGCCATGAGCAGAATGGGATCGTAGGTCGGCGCCACCGGCTTACGGATGTTGGCGGCTTCGACATTGCCGCGCTCGTCGATGAGGAGTTCAAGGATGCCGCGGTATTCGGTGGTGCGGGCCATCACCGTCGGCGGGTTCCACATCGGGAGGCGCCGCTCGATGTCCACCGGCGGGACGACCGACTTGTCCTCCGCGGTGTAGATCAGAGGAGCCGCCGGGGCCACGGGTGCGGCTGGAGTCACGGCTGCCGCGCGTGCGGCCGCCGCAGCCTGGGCGGCTCTCGCGGCCGAAACGACTTCACCGTCTGCGAGCTTCAAGAACCCTTCGCCGAGCATCTTCAGGTCCGCCAGACCCGCGGCGCGGTCGCCCATGTCGCTGTCGTTGACCACGGCCAGCATGTCGCGGAACTGCGCCGCGGCCGACGCGTATTGCTTCGCGTCGAAATCGGCCTTGGCCTTCGCATAGAGATCGCGGGCCGCGCCGGGCAGCATGCGCTTGCGCACCTCGCGATACATGGCGACCAGACGCGGCGACACGTCCGACTCCGGGATCGCATACAGCGGCTTCGCGGCCACCATGCGTTCCAACGATGACTGCGCTTCGTCGGTCCGTCCGAGTCCCAGCAGACACAACGCGCGGTACTGCTCGGTCTGCTCCTTGCTCAGACGATCTTCCGCGCCGGCAAGACGCGTGAGCGCCTCTTCGAATGACGCGGATGCGTAGAGGTCTTTGACGGCGGACAGGTCGTCCGCGGCCGAGATGGCCGCCGGGCCCTGCGCGAGCATCGTGGTCAGAGCGAGCGCGACGGTGGTTACGGTGATCATTTGGTCAGATCCATCCCGGCGCGCACCGGCGCTCCAGCCGTCACCTTGACGGTCTGACGCCGCTCGCCCAGCTGCGGATGCCTCCACACAACTTCGTGATTGCCAATCGTGACCGACAGATTGCCCAGCGGGGTCTGGCCGATCGGCTGGCCGTCGAGCGTGACGTCGGCCCAGGGGAGCGCGTTGATCGAGAGCGTGTTCTTGGGCAGCGTCACGGGCATCGTCACCGTCTTGCCGGCGGGCACCTTCACGCTCAACGTTTGACTGAATGAGAACGTTGCGGCCTGCACCTCGAGCTCGTGCGCGCCGGCCGGCAGCATCAGGCTGTCCGTGCCGGTCGTGCCGATGATCTTGCCGTTCTCGAGCACCTGCATTTCGAACGGCGCCTTGATGGCCACCCATCCGCCCGCGGCGCCCGTCGGCGCGACAGAGAGCAGCACGGAGGCGGTCGCGCCGGCCGACACGTTGACCGATCGACTGACGCTGTTCTCACCCGACACCACGGCGACCCGGTGCGACCCGGGTTCGATTGAGGTGATCACGAGCGGCGTCGTACCGCGCGGCGCGCCGTCGACGGTGACCTGTGCGCCCACGGGATCCGACGACACTTCGAGGCGGCCCACCGCTGCATCAGCCGGTGCGAGGTCGACGTACTGACGTACGGTCGATCCCGCCTCGACCTGCAGCGGCACCGTGCGCTTGCTCGCGCCGTTGTGCAGTTCCAATGTGTAGGTGCCGACCGGCAAGGTCAGCTTCAGCGGCGTGACACCCTTGGAGACGCCGTCCACCAGTACTTCCGCGCCGTCGGGGCGAGAGACGATCGAGGCGCTGCCTTCCGGAATGACGGGCGCAGCGGCGGTCACGGGCGTCGCGGCCAGGCGCTTCGATCGCAGATACGCGACCGACGGCACCGCGGCGGCGGCCATGACGACGCCGGCAATGCCCAGCATCACGCCGCGTGAGAGCCCCTTCTTGCGGGGAGGCGGCATGTAGGTCGCAGGGTTCGGCTCGGGCTTCTGGAAGCGCGGAGGATGCGGCAGCGGCGGCGGCATCGCCGCGAGCGGCGCCAGGTGAATCGGCGGCTCCGCGGACGGACCAAGCAGCATCACATCGGGCGGAACCGCCGGCTTCGGCGGCGGCGCCGGAGCCGGAAAGTCGAGACCCGTGAACGGGTCTTTTCCAGGTTGCAAGGACGGGCCGTTGTCGACGGGCCCAAGCTGAAACGGCTGCGGAGAGGTTGGAGGCGTCATAGCTCGGCCCGCTCAAGAGGCAAGTACCGGGCCAGCCAGTTTTGTGCCCGATCGTGTCAGGGTCTATCGCGGATGCCGGACACGACCGAACGCGGTTTACAGAAGCAAAATCGTAAGAACAGATATGTGATCGAAGGTTCTGGGTTCGCGGTGCTGTCCAACCTCCTCAAGCCCTCGCCCGTGCAGCTTCCGCTTCCTCGTCCAGCACCTTCACCGTGCGGTCGTAGAGCGCTTCGGCTTCCTCCCGCGTGTTGGCGACCGCGGTGAGCCCAAGCGCGCCCTGCTCGCCGATGCCGTTGATCATGTGCAGAACCACGCCTTTCTGACGGGATTGATCGAAGTGCAGACCGTGGCGCGCGACGATGTCGAACAGGTCGTGGTGGGTGAAGGCACGGTACGCGGGGGAATGGACGTGGTCGCTCGCGACGAGGCATTTCGTCTCGCCGAGTGGCGTCGTGAAGACGCCAGTATCTGCGTCGTACTTCCCGTCCGTCAGGTACTGCAGCGTGAGGAACGGGTGCGTGGTCCCGCCCTTCCGGAGATTGATCTCGATCGCGTAGACCTCCCACTGGTCCTGCTCGTTCAGCACCGTCACGAAGTCGAGCGCAAAGCGCCCGAGCACGCCTTCCTTCGCGAGTCGCCGGCCGACCTTCAGGGCTTCCGCCATGATCGTGGTCGCGTACTCCGGACTCGCGGGAAACTTGCAGCCGAGGTAGGCCTGGCCACTGGGTCCACCGAGCATCTGGTCGTGGGTCGACAGCGGCTCGATCTCGCCGAGTGGGGTCACCCGCAGTTGGGCGCTGGGGCTCCGGAACTCGCGTCCGGCAATCAGTTCTTCGACGATGCCCCCGTGCTCCTGGAGTTTCTCGACGTAGCGACTCCACGTCATCTTGGCGGACTCGAACTTCATCGCCTTCACGCAATCCAGGATGGCGGCGCGTTCGCCCGCGTCACCGGGAGCGGGCACGCCGCTGAGATCGACATTGGCGTTGCCGGCGCCTGACACGCCCTCGTTCAGCTTCGCGACGATCTTCGTGATGGCCGGCTTCTGTTTCCGCATGCCGGCAATCGCGTCCACCATCTGCTCCGGGGTGTGCAGGTCCTCGACTCCGAGCGGGTGGGACACGCCTTCCTCCGAGAACACCTTACGCGCGCCGCTCTTGGTTCCGAGATGAAAGCACTTCGGATCGGCGCCGTACATCGGGATGCCCAGCCTGATGGCCAGTTCCTTCTCGGCATCCGTCGTGGCGTACGGCACCAGGTGCGCGCGAGCCGGGTCGAGAATCAACGACTTGATCTCGTCGATGACGCGCGGCCGCGCGAGCAACTTCTCCGTCAGGGTCGCTGCCGATCCATCCAGGGGCGTGACGAGGAACAGGCGTTTGCGCGCATGCCCCGCAAACACGCCGGGCAGGAGATCGAGGTAGTAGTCGACCACGTCGTCGTGGATCGCCTGCGACGTGACGTAAATCAGTCGCGCGCGCGGCTGGCGCAGCAGAAACAGGAGAAAGAGGTAGCGTTCTTCAAGCGCCTGCTGCCGCACGCCCTTCGCGCCCGAATCGACGCTGAGCGAGGGGACGACCACGATCGTCTGCGGGTCGTGGTTGAAGTCCCCCATGGACTTCCAGAGGGGGGCGAGACGCTGCTGAAGCGCCTCGAACCGCGCGTTGGCTTCAGCTTCACTCAGACCCAGCGGCTGCGGAGCAAATGTCTCGTCCACGCACGCGATTCTACGTCAGCCGGAGCCCCGTGCCTTCGCCTCGAGCCGTCGTCTCCTGACGGCTCTCTCCTCCGGCTCGCACCCGATCATCACTTCCGTCGACTTGATGAGCGCGATGGCGGGTCGGCCTCGCTTGAGGCGCAGGGACGTGACCGCGTCGCGCGTGATCACGGCCGTCAGCACATTGTCGCCGACGCGGAGGCGGACCTGCGCCAGCAGGCCGTCCGTGCGGACCTCCTCGATGATGCCTCTCAACTGATTCCGCGTGCTGAGGGCGACGATGGCCGGTCCTGCGGTGGGGCGTGGCGGGGACACGCGTGGCGTGGGGCGGCCGGATTCGTCCAGGAGTCGGTCGACTTCTGCCGTCGATACCCGGTGATGGCCACCACGCGTTCGCGTCGTCCGCACGCTGCCCTGATAGATCCACTGCTTGAAGGTGGAGTACCCGACCCCGAGCCGTTTCGCGGCTTCCCTCGCGCTCAACCAATCCATGCGCGGAGACTACACCAAACCGACTCGAGCCGTATCAGGTCGATTTGACCGGTCGATTCGGCCGACTCTACGCTCGTGGTCATGTCCGGGACCGCGTCCCGCCCGATCCGCATGATCGCCGTCGCGCTTGCGTCGGCCTGGCTGGCAACGGGTGTTTCCGCCACGGCGCAGGCGCCATCGGTGCTCATCTTCGCCGCCGCATCGTTGCAGACGGCGGTCGACGAGCTGACCCCGGCGATCGCGCGGGCGACCGGCATCTCCGTCAAGGCGTCCTACGCCGCGAGTTCGGCCCTGGCAAAACAGATCGAGAATGCCGCGCCAGCGGACATCTTCATTTCCGCCGATCTCGCCTGGATGAGTTATGTGGCGCAGCGGAACCTCATTCGTCCTGAAACCCTCGTGAACCTGCTGGGGAATGACCTCGTGCTGGTGGCGCCGGCCGACAGCAAGGTGACGCTTGCCATCGCGCCAAACTTTGGCCTCGCCTCCGCGCTGGGCGCCGGTCGGCTGGCCGTGGCGGATCCTGCCGCCGTGCCCGCCGGCAGGTACGCGCAAGAGGCGCTGACGAAGCTGGGCGTGTGGGACTCCGTGGCGCAGAGACTTGCTCCAGCCGAAAACGTCCGCGCGGCGCTCCTGCTCGTCTCTCGAGGCGAGACCCCGCTGGGCATCGTGTATCGGACCGACGCGCTTGTCGACAAGGGCGTGGCCATCGTCGGACCATTTCCGGACTCATCACACGCGCCGATCATCTATCCCGCCGCGCTGACCGCGACGTCCGCCAGCGGCGCGGAACGGGTGCTGGCGTTTCTTCGCGGGCCCGCCGCGAGGCGCGTGTTCGAGCGACTGGGCTTCCGCCTCCTTGCGCATTGACGCCATACGCTATCCGGCGGCCAGGACGCGGCAGCGTCCAGTGCCGACTGGGCCTCCGGTTCCGGTGCGCGGGAGCAGAGCGGACCGGGGTTGGCGCCGGGCGAACCGAAGGCCACACGTCCAACCTGAGCACGGCCGTGCTCAATCGGCCGGAACGCGCGCCCGCTTGTCGGGGCTTTCCCGGCGGCGCTGAGGTTCGAGGCCTCGCCGTCATGGCACAGCGCTTGCTGACGCCGAGGCATGTCCGAACGGCCGACTTCAGGCTCACCCAGCGAGCAGGATGTGGCTCCGGGCGCGCCGCAGGGCTTTCAGGTGCGACACATTGCTCTGACGCTGCTGGCCACCGCCATCGCGATCTACCTCCTTCAGACGATGCAGCCCGTACTGATCCCCTTCGTGCTCGCGGGACTCCTGTTCTACGCGCTGGATCCGGCCGTGGACTGGCTGCAGAGGATCCGGGTGCCGCGCGCGATTGGCGCCGCGGTGATGCTGGTTGTGGTGGTCGTCGGATGCGGTGCCCTCACGTACGGTCTCAGTGGTCAGGCGCTGACGGTCATCGATCAGTTGCCGGCCGGCGCGCGCAAGCTGGCGACGTCCATGCGGCGGTCGCCGGTCGCCAAACCAAGCGCCATCGAAAAGATGCAGGAGGCCGCCGACGCGTTGCAGGAGACGTCGAAACCTTCCGCTCCGGCCAACGGCGTCATGCGCGTGGAGGTGCAGGACAAAGGGTTCCAGGCGAGCGACCTGCTGTGGACCGGCTCCATCGGCCTGGCGTCCGCGGCCAACCAGACCGCGATGGTGCTGTTCCTCACGTACTTCATGCTGCTGTCGGATCAGCTCTTCAAACGCAAGCTCGTCGAAATCGTGGGGACGCTCTCGCAGAAGAAGGTCACGGTGATCGTGCTCGAGGACATCGCGACGCGGATTGAACGGTTCTTGATGATCCAAATCATCACGAGCACGGGGGTCGCGCTGGTCACGTGGGGCGCGCTGTGGGCGCTGGGATTGCATCAGGCCGCGCTGTGGGGACTCGTGGCGGGCGTGCTCAACTCGATTCCCTACTACGGGCCGCTCCTCGTCACTGCAGGACTCTCCACCGTCGGATTCCTGCAGTTCGGCACCTTCGGCATGACCGCCGTTGTTGCGAGCGTGTCATTGCTGATCACCACGCTCGAGGGCTCACTGTTGACACCGATGCTCATGGGTCGGGCGTCGGCCATGAATCAGGTCGCCATCTTCGCGGGGCTGCTGTTCTGGAGCTGGATCTGGGGCATCTGGGGCATGCTGCTGGCCGTCCCGATGATGATGGTGCTCAAGGTGATCTGCGACCACGTCGAGTCGCTGCAGCCACTCGGACATCTGTTGGGGGAGTGATCCCCTCTGCCCTCAACCTTCGATCGCCACGACCTCGTGAACATCGACTGACGGCACCGTCACCGTGAGCGCGCCGTTCGACTCGACGACCGGCGCGGTCGTTCCGGCGCTGAGGAGCCGCACGGTTCTGGGCCGCATGCCGGCCGGGACCCGAATCCGGAGGCGCTGTGGACCGACGGAGATGATTTCGCGCAGAGGGCCTTTCATCATCATCGGGTTCGTCAGGTTCACGAGATGCACCGTCATCGACGTGCGCTGGCGCCAGATGGTGACATCCAGAATGCCCGGGCCCCGGACCTCGACCGGCGCAGGCTCGTTGGCGGCCCACGTGATCGCATTTCGAATCAGCCGGCCATGGTCCACCGCGAGGACATCCCAGAACGTGCGATCGATGTCCCACGGGAAATACACCACTCGTCCTCGGCCGATCTCGCGGACATAGAGTTCGCGTTCGTCCGTGTGGGCGATGCGCGGGTAGACGTCCTCCATCGGCAGATCCGGATATGTCGGAACGAGCGTGAGCGGCGACGGAAACGGCACCTTGGGCGTGACGCGAACGCGGTAGACGCCATTGATGATGCGCGGCGTGTCGTCGAGGCCGGCCAGGATGGGATGGCGTTGCTTGGTCGTGGGATCCGCGTCGAGACTGAGATACGAGTTCTGCATCGGTCCGTCGAAGCCGCCCGCGAACGACACACCGAACAGATCGGCGAGGCCGAAGTCCTCCCGGCGTGAACCGCGTTCGTCGAACAGTGATGACGCGAACGTCGCGACGAGACTGCCGCCACGATTCACGAACGCGCGAATGGCCGCACACTGCTCGGCCGAGAGCGCCGCGGCGTCGGCCAGCACGAGCACCTTGAACGCATCCAGCCGCTCGGGCGTGAGGAAGGCCTCGTGCACCATCTCGAACGGCACGCGCCCCTCGATGAGCGCGTGGTACATGCCCATCACGTGATCGCCCGGCCGATCGCCGGCGGTGACCCCGGTGTGGTACGCCGCGGTCTGCTCGGAATAGAGCATCGCGACGCGCGCGAGCGATGCTTCGTTCCGCAGGAAGCGCTCGTGCTGTGCGTGCCACGCGTAAATCCGTTCGACGGTCGAGAGCCATCGCCGGTCGTACAGGACGCCCGAGAACTTCGTCACCCAGGGCCGCATGCCGTTCGCCGTGCCCTCGGCGACCCACAGGCGCACCTCGGGTTCGCTCTGGACCGAGTCCTTCCATCGATACGGCTCTTCGAAGCCCACGCTGAAGATGCCGCCGATCGGCCGGCGCCCCATCACCGAGCGCAACTCCTTGGCCCGCTGACCGTTGGTCCAGGGCGGCGTCAACCCGCGCCGCGCCTGGTTATCCGTGAACTGAATTGGCGCGAGTTCACCAGCGGTCTTCTGATCTGGCGGACCATTGGGAATGACGCGCGCTTCCGGATTCGCGGCGCGAATGGTCGCATCCCACGCCTTCCACAGCTCCGTGAGACGCGCCTTGCGCCAATCGAGAAACGCCCGTCGCGTGTCATCCCGCGCGGGCGTGAGCCTCGCGAGGTCGAGCCCCGTCGCCGCCGCGAAATTCTGCCGGCAATGGACGCAGTAGCACTCGGTCTGGCTGGCCCATCGATTGACGAAGATGCCATCGACCTTGTACTTCGTGACGATCTCGCGATGGACGGCGTCCATGAACACGAAGTTGTACGGTCCCAGCGCGCATGTGACCCAGAGTTCGGGGTTGGCCCAGTGCCGCGTCGGTTGGCCGTCACGACCGGCCGCAATCCAGTCGGGATGCGCCGAGCGGGTATCGTCGCGCGTCGCATGCGGGTCGGTGCGCGCGATCACCTGCATGCCCAGCGCGCGGCACCCCTTCACCAGATCGCCGAACGGATCCGTCTGTCCGAGGAAGGCGCTTCGGTGATGGAGCGGGACCTCGGTGGGGTAGTACGCGACGATGCCGCCGGCACTGAGGCAGGCGGCGTCGGCTTTCAACGTCTTGAAGTAGGTGAGCCAGAACCCCGGGTCGAACGTGCCGGGATCGTTTTCGACCAGCGTCAGTTGCACCCAGCGCATCGGCCGGTCAAACCAGCCGTTGCCGGCAGCCGGTGCCGTTTGCCCCACGAGGTATCCGGGATCGAGCGCACCGAGCGACGGTGCGATCGACGCCATCGCGCCGGCCCCGGTAGTGACTTGAAGAAACCCACGTCTCGTAACCGGCGACGCCATGGCGCGATCTCCTTCTCAGCGCAGGTTCAGCTTGCCCCTGGCAAACGGCCGCGTGAATGCCGCTGGGGGATTATGGGCCGTCGACAGGTCATATGCCCGCTGGAAGAGCTCCCGGGCCCGCGCGGCGTTTCCACGCTTCTCGTAGGTCATACCGAGCAGTGCGTGCATGAACGGATCGCTCTGATTGCCACTCGTCTGCAGGGCTTTGGTCAGCTCAGACTCCGCGGTGCGGAGGTCGTTGGTGTAGAGCGCGACGTAGCCGACAAGGTACGGAAAGAAACGTTCCTGCGCGCCGGCCATTTCGCGGTCGCTATCGAGGGCTCGCCGCGCCGCGGCGACCTGCTGCTGCGCCTCGGCAGCGTGTCCTCGGCGCGCGGCGACGCGCGCGAGCGCATGCGCGAGTCGAAACTGCCACAGGCTTTTCGGGTGAGTCAGGTTGCCCGGTTCCTTGAGTCCCAGTTCGGTCCCGCGCCGATACAGCCGTTCCGCGGCGTCAACATCGCCCGCGTCGATGCACACACGAGCGGCCTCATTGGCCATCTCGCCCTGCTGATAGAAAGCGTTCTGCGGTTCTGCCTGCTCCCGGGTCACCCAGTACGCGATCACCTGTTCCTCGTACCGCGTCGTATTGGCGCAATCGCCGTCGAACGCGTAGGACATGGCCATGGATCGCTGCGCACCTGCTCGCGCCGCCGGACTCGCTGCGGCGTCAATCGCCCGCTGAAAGACCCGGCGTGCCTCGGCCGTCGCGCCAAGCACGTCCAACAGGTTGGCGGCCTGCATCGAGACGGGATTTGTCTCGAGCTCCCGGCGGATCGCTGTCAGCGCTTCTGGCGTCTTGCCCTCGCTCATGAGCTGCGTGGCCTGACGCAAGGCGTCGGACCCTCCGCCGCGCTGAGCCGCTTCAACGGGAAGCTCGGCCAGGGCCGACGCGCTGAGAGCGAGAGACACCAAGGCCGATCTGAAAATCTGAGGCGATGTAGGCATGCTGCCATTTTCGCATGGCAGCTCAGGGACTGCGAGACGGCGGGGGAGTGTCGGAAACGAGCGGTCGGACGGACAGGGAAAGCGGTCCGAGAACTGCGGTTACAGTTCCCGGACCGGGTGCTCAACGGGACTAGCTGCCAATCGACACGAGCGTCGAATGCGCCTGCGCCCTCGCGCGCTCAACTTCCAATGACGCGTTCGTCGTTGGCAACGACTCGCGAATGGCGGAAGTGAGCGTCTTGCCTTCATTGAGCACGCGATTCTTCAGGACCACGAACGGCACGCCCGTGTTGTGGCTCGCGTACGCGACCGTCGCGAACTGTTCCGAATTGCGGAAGCCGTCGGCGGCCTTGGTCATGTCCGTTCCGTCGAACATCAGCTGCTTCAATTGACGATGGAGTGCCGGTGCGGACATCTCGACGGCGGGCACCTTCTCAGCCACTGCCGCTTTCGCCACCGCGGCGGGCTTTGCCGGCGCCCCCGAAGCGACTGTCGCCGTGTCGACCACTGGCGCCGGTTCAGGAGCCGATGTGGCCATCGTCGACGTGATGCGTGGCCCCGTCCACACTCCAACCGCAAACGCAGCGGCGATTCCGAGAGTCAAAGACGACGCTTTGCCGAACGTCATTGGGCACCTCCTGGGCTGGGCGCCTCATGTATTGCAAGATCCGTGACGAACCGCGGTATCGGCGTAAGACGTCGGCTCTCAGTCAGTTACCGCGTTCGCCCTGGATCGGCCTGTCACGAGGTGACCCATCACCGGGAACATGTGACTCGGCAATGGGAGAATTCGACACGGGCCGTGCGCCCCATGCGCTACCATCCCCTCCCTCGACGCCATGACCTCTCGACTTGGATCCAATCTACCAATCGTCATCGTCGGTGCCCTCGACACGAAAGGCGCGGAGTTGGCTT
This sequence comes from Acidobacteriota bacterium, assembly GCA_039933635.1. Taxonomy (GTDB): domain Bacteria; phylum Acidobacteriota; class Vicinamibacteria; order Vicinamibacterales; family SCN-69-37; genus JBDTNQ01. The sequence continues at coordinate 49,320 of JBDTNQ010000005.1, forward strand.
TCGTGCGGGACCAGGTTGCCGTGCGTGGGCACCGCACGGTTGTCGTCGACACGGGCGTCCTCGGTCCGCCAGCGTTTGCCGCTGACGTGACGAACGCGGAGGTCGCCGAAGCCGGTGGCGTGTCAGTTGCGACACTCGTTGGCGCAGCTGATCGTGGTCGCGCTGTGATGGTGATGGCGCGTGGCGCGGAACGGATTGTGCGCCGCCTGGCCGACGACAAAGGGATCGGCGGCATCATCGGCATCGGCGGGGGCGCGGGCACATCCGTGGCGACGGCGGCGATGCGCGCGCTGCCATTGGGTATCCCCAAGGTCATGGTCTCGACCCTGGCCAGCGGCGATGTCAGCGCTTTCGTCGGTGTCGCCGATATCGTCATGGTGCCGGCTATTGTCGACATCAGTGGGATCAATCGCATCAGCCGCGGCGTGCTCACGCGCGCGGCCGCCGCGGTGTGCGCTATGGCCGACGCGGTCGTGCCCGAGACGACCGACCAGCCGCTCATTGCGGCGACGATGTTCGGCAACACGACCGCGTGCGTCGAGGCCGCCCGGATGTCCCTCGAGAGTCGTGGGTTCGAAGTCCTCGTATTTCACGCCACGGGCACCGGCGGTCGCACGATGGAAAGCCTGATCGACGCGGGCCACATTGCCGGTGTGCTGGACGTCACGACTACCGAGTGGGCGGATGAGCTCGCTGGCGGCGTGATGACCGCTGGCAGCACACGGCTCGAAGCCGCCGCACGCACTGGCACGCCCGCCGTGGTGGCCCCCGGTTGCGTCGACATGGTCAACTTCTGGGCGCCAGAGACGGTGCCGGAGCGGCATCGCGGGCGGCGCTTCTACCAACACAACGCGAACATCACGTTGATGAGAACGACACCGGACGAGAACGCGCAGCTCGGCCGCATCATCGCCGACAAACTCAACGCCTCCGTCGGCCCAGTCAGCGTGTATCTGCCATTGCGCGGCGTGTCGGTCATCTCGGCGCCCGGCGGGCCGTTTCACTGGCCCGAGGCTGACGACGCGCTCTTCGACGCGTTACGCACGCACCTGAGGGCGGACATTCCGGTGCACGCGCTCGACATGAACATCAACGATCCGATGTTTGCGGCTGCGATGGTCGAGGGGCTTTTAAGCTATTTCCGCTGATGCCTCAGGAGTCCCGGTTCGCGGAGAACCGGTGAACACTGATCGCACCGAACCCGAAGCTCAGAACCAGTCACGGATTCTGTCCCACATTCGAGTAGTACTCCATGACGCGCTCCCGCGCGCCGGCGGCCGTGTACACGTCGGGCTGCCGCGAGGCGATCACGCCGGCGATCACGGCGGCCACCTGTTCGGGGCTCTGCGACTGCGGGAGCTGACGCGAGTCAACGCCGCCGTGCTTGGCGCGTACGCCGAACTCGGTGCGGACGACGCCCGGGGACACGAGGGAGAACTGGATGTCGGGATGTGTTTCCTGCACTTCGGCGCGAAACGTCGCGGTGAGGGCGTTCACGTAGTGTTTGGCGCCACTGTATGCGGAGCGGATCGGGACTGCCGGCAGCCGACCGAGCATCGACGACACGTTAATCACGTGACCGCGGCGGCGGGCCTTGAAATGCGGCAGGATTTCCTGCGTGCCGTACAACACGGACTTGATGTTGATGCGCACCATGTCATCGACGTCCTCGTCGGTCAGCTCGGACGGCAACCGTGAGATGCCCTGACCGGCGTTGTTCACCCACACGTCGATGTGCCCGAACTTGTCGAGCACATCTGTGACGGCACGCCTGACCTCATCCCGGCGCGTCACGTCCGCGACGATCGCGTGGGCGTGGCCGCTGCACCGTTCGGCCACCGCGCGCAACGCCTCTTCGCGCCGCGCGATGATTCCGACAGAGGCCTTCTGCGCGGCAAGCAACTCCGCCAGCGCCGCGCCGATTCCGGCACTGCCACCGGTGATGACGACGACTGTATTTTTCATGAGGTCAACCTTCTAATGTAAGAGTCCGCCGTAACAGTAGACCTTCGAGTATGAGACGCCTGACGGGAATGCGGGTTAATCTTCTTGCGTGGCTCGAGCCCTGAGCCTGAACCCCGAAGCCAAGCCTTAAGTCCCCCCTGGAGATACCGTGCCCCCCATGGACATCGTGATTCTGGCTGCTGTGCGCACGCCGATCGGGAGCTTTCAGGGAGCGCTGTCGTCCGTGCCGGCTCCGCGGCTGGGCGCGGCTGCGATTCGCGGGGCGCTGGAGCGTGGAGGACTGCCAGCCGAACAGGTGACGGACGTCGCCATGGGCAACGTGCTCCAGGCCGGTCTGGGACAGGCACCCGCCCGCCAGGCGGGCATCCATGCGGGACTACCCGCGTCGGTTCGTGCAGTCACCGTTCACAAGGTGTGTGGGTCGGGGATGCAGGCCATCATCCAGGCCTCGCATGCGCTCACGCTGGGAGCGTCGACTCTGGCTGTCGCAGGCGGCATGGAAAACATGTCCGCCGCGCCGTATCTGCTCCCGAAGGCGCGTGATGGTTATCGACTCGGCCATCAGCAGGTCGTCGATTCGATCATCACCGACGGGCTCTGGGATCCCTACAACGACCTCCACATGGGTCAGTGCGCGGAGCAGTGCGCGGCGCGCTACCGGTTCACGCGGGCCCAGCAGGAGGCGTATGCCATCGCGTCATTTCAACGCGCCAACGCGGCTCAGGCGGATGGCTCGTCCGCCAACGAAATCGTGTCAGTGGAGGTTGCCGGGCCCAAGGGCACGGCCACGGTTGTCGATCGCGACGAGGGTCCGTCGCGCGTGAACTACGACAAGATTCCGGCGCTGCGTCCGGCGTTCGACGTGTCCGGCACGATCACGGCCGCGACGGCCTCGACGATCAACGACGGAGCCGCGGCGCTTGTGCTCACCACAGCGGCCACGGCCCAGGCGATGGGCGTCTCGCCCCTCGCGCGGGTCGTCGCCTTCGGCGCGCACGCGCAGGATCCGGTGTGGTTCACGACGGCGCCGGTCCAGGCCGCGCGCCACGCACTCGCGGCGGCGGGCTGGACCATCGAGGACGTGGACCTGTGGGAGGTGAACGAGGCGTTCGCCGTGGTGCCGATGGCCTTCATGGCCGACCTCGGCATCTCGCACGACGTGGTGAACGTTCGGGGCGGGGTGATCGCCCTCGGTCACCCCATCGGAGCGTCCGGCGCGAGAATCGTGGTGACGCTCCTCAGCGCGCTGAAGCAGCGCGGGCTACGTCGCGGCGTCGCCGCAATCTGCATCGGTGGCGGCGAAGGGTTGGCGGCATGTGTCGAACTGCTGCCGTGACATTCACGCCCGCGCCGCGACGATCTTTGTCGAGGTCCGGAAGAACAACAGCACCAGAAGCAGAATCGCGAACGACGCGCCCGCCGACGTCAACCAGAACGCCGGCCAGTTCCGCGACACGACGATGCCGTTGTTTGTCGTCGTGAAGTAGTCGAGCGCGCCGCCGGACAGGAACGATCCGATCAGCATGCCGGCGCCGTACGTGGCCAGGGTGATGAAGCCCTGGGCCGTGCTGCGCATGTGCGCGGGCGCCTCTTGATCGGTGTACAGCTGACCGCTGACGAAGAAGAAGTCGTAGCAGACGCCGTGCAGCACGATGGCGAGGTAGAACATCCACATGCCGGGGCCGGCGTCGCCGTGGGCGAGTAGCACGTACCGCAGGACCCACGCGCCGAGACCCAGCACCAGGATGTTGCGGATCGAGAGCAGACGGAAGAAGAACGGCATCGCCATCAGCATGACGACCTCGGACGCCTGCCCCAGCGTCATCTTGCCGGCCGCATTCACTACGCCGATTTCGTTGAAATACGTGTTCGTAAACGTGTAGTAGAACGTGAGGGGGATGCAGGCGAGGACCGACGCGATGACGAAGATCAGGTAGGAGCGGTTCTTCATCATCGCCAGCGCGTCCAGGCCCAGGATGCTGCGCACGCTGACGCGTTGCCCACGCGCGCGCGGCGGCGTGTGCGGCAGCGCCACGAGGCTGAACACGCACATCACGCCGCAGAGTCCCGCCGCCAGCAGGAACGGCGTCGTGTCCGCCTCGATCCGCATCGCCCCGACGATGAGGTTGATGACAATCCAGCCGAGCGTGCCCATCGTGCGGATCGGCGGGAAGTCACGACCGGGATCCGCGACCTGCTGCATCGTGATCGAGTTGGTCAGCGCGATGCTGGGAAAGAAGCAGAGACAGAACAGGAGCAGCAGGACGTAGACGCTCGCAAACGTCGTGACGTGCATCAGGCTCAGCATGCACACCGCGCCCGCCGCGTAGAGCGCGGCAAGCACCCGCTCGGTCGCGAAGAAGCGGTCCGCGACGAGGCCCACGAAGAAAGGCGCGACCAGCGCGGCCACGGCCGTCGTGCCGAACGCGGCGCCAGCCTGCGTACCGGTGAAGTGCAGCGTGCTCGTGAGGTACGTATTCAGCGTGACGTACCACGAGCCCCAGATCGCGTACTCAAGGAACATCATCAGACCGAGACGAGTCTTGACGAGCGATCCCATCAGAATGCTGCCTCCTGGCGTATCGGCCTGCCGGTTGAACGGTGTCGAGTGTAATCAGTTTGCCCGTGCGGCGCCACGCCTGAAGTAGTCTTTCCCCATGGAACAGCGACGATTGGGCACGTCGGGACTCAGTGTGTCCGTCCTGAGTTTCGGCACGATGACGGTGGGCGGCCGCGATCGCTTCGGCAAGATGGGCAATCTGGATGTGACGCAGACGTCGCACATCCTGGACGTGTGCCAGGAAGCAGGGCTCACCACCATCGACACCGCCAACATGTACTCGTCCGGCGGTGCCGAGGAGATTCTGGGTGAGGCGCTCAAGGGCCGTCGCGATCAGTTCGTGCTCGTGACGAAGGCGTTCATGCGGGTCGGTCCCGGGCCGCACGATACGGGCCTTTCGCGCAAACACCTGATCGCGGCCTGCGAGGCGAGCCTGCGGCGGTTGCAGACCGACTACCTCGATCTTTACATGGGCCATGAACCCGACATGTTCGTGCCCGTCGAGGAGACCCTGCGCGCGTTCGACGACCTCGTGTCGCAAGGCAAAGTGCGCTACCTCGGCTGTTCGAATCACTCGGCGTGGCACGTGATGAAGGCGCTCGCGGCGTCCGACCGTCTCGGCCTCGCGCGCTATGTGTGTCAGCAGGTGAACTACTCGCTGCTGGGCCGCGATGTGGAGCACGAGATCGTGCCGCTCGGCCTGGATCAGGGCGTGGGGATCATGGCGTGGAGCCCGCTTCATGCGGGGTTGCTCACCGGCAAGTTCCGGCGGGACGTGCGCCCCGACGTGAGCCGCCTCAACGAGCTCGAGGCGCCCGGCACGGTCGACTACGAACGCGTCTATCGGATCGTCGACGTGCTCCTCGCGATTGCAGCGGAGCGCAACGTGACTGCCGCGCAGGTGGCGTTGAACTGGGTGCTCTCGAAGCCGGGGGTGGACACGGTGATTCTCGGCGCGCGGCACGAGGCGCAGTTACGGGACAACCTCGCCGCGGCGACCTGGCGGTTGAGCGTCGACGAAGTAGCCCGTCTCGACACGGTCAGCGCGTTGCCCGAACCGTACCCGCTCTGGCATCAGCACAAGTTCGGACTGGAGCGGAATCCCAGGCTGCCCAGCGCGCGATAGCGCGTGGCCGGGTGCTACACTACCGTGGCCACTTGCGTGCCGATGGCGGTCGTCTTCTCGCATGCTCGCGGTGCGAGTCGGAGGGCCGTAGGACGCGACGGTCGGCATTTCGCGGAAACCCAGCCGACCTCATCCTGGGAGGCGGCATTCATGTCGGGTTCCGTGTCGCGGTTCATCGATCTTCACTATCGTCACTTCAATGCGGCGACGCTCAAGGATGCCGCCGACGGCTACCGCGCCCACGTCGGCCAGGGGGGGCGGATGCTCGTCACGCTGGCCGGCGCGATGAGCACCGCGGAGCTCGGAATTTCGCTGGCCGAGATGATCCGCGCGGACAAGGTGCATGCGATCTGCTGCACGGGCGCGAACCTCGAAGAGGATGTCTTCAATCTGGTCGCGCATGATCACTACGTGCGCATTCCGCGTTACCGAGACCTCACCGCCGCCGACGAACAGGCGTTGCTCGAGCGACACCTCAACCGGGTGACCGACACCTGCATTCCGGAAATGGAAGCCATGCGCCGCGTCGAGAACATCGTGCTCGAGCGGTGGGTCGCGGCGTCGGACACCGGCCGGCGTGCGTTCCCGCACGAGTTTCTCTACGACGTGCTCCTCGATGGCAGTCTGACGCCGTTCTATCAGGCCGATCCCGCCCATAGCTGGCTGCTCGCGGCGGCCGAACGCCGCCTGCCGATCTTCGTGCCGGGATGGGAAGATTCCACGCTCGGGAACGTGTTCGCGGCGCGCTGCATGGATGGCCGCATCGGCCAGGTGTCCACCGTGCGCTCGGGTCTCGAGTACATGATCGAGCTCGCCGAGTGGTACACGCGCACGAGCGCCGGCGCGTCGATTGGCTTCTTCCAGATCGGCGGCGGCATCGCCGGCGACTTCCCGATCTGCGTCGTCCCGATGCTGCACCAGGATTTGAGGCAATCGAACGTACCCCTCTGGGGCTATTTCTGCCAGATCTCCGATTCGACGACGAGCTACGGATCGTATTCCGGGGCCGTGCCCAACGAGAAAATCACCTGGGGCAAGCTGGCGGCGGATACCCCGTCGTACATCATCGAGTCGGACGCCACGATCGTCGTGCCCCTGATGTTTGCAAAGGTCCTTGGATGGTAGTCGTCACCGGAGCCGCGGGGTTCATTGGTGCCCGCGTGGTCGAAGCCTTGAAGGCGCGCGGTACGGACGTCGCGTCGGTCGATCATCGCGCCGCGTTCGACGGCCGTCCGGAACACGCGGGGCTCGATTTTGGCCAGCGCGTCGACGTCGACGACCTGGGGGGCTGGTTGAAGGCCGTCACGATCACGGCGATCGTGCATCTCGGTGCGTGCACGGACACGCGAGAGATGGACCGGAGCTATCTCAACCGCGTGAATCTCGAGGCCTCGCAGGAGTTGTGGAGTCACGCCACGCGCGCCGGCATCCCACTCATCTACGCCAGCAGCGCGGCGACCTACGGCGACGGCGCGCTGGGGTATGACGATGACGAGGCGTTGATTGCCCGGCTGCGCCCGCTGAATCCCTACGGCCAGTCGAAGCAGGATTTCGACATGTGGGTGCTGGCGCAGGAGCGCGCGGGACACCACCCGAGGGCGTGGACGGGCCTGAAGTTCTTCAACGTGTACGGCTTCGGCGAGCGCCACAAAGGCCGGATGGCGAGCGTGGTGCTGCACGCATTCGATCAGGTGCAGAGCCGGGGATTCGTCAGTCTGTTCAGGAGCCACCGCGACGGAATCGCCGACGGGCACCAGTCGCGCGACTTCGTCTTCGTCGGTGACGTGGTCGAGACGGTTATCGCGATGCTCGATCGTCCGCCGTCACGCGGCATCTTCAACCTGGGCAGCGGTACCGCGCGAACGTTTCTGGATCTGACCCGCGCCGTGTTCACCGCACTCGACCGGCCAGCCGACATCCGTTTCATTGACACGCCCGTGGATCTGCGGGCGCAATACCAGTACTTCACCGAGGCCCGGATGACCCGCCTCCGCGACGCGGGATTTGCGCGTCACCCGATCGATCTCGAACGCGGCGTGGAGCACTACGTGGCTCGACTCAGCCGCGCCGCGCACGTATGAGCGCCCCGATCGAAACGCCCGGACACGACGACGCGCGGATCGCCGGCTGGGGCGGTGTGTCCGTGCGCGGGCGCGAGGTGCGTTCGGAGGACCTCGAGGAACTGACCCGCGACGTGGTCCTCACGCGCGGGTTGGCGCGTTCCTATGGCGACTCCTCGCTGCCTCCGCCGAGCAGTCCCGTCGTGGCCGGCACGGTGCTCGCGGACCGACTGCTCGCGTTCAATCCTGAAACGGGATGCCTGCGCGCGGAGGCCGGCTACTCGCTCCACGAGCTCTATCGCACGTTCCTGCCGCGGGGCTGGTTCACCCCCGTGTCACCGGGCACGCAGTTCGTCACCCTCGGCGGAATGGTCGCGGCCGACGTCCACGGCAAGAACCACCACGTGAAAGGATCGATCGGGGGCCACGTGCAGGCGCTGAAGATTCGCGTCGGCACCGGCGAGGTGGTGACCTGCTCGCGCGAGGCGTTGCCGGATCTGTTCAGGGCCACGATCGGCGGCATGGGACTCACGGGTCATATTCTCGAAGTCGACCTCACCCTCGAGCGGATTCCGTCACCGTGGATTGTCGGCATCCGGCGTCGGATCTCGGACATCGATGAGTTCCTGACGGCTCTGAAGACCGACGCGGCCGAGTGGCCGTTCACCATGGGCTGGATCGACTGCCTGTCGCGCGGGCGACACATGGGCCGCGGCGTGCTGATGGCGGGTCGATGGGCCACGCCGGCCGAGGCACCAAGGCAGGTGCCGCGGCACCTGCCCCGCATCACCGTCCCGTTTTCCTGCCCCGAGTGGGTAATGGGCCACACGATGGTCCGCGTGTTCAATGCGGCAATTTATCGCGTGCTGGGCACGCGGACGCGTCCCAGGGTGCTCCATCCAGAGCCCTTCTTCTATCCGCTCGACGTGCTCCGGCAATGGAACCGGCTCTACGGCGCGCGCGGGTTCACCCAGCACCAATGTGTGTTGCCGGACACGGCCGGGCCGGCAGCCGTGCGCGGGTTGCTCGAACTGCTGACGCGCCAGGGCGCTGCGTCATTTCTCTGTGTCATCAAGGACTGTGGCGACGAAGGCGAGGGTCTGCTGTCATTCCCACGTCGCGGGACATCGATCGCGTTGGACATGCCGATCCGCGACAACACCCAGGCCGTCGTCGACACGCTCAACGAGTTCGTGGTCGGGGTTGGCGGCCGCGTCTATCTCGCGAAGGACGCGTTCACACGCGCCGATCACTATCGGAAAATGGAGTCGCGCTTGCCGGAATTCGAAGCGATCCGCCGCCGATGGGATCCGCGGGCACGCTTGAAGAGCGCGCAGTCGGTGCGCCTGCTCGGGGATCAACCATGAACATTGTCATCCTCGGCGCCAGCAAAGGGATCGGACGGGCGTTGGCCCGCCAGCTGGCCGAACGCGGCGATCGCCTGTGCCTGCTCGGGCGCGACATCGATGACTTGCGGCGCAGCGCGGCCGATATCGCCGTGCGGGCCGGAACCAGCAGCGGCGCGGCGGTCGTAGCGTGCGACCTGGCCGATCCGGACACGTTCGGTCCGGCCCTTGAAGCCGCGGCAGCGGCGCTGGGCCATGTCGACGTCGTGGTCGTGACCGCTGCCGACTTCGCCACGCAGGCGGTGCTCGAGGCCGATCGAGACCGACTGCGCCGCCTCCTCACGGTGAACTTCTCGAACACGGTCCTCTTTTGCGAGGACGCCAGGAAGCGGCTCCTCAGCGCGGGCGGCACCCTGTGCGTCGTCAGCTCAGTGGCGGGCGAGCGCGGGCGCAAGCCCGTGATCCTCTACGGCGCGACGAAAGCCGGCCTCTCGCGGTATCTTGAAGGGCTCGATCACAAGTATCGAAGCCAGGGCCTCAAGGTCGTGTGCGTGAAGCCGGGGTTCGTGCGGACGGGGATGACGGCCGGCCTCACGCCGCCGCCGTTTGCGGGCGACCCGCCCGACGTGGCGCGGGACATCGTGAAGGCGATCGACCGCGGCACGCCCGTGATCTACACACCCGCAATGTGGGCGGTTGTGATGTTCGTGATTCGGCGGCTGCCGAGGTTCGTCATGCGCCGGATTGGGTTCTGACCGGCGCCGAAGAGCGACTATGACTGCGATGGACACGACAGCATTGGTAGCGCCTGGACGCTTCGTCGGCGTGATCGGCGCCGGTGTGATGGGACAGACGCTGATGCGCGGGCTGTTGTCCGCGGGCCTCCTGACAAGCGATCAGATCTGGGCCGCCGACCGCAGCGCGGACACGCGCGAAACGGTGCGCCGGGATCTGGGCGTCAACGTCATTGAAGAATACTTCGACCTCCTTCCCCAGACCGACCTGGTGTTGCTGTGCGTGAAGCCGGCCCAGGTCACGGCTGCGCTCGCGACCGCGCGCGACGCAGCGCCGGCCCCGCATACGCTGTTCATCTCAATCCTCGCGGGCGTGACGACGACTCAGCTCGAACATGCGCTGGGTCTGCCGAATCCGTGGGTCCGCGCGATGCCCAACACGCCCTGTGTCGTGGGTGAGGGCATGACGGTCGTGTGCCGGGGGCGAGATGCCTCGTCCGCACACGTGGATGTGGCGCATCGCATCTTTTCCGCGGTTGGACGCTGCGAGATCGTCGAAGAGCAGTACTGCAACGCCATTACGGCGCTCAGCGGCAGCGGTCCCGCCTACATGTACCTGGTGATGGAGGCGCTCGCCGACGCCGGCGTGCGCGTCGGCTTGCCCCGTGGTCTCGCGCTGACGCTCGTCGCGCAGACGATGCTGGGTGCTGCGACCATGGTGCTTGAAACGGACCGGCACCCGGCCTCCCTCCGCGACGATGTCACGACACCGGCCGGCTGCACGATCGGCGGCCTGCTCATGCTCGAGGACGGCAAGATCCGGTCCGTGCTCGCGCGCGCGGTTGAAGAAGCCACGCGCATCGTCGATCGTCTCGGGCGGCCCGCCGACCACAAAGGCGGGCACGCATGAACGGCACGAGCGATCTGACGGCCGACCAGCTCCTCGCCATCGAGGAGAGCTGGGGCGCGCGCAACTACCACCCGCTGCCGATCGTGATCGCGCACGCCCAGGGTGCGTGGGTGACGGACGTGAACGGCCGTCGCTACCTGGATTGCCTCAGCGCCTATTCCGCCCTGAACCAGGGCCACGTGCACCCGACCATCCTGAAGGCGTTTCAAGAGCAGGCTGCCCGGGTCACGTTGACGTCGCGGGCGTTTCACAACGACCAGTTGCCCCTGCTCTGTCGTGAACTGGCCGAGCGCTGCCAGAGCGACACCGTGCTGCCGATGAACACCGGAGCAGAGGCGGTTGAAACCGCCATCAAAGCCGCGCGGCGATGGGGTTACGAGAAGAAGGGCATCGCGGCGGATGCGGCGGAGATCGTGGTGTGCCGCGGCAATTTTCACGGACGAACGACGACGATTGTCGGGTTCTCGTCCGACGCGGAGTACCAACGAGACTTCGGCCCGTTCACGCCGGGATTCGTTCAGGTGCCCTTCGGAGACATCGAGGCGATGCGCGCGGCGATTCGACAGGAAACCTGCGCGGTGCTCATCGAGCCGATCCAGTGCGAAGCCGGCATCATCATGCCGCCTGACGGCTACCTGCGTGATGTCGCCGACCTCTGTCGCGCCAATGATGTGCTGTTCCTCGCCGACGAAATTCAGACGGGCCTTGGGCGAACCGGCGCATGGTTCGCGTGCGATCACGAGCAGGTCCGGCCGGACGTCTACATTCTGGGCAAGGCGCTGTCGGGCGGGTTCTATCCCGTTTCAGCGGTGGTCGGCCGCGCCGACGTCATGGGCGTGTTCACGCCCGGCAGCCACGGCAGCACCTACGGCGGGAGCCCCCTGGCCAGCGCGGTTGCGCGCGCGGCGTTGCGCGTGCTCGACGAAGAGAAACTCGTGGAACGCTCGGCCACGCTGGGACGCGCCCTCATGAAAGCCCTCGCGTCTCTTCGCGGCGGCGTGGTCGTCGAGGTGCGTGGCCGCGGGCTGCTGGTGGGGATTGAGCTCGATCGACCCGCTCGTCCGTACTGCGAGCAACTGATGGCCCATGGCGTGCTGTGCAAGGAGACGCACGAGCGCGTCATCAGGCTGGCGCCGCCTCTCGTCATCGCCGCCGCGGATTTGCATTGGATGGTCGAGCAACTTTCCGCCGTCCTCTCGCCCGGCACGCGCCACTGACGCCGATACACGGGGCCCAACGGAGGGTCTCGACGTCACGCCCCCTCCGGTCCCTTCTACCGCATCGGCGGATACTTCGCGAGCTTGCGCTGCAGCGACCGGCGGTGAATCTGAAGGACGCGCGCGGCTTCAGAGATGTTGCCCTGACAATCCACCAGCACGCGATTGATGTGCTCCCACTCGACCCGATCGAGTGACATGGGCTGCAGCTGGGGCGTGTCGGCGCGCGGGCCGGAACCGCGTTCGAAGGCGGCGAGAATCTCGTCCGCGTCGGCTGGCTTCGTCAGATAGTGCGTGGCGCCCCGGCGGATCGCCTCGATCGCGGTGGCCACGCTGCCGTAGCCGGTGAGCACGACGATGCGGGTGTTGGGGTCGATCTGGATCAAGGTTGGGATCAGGTCCAGGCCGCTGCCGTCCGGCATGCGTAGATCCAGCACGACCAGTTCGGGCGGATCCTCGCGCGCGAGCGTTTCAGCTTCACGGGAGTTGGCGGCCTGACGCACGTCGATTCCGCGCGACGCGAACGCGCGCGCCAGCCGGCCACGCAGCGCGTCGTCGTCTTCAACGAGCAGAAGCAGGGGAGACTCGGTCATGGTTGGCTGTCGGGACCCCTCGTGGCGTCTCGAGGCAGCGTGATCGTAATCGTAGTGCCTTCGCCTTCGTTGGAGCGCAGATGCATCGTGCCGCCGAGCTGATCGATCGTCGAGACGGTCACGAAGAGGCCCAGACCCATACCGCTGCCTTCGGGGCGCGTGGTGAAGAACGGTTCGCCCGCACGGGACTGGACGTGTGGGGACATGCCGGCGCCCCGGTCGGCAATGGTGAAGATCACGCGGTCGCCCTCGTGGCTGGCCGAGAGGGACACGCGATCGCCGTTGGACGATGCCTGGATGCCGTTGCGCACGATGTTGACGATGGCTCGCGAGACGGCCCCGACGGGCCATCGCGTCTCGACCCCGGAGGGCAGTGAGACGTCGAGCCGGGCGCGATCGTCGGGAGGCAGCAGCGCCAGCAGGTCCGTCTCGAGGCTGGACAGCGATTGTGGGGTCGGCGCTTCGCCGGCAAGCTCACCCGATCGGCCCGCCATGTCCTGCAGCACGCGTTTGCAGCGATCGATTTCCGAGCGAATCAGGCGGACGTCCTCGTGCCGCGCGGCGGCGCCGGGCACGTCCGCCAGACTGCGTTCCAGTTCGCGTGCGGCGACGGCGATCGTGCCGAGCGGCGTGCTCAATTCGTGCGCGGCGCCGGCGGCCAGCGTGGCGAGGCTGATCATGTGCGCGTCCCGGTTACGACGTTCCCGCAGCGTCATCAGCGCGCGGTCGCGCCGCTCGATCAACGTCGCGAGACGCGCGACGACCAACGCCACGATGAGTGAGGTGGCGCCGAAGGCCAGCCACATGCCTTCGACGTGCATGGCAATCTCGGGGTGCATCAGCCGCGCGGCCCGGAGCTGCTGGGATGGCATCAGGAACAGCACCCCATATCCCGTGATCGAGAGCGTCGTTACGATCCACGTCCACACGCGTCCGAGCACCAGCGCCGCGAGCACGATGTCGACGAGGTAGAAGATGCTGACCGGGTTCAGGATGCCGCCGCTGTCGAGCAGCAGGGCGGACAGCCCGACGACATCGGCGGACACGAGCCAGCCGCCAATGGCGAGCGGCGGCGTGGGACGCCGGCGCAAACGGTACGCGAGCCAGATGTTCGAGACGGCCCCGGCGACGACGAACAACGTGGGACCGACGAACGACGTCGGCACACCCAGGCCGCGCCAGCCGGCGAAGATCGCGCCGGCCCCCGCGGCCACGCCGGCCCAGCGCACCATCACGAGCCAGGCCAGCGCCACGGCGTCTTGTGAGGACTCGTCACCGCGAAATGGGCGCGCCGGGGAGAGGAGAGACGGGGACACTCAGGGAACTTTACAGGCTGCCGGCCCTCCGTGAGCCCCGGGGCCACTCTGGAAGCCTGTCGCCCGGAACCGGTGGCCTGTGTAAGTATCCCTGCGTGTCGGCGGGCGGCTACACGTTCGGTCCGTTTGAGGTCAACCTGGTCTCGCGCCGGTTGATGCGCGATGGGGAAGCCCAGGCCCTGGGCACCCGGCATTTCGAGGTGCTCGTCGCCCTTGTATCGCGATTCGGTCAGGTGGTGTCAAAAGACCTTCTCGTCGAAGCGGGCTGGCAGAACGTGGCCGTCACCGACAATAGCCTGGAGCAGGCGATTTCGGCTGTTCGCGCCGTCCTCGGACCGTCACCGTCTGGCGAATCGTACGTCCGCACGGTCCCACGCCGCGGTTACACGTTCATCGGGACCGTCCAGCCTCTGCGCGCGACCGAGGCGGGCTTCGATGCGGCGCTCGAGCCGCATCGCGCGTGGATGGAAGGGCGGGCAGCTCTCGAGCGGCTCGGTCGCCATGAAGCCGGTGTGGCGCTGCGGGCGTTCGAGCGGGCGATTGAGGCGGCGCCGCACGATGCGGCCCTGCACATCGGCCTTGCAAACGCGTGTGCCTGGCAGTTCGAGGCCACGCGCGCTGACGACGATCCGGCCGTGGAGATGCTGGCGCGAGCCCTCACGCACGCGCGCGAAGCCTGCCGGATCGATCTGCAGTACGGCGAAGCGTGGGCCACGCTGGGCTTTGTGTTGAACCGCGCCGGCGACGTGGCGGAAGGACTCGCGGCGGTGCGTCGCGCGGTGTCGCTCGAACCCGGCAGCTGGCGCCATCATCTCCGCCTCGCGTTCGTGAGCTGGGGGGAGGAACGCCTGCGCGCCTCGGATCGCGCGCGCCAGTTGCTGCCAGGACTGGCGCTGGCGCACTGGCTCATGGCGACCGTCCACGTCGCGCGCCAGTCGTTCGACGCCGCGTGGGTCGAGATCGAGCGCGGCAGCGCCGCGCAGGACGCCCAGGATGCCGCGGCCCCGTTTGGAGCGGTGGGGTTGCATTGGCTCCGCGGATTGCTGCTCTACCAGCGCGGCGATCTCGATGCGGCTGTGGCGGCGTTCGAGCGCGAGCTCACGTTCGAAGTCTCCGGTCATATGTACGCGCGCGAATGCTGCGCCAATGCCTGGTACGCCGTGGGCGTGCTGCACGCGCGGCACGGCCGGCCCGGCGATGCGACTCGGGCCTTCGACGAGGCGCTCGCGCGCGTTCCGTCTCACGCACAAACACTCGCGATGCGGTCCGCCTTCGAGCCAGCGATGCAGGACCGCTTCGACGCGGCCGTGATGCGCCTGGACCAACGCGGTGCCCCGGGCGACGCCGCGATGGCCAGGGCCACCGCGCTGGCACAGCGTAAAGATCACGAAGAGGCGGCGGCAGTCGTGCAACAGATGTTGATATCGACGGGGCCGGGCGGAGCCGCCTGGATTCTGCCGATTGAACCGGCGTTGAGCGTCGACGCGCACCCCGCGTCCTGGGCAGGCACGCTGGCGCGGCTGCGGACGCGGGCAGGTTAAGAGGGACCAGGGGACGAGGGGCGACCAGCGGCGACCAGGAGACCGGTCTCTTCTTTTCTCCGCAGGCGCACGTCGAACGAGAAGGGCCGCGTGATCGCGCGGTCGATCCGCCATCCGGCCC
Source organism: Acidobacteriota bacterium (assembly GCA_039933635.1). Classification (GTDB taxonomy): domain Bacteria; phylum Acidobacteriota; class Vicinamibacteria; order Vicinamibacterales; family SCN-69-37; genus JBDTNQ01. The sequence goes on from JBDTNQ010000005.1 coordinate 64,809, forward strand.
CTGCCGCGAGCGCGCCGAATTGCTCGAGACTCCTCGGTATGACCCGTATGTTCGTCGCGGCCTGCGCGGCGCGACCCGGGCCATCGCCGCGTGTCACCGATCCGGCCACACACGTATCTCCTGACGCGCGCTCCGTGATCACCTGAAGATTCGCGACAATGTCCGCGTCGGATCCGTATTCGAAGAGCCCGCCCTCGGACGAAATCGCGACCAGCGCCCGCGCGGCGCTCGCCTCGTCCAGCGCCTTCCGCAAGCCGTCCGTCTGGCGCCAGTCGTAGAGCACGTGGGTGACGCGCAGATCGAGCCCGGCGAGCGGCCCGTCGCCGCACGTCAATACCGCTGCGCACCGCGCCGCGAACGAGGGGCCGTGTGCGTCCTGATCCAGGATGCGCACCTCCACGCGTCGGTCCGCGATCAGCTCGGGCCGGGCCTGGCGCAGGAGGATGAGCGCATTGAGACTGTCGGCGGCGGGGCCGCCCGCGATGTTGATGAGGACCACTGGCCGCCCGTCCCGCGGCACGAGACGGGCCGCCAGGTCCTCAGCAAGCAGCCGTGCGATGTCCTTCAATCGCAACTGGGTGGAAATGGCCGGAAACGACTCCGCGATTCGCCGATCGATCGCGCTCGCGCCGTCGGGCAGGTTGTCGGGACCCAGTTTCAGGAGGTAGGTGTTGAGGCCCGTCACGAACCCTCCAGACGCCGCCAGCAGGCCCGGCCCCAACAGTGACTTCCTGAGAACGATACGCAGGAGGAGCCGATGGATGAAGCGCGGGATTCGCGCACGTCGTTCCGCCTCGGCGAAAAATGTCGTCGCGCTCGCCTCGAGATCCAGGTCGGTTGGCTCCCGCACGAACGCGGGGTGCGTGATGTCGATGACCGGCCAGGTCTGGCCATCATCCGTCAGTGCGGTCGTGACCGTGGTTCGCGGCGATGGCATGGATGCGCCTGCCTCCAGCAGGGTTCATACCCTAAGCGGTCTGCGCGCCAAAAACCAGCGTCTGGTGCCACGCTACAATGGTCGCCCGGTCGCAGCGACAGCGTCCGTCTCAGTCAGGGGGCCTGGTGTGAGGCAGCAATGGTTTGGAGCGAAGAAGACGATCACGCTGGACCTGGCGAAGCGGCTGATGGCCACTGCGGAGCGCGAGATCGGCGTCCGCGGCTGGGCGATGTACGTGGCCATCAGCGATGACGGCGGCACACCGGTGCTCGTGGCCAGCGTCAACAACGCGCAGCTGGCCAGCTACGAGATCGCCGTCCGCAAGGCGCGGGCGGCCGTGCATTTCCGGCGTCCCACCAAAGTCTGGGAGGAGCGCGTTCGCGGCGGTGCCCCGAATGTGATGAGTCTCCCGGGCGTGGTCGCGTCGGAAGGTGGCGTGCCGCTCCTCGTCGACGGACAGGTCATCGGCGCCGTCGGCATCAGCGGCGGCACCGGCGCGGAAGACGGCATCGTCGCGCAAGCCGTCCTCGACACGCTGAAGGACCTGGCGTGACGCCATCGTCATGCCCCGGCTGCGGATTCAGCGGCGGGCGCGCGACTTGTCAGGATGTGTTCGACGATGTGTCGTTGCGTGTCCGGGCGCTGGCGTGGACGGACAGCTTGAAGACCTGGCGGTTGATGCACGATGTGTACAACGTGCAGCATCCGGACGATTTCTGCGCGACGTACGATCGCCTTGTGCTGCATCTCGGTGGTGTGTGCTGGGCCTTGGAGCACGGTGGGCAGGAGCGCGGATATCGGGCGTTGCAGCAGGCGGTGGAACGCAACCCCTGGTCGCAAGAGGTGTATCCACCTGCGCCGGGTCTTCCCGCGACACGCGGGACGATCACGATCGCGAATCTCGCGAAACTGGCTGAACCGCCACATCTCATTTCCGGCGTCGATCGCTGGGCCCGCGCGGCCTGGGTCGCGTACGCGCCGTTGCAGCCGCTCGCGCGCACCTGGATCCACCACGCGCTGACGGGGATTGCCGCGCGACGTTGAGGCACGCCGCCATGCGGCGCGCGATTGCGCACTTGTTCGCGAATGGAACCGGTCCCATGCCGGCACGCCGATTTGACGGTGGTTCTTTTGCCGGGCAGCAAGTATGGTTAGGGGACTTCAACGCTGTTCGCGCATGACCAGATCTCGCCCGTTTGCGTTCGACGTTCGTCCAGCCTCGCGCGCGTCGCGGTAGTCATGCGACCCACGCGCATTCTCCTCATCGGCCCTCCGGGGTCGGGCAAGGGCACACAGGCCACGCGCATTCGAGAGCGCTACGGCGTGCCCATGATCTCGACCGGCGATATCCTGCGCGCCGCCGTCAAGGCCGGCTCGCCGCTGGGACAACGTGTGCAGAAGATCCTCGCCGAGGGTTCGCTCGTCGACGACACCTTGATGATCGATCTCGTGCGCGATCGACTGGCCGAACCTGACGCCGTGTCCGGCTTCATCCTCGACGGCTTTCCGCGCACGATCGTTCAGGCGCACGCGCTCGACCAACTGCTGGGCGATCAGCCCGTGAAGGCCATCGTGCTCGACGTGCCCGAGGCTGAGCTGGAGCGGCGCCTGACGTCGCGGCGGATTTGCAGCAAGTGCAAAACGCTTTACACGTCCGGGAGTCTGTACGGGTCTGAAGAAGAGTTGTGCTCGAAGTGCGGCGCGACGTTGATCACGCGCGATGACGACAACATCGAAACCATTCGGCACCGCCTGCTGACCTATCGCAACACCGCGGCGCCCCTCATCGAGCACTACCGCCAGCGATCCGGTCTGGCCGTCATCGACGGCACACGCCCGGCCGACGAGGTTACCGCCGCCATCATCACGCACATCGACGCGGCCAATGGCGTCGCCGGATCACGTCGCTCCGCGACAGCGAAGAGATAGTTTCAGGCTGCAGACCGCAGACGGGAGAGTCAAGCCGCGCAGGCCGCGGCCTGCCCCTCACCGTGCTGCGACGAGCTCGTCCGGCCAGATCAACGACACGCGCCACAACAGGCGAATTCGGCGATCCGGCGCGCTCGACTTCGGTTGTGGAACGGCACGCGCCGCGGATTGTCGACGCGCGTTCGAGGCGCGCTCCGTGGAAGGGCCGACGACCTCTTCATCGATTCGCCGCTGAATTCGATCGACGACGGTCTTCATGTCCGGCGGCTTGACCGGGGAGGGCTTGGCCGCGGCCGGCGCGGGCGCCGGTGCGGGTTTGTGTTCAGCCTCGTGGCTCTGGCCGCCGAGCGCGGCGACACCTGCCGTCAGCAGGTACATGATCAACGCCCCCGAGGCGACCGGGCGATGGCGACGAGCCATCAGTGTGACGCTCCGACGCGTGCCTGCAGCGTGACGGACACCGGCTCTGAGAAGTACACGCGCCCCGACGACAATTCGTAGTACGCACCGACGAGGCCGAGCGATCCGGAGTCGGCCATGTGGCGGAGGATCGCGCTGTCGTCCATCAGGTCGTTCACGGTGTCCTCGACGTTCTTCAGGATCGCCGCGCGGAGGCCTGCGGCGTCGGCCCTGGCGCCAGCGGCCGCGACGGCCGGCCGAATCGCTTTGAGCAGGTAGTCGAGGTTGGGACCCATCGACTGCGTTGGGGGCGTCTCAGCGGCGGCTTTCACGGCGCCGCACGATTCGTGCCCCATCACCACCACCAGCGGCACGTGCAGGTGGTCGGCACCGTACTCGAGGCTTGCCAGGATCGCGCGATCCGCGACGTGACCCGCCGACCGCACGACGAACAGGTCACCCAGCCCGACATGAAAGATCACTTCCGGCGGGACGCGGGAGTCGGCGCACGAAAGTACGGCGGCAAATGGGGCCTGGCCTTGCGCGAGCGCCGTCCGCCGCGCCACGGTGATGGGGAGCGGGCCGTCAGGGCTGGCGACGAACGTGGCGTTGCCCGACTTCAGCTTCGCGATGGCTTCGGACGGGCTCACGCCGTCCGCCTGACTCCTGGCCGATGGCGCGGCCGCCGCCAGCGCCAGTGCGACCGCAATGACTCCGTACCTTCGCCACGCCCGTAGCATCACGCCGACCCTCCGCCGATCAGTCACCACTCGAAGGAGTAATCGGCACGGCGCCGCCGCGGCTGAGCCGCCGCACCGCGCAGGCGTGTGCAATGTCGCGTCAGGCCGGCTGTCGTCTGAGCGCGCGCATGTGCCGGCGGCGCCGATAGCTCATGGCGGCAGAATCAACGGCGGGAGCCCGGCTTCGATGTCCGACCGATGCGTCTCTTCCCACGGCGGAAGTTTCAATCCGCGTCCCAGTGCCTCGGGCGCTTCGTCTATCGCGAAGCCGGGTTGCGCGGTTGCGATCTCGAACAGCACGCCGCCGGGTTCGCGAAAGTAGATGGACTGAAAATACTGTCGATCCAGAATCCGCGTGACCTGCACGCCAAGGTCGAGCAGCATCTTGCGGATGCGCGCCTGCTCGTCAGACGTGGCGACGGCCATCGCGACGTGATGCACGGTTCCGACACCATTCATGCCGCGAAGCGTCGATGGCGCCGCCACGACGTCGAACTCGTGTCCGGGCCCTGGTCCGCCTATGGCGAGCCGCGTGCGGTCGCCTTCCGTGGCCACGGTCGTGAAGCCGAGGACCGACGTCATGAACGACAGCGTTTCGCTTGGCGATGCGATGGTCATGGTGACGCTGTGGACGCCCCGGACGGCCTGTGCCAATGTGACGCCGGTGGCCAGCCACGGCTCGCGCTGATCGCGTTCCGTCGCGACGAGTTCGATCGTCAGGCCTGAGGGATCGGTCACGGCCACGACGGCCTCGCCGAAGCGTGAGGGCAGGCGCAGCGGCGAAAAGCCGCGGCCCGCCAGACGTTCGAGCCAGAAATCGAGCGAGCCGGCCGGCACTGACAGCGTGGTCGCCGTGACTTGCCCCGATCCGTGCTGACCCTTGCGCACGCCGTGCCCGTGATACGGGAACGTCGTCCAGATCGTCCCGGGCGTGCCAGCCGTGTCTCCGTAGTAGAAGTGGTAGACGTGGCGGTTGTCGAAGTTGACCGTCTTCTTCACCAGGCGCATGCCCAGATCGCCGGCGAAGAAGTCGAGATCGGCCTGCGCCTGATCCACCGTTGCCGTGACGTGATGCAGGCCGAGGATGTGAATCGCCATGGGTTTCACCTCACCATCAGGAGCGTGCCCGCTGCTACCAGCGCGGCGCCGCAGGCCGTCCGCAGCGTGATCTGCTCGCCGAGCACGAGCGCGGCCAGCACCACCGTAAACACCAGACTCAGCTTGTCAACGGATGCCACGGACGCGACGGGACCCATCTGCAACGCTCGAAAATAGGCGAGCCACGAGATGCCGGTGCCCAGGCCCGACAGCACGAGCCAGAAGTAGGCTCGCGGTGTCAGCGACGCCATCTGCTGGTGCTCGCCACGCGCGACCACGATGGCCCACGCGAAGATGAGCACCACGCCGGTGCGAATGGCCGTCGCCAGATTGGAAGGCAACCCCGCCATGCCCATCTTGGCCGTCACGGTCGTGACGGCCGCGGCCACGGCCGACAGCAGCGCGAACCCCCACCAAGCCATGGGAAGATCTTAACGTCGAAGTTCGAACTTCCAACTGCGAACACACGGCCCGAGCTCTCGACCTCTCAGCCTCGGCCTCAGTCGAACACGATCGTCCTGTTCCCGTTCAGGAACACGCGATCCTCGAAGACCAGCTTCAGCGCCTTCGCCAGCACAATTTTCTCGACGTCACGTCCGGCGCGGGCCATTTCGTCTGCGCGGAAGCTGTGGTCGACCGGCACCACGGACTGCGCAATGATCGGCCCCTCGTCGAGTGCGTCGGTCACGAAGTGCGCGGTGGCGCCAATGATCTTCACGCCGCGTTCGAAGGCCTGCCGGTACGGGTTCGCACCGACGAACGCCGGCAGGAACGAGTGGTGGATGTTCACGATGCGGCGGGGATAGCGGCCGATGAAGTTCGTGCTGAGCACGCGCATGTACTTCGCCAGGACGACGTGATCGACGGGATAGCCGGCAAGCACGTCCAGAATTGCGCGCTCGTGCGATTCGCGGCTCAGGCCCTCATGAGGCACGTGCACGAAGGGGACGTCGAAGCGATCCGTCAGCTCGCGCAGCACGTCTCGGTTGCCGATCACCGCGTCAATCGTCGCGCCGAGGTCTCCGTGTGCGTGCCGGAGCAGCAACTCACCGAGACAGTGATGTTCACGCGTGACGAGAACGACCACGCGGGGACGGCGATCGCCGCTGATCGTCACGGTAGCGCCGCCCGGGACCACGCCCGTCACCTCGTGGAGCAGCCTGTCACGTGTCGCGTGCCCGCCGACGAACTCCGTCCGCATGAAGAACCGGCTGCTCGCGTCGTCGACGAACTCGTCGTTGGTGATGATGTTGACGCCGTGACGTCCGAGGACGCCGGTGATGGCGTGGATCAGGCCAGGTCGATCGGTGCAATCCACGCGGAGGATGAGTGGAGAGTCAGGCCCTGGCGCAGTCACGACAGCCTCATGGGGAACGATTGTCGCAGAAAGCGTGCCTCTGCCCGTCCGTCGGCCTGCCATTGCACGCTCGACTGCTTTTGCAATGGCGGCGCTCCTGCGACAGGATGCACGAGACGGGAACGGAGGCGCGGTGTTTCCCTATCGCGACGAGAACGAGACCCAGCGGACGGCTGTTGTGACGATCGCCATCATCGCGGCGTGTGTGGTGGCGTGGATTGTCGTCCAGGGTGCCGGCGCGATGCTGCCGCTGGCATCATCGGTCTGCAATTTCGGCCTGATTCCCGGCGAGCTGCTGGGGACGGTGGCGCCGGGCACCGAGATTCCGATGGGCGACCAGCTCACGTGCCTGACCGATCCCGGGCCCCAGGCGTCTCATCTGTTCACGCACATGTTCCTCCACGGTTCGTGGATGCACCTCCTTGGAAACATGTGGTTCCTCTGGCTCTTCGGCAACAACATCGAGGACGCGATGACGCGCCCGCGCTTCATCGCGTTCTACCTGCTCTGCGGACTCGCGGCCGCGGGTCTTCAGCTGTTCATGTCGCCGAACTCGGCGATTCCGATGGTGGGCGCGTCGGGCGCGATCAGCGGCGTGATGGGCGCCTATCTGGTGCTGTTCCCTCGCGTGCGCGTGTACACCGTCATTCCGCTGGGGTTCTTCCTGCAGACGTTCGCGCTGCCCGCGTGGGCGATGCTGTTGTACTGGGCCGCGCTGCAACTGCTTGGCGGCTTCGGCGGCGGTGACCCCGGCGGCGGTGGCGTCGCCTTCTGGGCGCACGTGGGTGGCTTTGTTGCTGGTGTCGTGCTGGTGAGGCTGTTTACCCGCCCGGATCACCTCGCCGCCCATCGGGCCGCCGCATGGCGCCCGGCATCCGGCGGGCTTCAGTAGTTCGGTGATGTCGTGATGAACGCTGGCGACCCCTTAGAGACGACCCGCGTCGTGGATCGCGATAACGGCGGCGCGGGCAGATTCGTCGTCGCCATCGTGGCCGTCGGGCTGGGCGCCGCGCTGTTCGCCGTCGTGTTCCGTCGCCTGCTGGCGTGGTGGTATCAGGCGGCGTTTCACGCGAACACCATTGTCGAGGCGGTGACCGAGTCGCCGTGGTGGCTGCGACTCGGCGTCCCCCTGGCCGGCGGCATCGCCGCGGGCGTCGTCCTTGTGCTTCGTTCCGGTCGGGGCCAGAACGTCAGCAACGTGATGGAAGCGATCGCGCTCGGGCACGTGCGGCTGTCGTTACGCGCGACGCTGTCGCGGGTGGCGGCGTCATGGGCGGCCATGGCCGGCGGATTGTCGATTGGGCGTGAGGGACCGCTGATCGAGTTCGGCGGATCGCTCGGCGCGGCGGCCGGCCGGCTGTTCGCCACGCCGCTCGCGCGCACGCGTGTCTTGATTGCCGCCGGCACGGCCGCGGGGTTCGCCGCGGCCTACAACACGCCGCTGGCCGCCGTGCTGTTCGTGTTCGAGACGATTGCCGGCGTGGCGGCGCTCGAACTGCTGCTCCCGGTGATGGCGGCAACCGTCGTGGCGACCGTGGTGACCCGCGCGCTCGTCGGCGGCGGGCCATTGTATGGACAGCGGGCGTTCGGTGGCGGGGCGCCGGTCGAGTTGCTCACGTTCGCCCTGCTCGGGATCGTCGCCGCAGGGGTGGCGATGGGCTTCAAGACGGTGCTGACGATCGGGGAGCGGCTGTTCGAAGCCTCGGCGCTGCCGCGTCCGCTGCGGACCGCGATTGGCGGGGCGACGGTCGGCGCCATTGCCATCTGGCTCCCCGCGGTCGTCGGGAATGGCTACGAGCCGCTGAACGCGGTGCTCAATGGTCAGTTCGCGCTCGTGACTGTCGGCATGCTGGTGTTCGCGAAGGTCGTCGCCACGAGCGCGTCGGTGGGATCGGGTGTCCCGGGTGGCGTCTTCACGCCGATGCTGCTGGTCGGCGGGGCGACCGGCACCATCTGGTTCCATCTGGCCGCGTCGATCGGGTTGCCGGTGTCCGCCGGCGCCGGCACCTACGCCCTCGTTGGGATGGCTGCCGCGGCGGCGGCCAGCACCCACGCGCCGCTCACCGCGGCGGTGATGATCTTCGAAGTATCCGGAGACTATCCACTCGTCGTGCCGTTGGTCCTGGCGACTGCCGTTGCGGTGGCTACGTCGCGGGTCCTGGGCGGCGAGTCGCTGTACGAGGCCGAGTTGCGGCGTCGTGGCCTGGGCTGGGAGATCACGCTCGAGGGCCGACGCCTGAGTGGGGAGGACCTTAAACCGAATTAATTCCCCCTTCATGGTCTCCTCAGGGCTGGCGACGTCCAATGAAGTAGATGGCAGAGGGTCATCGGCTTTTGAAGGAGATTTCGACCATGAAGATCGTTCACGCCGCCGTCATTGCGAGCCTTCTGGTGGCCGCACCGGTGTTCGCTCAGACCACCACCCCCGCGCCGAAACCGGCGAAGACGGCACCCGCGCCGAAACCCGCGACGACGACGGCCGTTCACGCCACGAAGGGAGTCGTGAAATCGGTGGACGCGACGACCCTCGTCATCACCAAAGCTGGCGGAAAGGGGCCGGAAACGACCTTCGTCCTGAACCCTTCGACGCAGAAGCAAGGTGACATCTCGATTGGCGCCTCGGTCGACGTGCGGTACCACACCGACGGCAAGTCGAAGGTGGCGTCGGCGATCAGCGTGCAGGAAGCCAAATCCTCCGCCTCCAAGGCCAAGGCGACAAAGTAGGCGCCGCTGTCCACGAACTGATCGAGACCGCGTGTGCGCACTCCGCCAGCCGGGCAGTCGACCCGCACCGTCCGAAACCCGGTTCGTCATCGAGGCCCGGTTGTCCGGCTGGTGGCCGCGTTGGTGCTCGTCGCCGTCGGGCTCATGGTGACGCCGCTGCGCGCGGCATCGACCGCGGCCCAACGTGACGAGCCACTGACGATTCGCGGCCGCGAACAGGTGCTGCACCTCTACGGTTCGCCTGGCGGCGAGCCGGTGGTGATTGCGAGCGGCGACGGCGGCTGGGTGCACCTGGCACCGCATCTGGCGGAGTTCCTGGCCGCGCGAGGCTATTTCGTCGTGGGCGTGGACAGCCGGGCCTATCTCGAAAGCTTCACGTCGACCTCGTCGTCGCTGGCGAAATCCGACGTTCCGGGTGATTTCCGAGTGGTTCTCGCGCGTGCGATGGGGGCCGCGGACCGGAAACCGGCGTTGATCGGGGTGTCGGAGGGGGCCGGCCTGGCGGTGCTGGCCGCCGGTGATCCCGGCGTCCAGCACGTGATTCGTGGCGTGCTCGTGGTGGGGTTGCCCGACCTGAATGAACTGGCGTGGCGCTGGAGGGACGACCTGATCTACGTGACTCACGGTGTGCCCAATGAACCGCTGTTCAGTGCCGCCGCAGCCATCGCCCGTGTGGCGCCGGTGCCCGTCGCCGGCATTTACGCGAGCCACGACGAGTTCGTGCCCGAGGCGGATGCCCGGCGCGTGGCCGACTCCGCGGGGGAGCCGAAGCGCTTCTGGACCGTCCCAGCGGCAAATCACCGATTCAGCGACAATCTCAACGAGCTGGATACGCGCCTCGCCGACGCATTGGCGTGGATGTCGGGTCCAGGGCGCTGAGGTGTTGGCGTGGGTCAGCGACTGCGACGTGCGCTCCCCGCTCTTATCGGCGTGCTCCTCTTCGGCACCGCGCTGGCCGTGCTGCACCGCGAACTGGCGGCGCTCACGTGGCGTGACCTCAGTCGCGATCTACTCGCCACGCCGTTCACGCGGCTGGGTCTGGCGCTGCTCTTCACTGTCATGAGCTACGCCATCCTCGCCGCATACGACCTGCTCGGCTTTCAGAGCATCCGCAAGCGCCTGCCTGCGGCGAACGTGGTGCTCGCGTCCTGTCTGTCCTACGCCATCGCCCACAGCATCGGCTTCTCGATCGTGTCCGGCGCCTCGATTCGGTATCGGTTCTACACGCGCTGGGGGGTGACCGCCGGCGAGCTTTCCCAGCTTCTCGTGTCGTACACAGTGACCTTCTGGCTCGGCGTGTTCGTGCTGGGCGGGATCAGCCTGATCGTGGCGCCGCCGTCTTCGATCCTGGGGTGGCCGGTCGGCGCCTGGGCGCCATTCGCCGGCGAAGCGCTGATCGCCGTGCCGATCGTGTTCGTGCTGATGACTATGGTGCGCCGCGCGCCGCTGACCGTCGCCGGAATGGCCATGCCATGGCCGTCACCTGGGACCGCCCTGCTGCAGGTCATCGCATCGGTAAGCGACTGGGCCATGACGGCAGCCGTGTTGTTCGTGCTGCTGCCGTCCGGCGCGATATCGTTCTGGGCTTTTGTCGGGCCATTTCTCCTGGCCGTCCTGGCCGGCGGCGCCAGCCACCTGCCTGGCGGGATCGGCGTGCTCGAGGGCACGCTCGTCCTGCTTCTGCAGCCGTACATCACCAGCGCGGAGCTCGTGCCGCGCCTCGTCGTGTACCGCGCCTGCTACTACCTGCTGCCGTTCGCGATCGCGCTGGTCGTGATGACGGCTGACGAACTGCGGCAGCGCCGGGCGCAGGCTGCGCGGTGGAGCTCGCGGCTCGGCGAGATCACCGAGCAAATCACTCCAATGCTCTTCGGCTCCCTCGCCTTCGTCGCCGGCGTTGTGCTGCTGTTTTCGGGCGCGACGCCCGCCGCGCGCGGACGCCTCGACCTGCTGCATCGATGGCTGCCGCTCGGAGTCATCGAGGTCTCCCACTTCACCGGCAGCGTCGTTGGCGCCTGCCTGCTGATTCTGTCGCAGGGCCTGCGACGACGGTTGGACAGTGCCTACTACCTGACTGCGACGGCCCTGGCTGTCGGGGCGGCTGTGTCCCTGCTAAAGGGGCTCGACTACGAAGAGGCCATTGCGCTCGTGGCCATGTTCGCCATCTTTCGGCGGGCGCGGCCGGCGTTCGACCGCCGCGGCGCGTTCTTCGACACCACGTTCTCGCCGCTCTGGGTCGCCTCGGTCGTGTCGGCGATTGGCGCATCGGCCTGGTTGGGACGTTTCGCATTCAAGCACGTTTCGTTCGCGGATCAGCTCTGGTGGCAATTCGAGCTCCACGGACAGGCCTCGCGGTCGCTGCGCGCCGCCGTTGGCGCGGCGATGGTGGCGCTGGTCTTCGGCGTCACGCGTCTCGTCCGGCGCGCGCCGCACGAGGTCACCGCTCCAACGGACGCGGATCTCGATGACGCGATGCGGATCGTGCGCGCGCAGTCGGACACGGCGCCGAACCTCGTGTTCCTGCGTGACAAGGGCCTGATTTTCGATGCCGACCGCCGGGCGTTCCTCATGTATGCGGTGCAGGGGCGCACGTGGGTTGCCTTGGGCGATCCGGTCGGGCCCGACGATGCGGCCGCGGGCATCATCCGGGCGTTCCTGGAGCGGTGCGACGACTTCGGTGGCGTCCCTGTCTTCTACGAGGTGAGCGCGAAACACCTGCATCGCTACGCCGACGTGGGACTGACGTGCGTCAAGATCGGCGAAGAGGCTCGTGTCGACCTCGCGCGTCTGACGCTCGACGGGCCCGCCGGCGCCAAATACCGCAAGGTGATCCGGCGGCTCGAGAAGGACGGAGGCAGGTTCCGCGTGCTCCCCGCCGACGAGGTGCCCGGCGTGCTTCCCGCGTTACGTGCGGTCTCCGACGACTGGCTGTCGGCGCGTGCCGGCTCCGAGAAGGGTTTCTCCCTCGGCTTCTTCGACGACGGGTATCTCATGAGGTTTCCTGTCGCGGTCGTCGAGGTGGACGAGCGAGTGGTAGCGTTCGCCACGTTGTGGCCCGGCGCGGACCGGGGGGAACTCTCCGTCGACCTCATGCGGTTCCACCACGACGCCCCGAAGGGCACGATGGAGGCCCTGTTCGCCCATCTCCTCGTGTGGGGTCAGGCTGAGGGATTTCGCTGGTTTGCCCTCGGCATGGCCCCGCTTTCCGGCGTGGAGCGGTCGCCCTCCGCGTCGCTCTGGAACCGCGTGGGCGCGTTCGTGTTCGCGCATGGGGGCCGGGTCTACAACTTCCAGGGCCTGCGTGCCTACAAGGAGAAGTTCGATCCCATTTGGAGTCCGAGGTACCTCGCGTATCAGGGTGGCGGTCACTTGCCGCGACTGCTTGCCGACATCGCCGCCTTGGTGGCGGGTGGTTATCAACGACTGTTCCGGAGCTGAATCATGCGTATTCTCGTGGTGGAAGACGATCGAAAAGTGGCGGGTTTCGTTCAGGGCGGACTCGAGCAGGAGGGCTACGCCGTCGATGTGCTACACGAGGGCATCTCGGCCGGCGCTCACGCCTCGACGGTGGATTACGACGCCGTCGTACTCGACCTGATGCTCCCCGGACGTTCAGGGCTGCAGGTGCTGCGCGACATCCGCGCCCGGAAGCCCGCGCTGCCTGTCTTGATCCTGACGGCCAAGGATTCGGTCGACGCGCGCGTGGCGGGCCTCGACAGCGGCGCCGATGACTACATGGCCAAGCCGTTCGCGTTGGCCGAGCTCTCGGCGCGCTTGCGCGCGCTGTTGCGCCGTGGATCGCCGAAGGAGACGCGCTTGCGCGTCGCCGATCTCGAAATGGATACGAGCCGGCGCATCGTGAACCGCGCCGGGAGATCCATCGAGCTGAAGCCCAAGGAGTACGCGCTGCTCGAGTTCCTCATGCGGAACAGCGACCGTCCCGTGACGCGGTCGCTCATCATTGAACATGTCTGGGACATTCACTTCGACAGCGTCAGCAACGTCGTCGAAGTGCATATCAACTCGCTGAGGAACAAGGTGGATCGCGGCTTCCCGTCGCCGTTGATCCAGACGGTGCGCGGTGTCGGCTATATGCTGACCGACAGATCCTCGTGACGCCGCTGCCACTACGAACCAAGCTCACCCTCATCTACACGGCCATCCTCGCGCTGCTCGTCACGGCGCTCAGCGTCACCTACTACCGCGTCTTGGCGCTGCAGCTCGACGCGGACGCGACCGCCGATCTCAGCGAGTTGACCAGCGGGCTCCACGGCTATCTGCACGTGGAGGACGGCCAGCCCGTGCTGGTGTACGACAAGACCGATCCCGATCAGGTCGCGTTCGTCGAGGCCGCCAGCCGGTACTACCAGGTGTTCGACGCCGACACGGCCGAGCTGCTGGCGCAGTCGACGGCGATGCAGCCGCTGGGGCTCCGCTACACGCCGGCCGAGGTGAAGGCGTTTCACGAGCACCCGCACAACGTCGACGTGGAAACCGATCGCGGTCGCGTCCGTCTGTCGAACAGCCTCGTGTCTCCAGGGTCTGGCGCGACGTATCTCCTGCAGGTGGGTGTGTCGCTTGCGAAGGCCGATTCGGCGCTGCAGCGGTTTCTGACGCTGCTGCTGTGGAGCGTTCCGGCCAGCGTGGTGCTGCTGCTCGTCGTGGGACGAGTCATGGCGGGCCGGTCGCTCGCGCCGCTGGCCGACCTGGCGCGGCGCACCCGCGCGATCACCGTGACCGATCTGGCCCAACGGTTGCCCGTGCGGGGCGCCAACGACGAACTGGACAACGTCGCCGAGGCCTTCAACGACACGCTCGCGCGTCTCGAGCACGCGATTGGCGAGATGAAGCAGTTCAGCACGGCGATCGCTCACGAGTTGCGCACCCCGGTGGCGGCGCTCCGCGGCGAGACGGAACTGGCGTTGCTCCGCGCGACCTCGGTGCAGGACTACCGTCGCGCGCTCGAAAGCCAATTGGAGGAGTTCGACAAACTCACGCGGCTCATCACGCAGCTGCTGACGCTGGCGCGAGCGGAGAGCGGCCAGATCCCGCTCACCGCCAACCCCGTGGACCTCGCGGCGCTCGCCGCGTCCGTGGTGGACGCCCTGGAGCCGGTCGCCCAGGCACGCGAGATCGATCTGGTGTGCGACCGTATCGAGCCGGCCATCGCGGAGGGCGATCAGGAGTGGCTCGAACGGCTGCTGCTCAACCTGCTCGACAACGCCATCAAGTTCACCGGCGCCGGAGGACGGATCGCGGTCAGTGTCTGGCCGGAGGCCGGCTTCGCACACCTGGCGATTCGCGATACCGGCGTCGGCATCGCGTCCGAGGCGCTGCCCCGCATCTTCGAGCGCTTCTATCGCGTCGATCAGGCACGCTCGTCGCCCGCGGAAGGCGTGGGGCTCGGTCTCTCCCTGGTCAAGTGGATCATCGATCGGCACCACGGCACGGTCGCCGTCGAAAGCCGTCCTGGCGAGGGCACAACCATCACGGTGCGGATTCCAGGGGCGCACGGACGGGATGGGGCTGGTGGTTCAAGACCCGGCGACGGAAGAGACCGGGCCTGGTAGTTCAAGACCCGGGAAGCGAAGGAGACCCGGGAGGCGAAAGAGACCGGGTCTGGCAGTTCAAGACCCGGTCTCATAACATAGCCCGATGGATCGCCGTGAATTCGTGTCCGCTGCAATCGTGGCCGGAGGCAGCTTGATGGCGGGGACCGCCTCGGCAGGCGCGTCAACGACCTCCCGGCAGAATCGACCGTTGCAGTACTTCGAGCTTCGTCACTACCAGTTGCGACGCGGACCGCAGACGCAGGTGCTCGACGATTACCTGAACCAGGCCGCGATTCCGGCGATGCACCGGGCCGGGATCGGGCCGGTGGGCGTGTTCAACGTGATGATTGGCCCGCGCAGTCCCGCGCTGACTGTTCTCATCGTGCACCCGACGTTCGAGAGTGTCTCCACGCTACCGGCCAGGCTGGCGGCCGACGCGGAGTACCAGCGCGCGGCCGCGACGTATCTCAACGCACCCGCCACCAATCCCGCGTACGTGCGGATCGATTCCTCGCTGCTTCGCGCCTTCTCGGGGATGCCCGCCCTGGAACTGCCCTTCGGCGGCGGCGAGGCGGGGCGCCGCAGCCGCATCTTCGAGCTGCGCACCTACGAGAGCCACAGCGAGGCAGCGGGGCGGAAGAAGATCGAGATCTTCAACACTGCCGAGATGGCGCTGTTTCGCCGCGCCGGCATGCATCCGGTCTTCTTCGGCGAGACCATCGTCGGTGCGTCGATGCCGAACCTCACCTACATGCTCGTCTACGAGGATATGGCCGCGCACGACAAGCAGTGGGCCGCCTTCGCCGCCGACCCCGAGTGGCGCACACTCTCCACGACTCCCGGCAACACGGACCCGGAGATCGTGGCCAACATCACGAACACCTACCTCCGGCCGACGCCGTATTCGGAAATCTGAAGCCGCCGCTCTGTCGGAAGACCTGAGACCGTCCCTACTCCTGCGCCAGCACGTCGATGCAGAGCACGTAGAGCATGTTGTTGCGCGCGTCACGGAAGTACGTGCTGATCGTTCGGCTGATGTTGCCGCTGGCGAATGACACGTACGGGTCCGTCGTGTACTTCTGCAGTTCGACGTCGAGGAGGATGTAGTAGTACTCCTTCAACGAATGATCGGTGCCCCGCGGGGCCGGCTTGAAGATCGTTCCCTCCTCACGCCGCTTCAGGTTCGGGTTCCACACCGTGTCCGTGATCTGAACGCCCGAACCGTCGAGCACGTACACGCACTCGACCGCCGGGTAGGTCCCGATGGCGGCCTGCAGCAGGTCGTCGAACTGCTCGACCTCCGCGTTCGCCAGGTGACAGAGGATCTCGTTGAGCAGGATGTTGAACCGCCGGTGCTGGAGCTTCCGGTGGTTGATCTTCTGCACCATGTAGCTCTTGAAGGCTTGCGCCAGGGAACGGATCCCCAGCCGCGCGTGCGCCGAGCCGTCCCGCAGCACCGTCGCGCGCGGCTCGGGGCGACCGAGCAGATAGCCCTGCAGCAGATCCGCACCGAGTTCGAGCGCCACGATGGCCTCACGCTGCGTCTCCAGACCTTCCGCGATCACCAGCGCGCCGATGCGGCGGCTGAGGCCCACCAGACTCTTCAACGTTTCCTGTTTGTGAAAGTCGGAGTCGATCTGCATCACGAGGCTGCGATCGATCTTGAGGATGTCCGGCTTCAGCAGCGGCACCCGGTCCAGGTTCGAGTGCCCCGCCCCCACATCGTCGAGCACGACCAGGAAGCCCTCGCGCCGGAGGCCCTCGACGAGGCGACGAAGGCGATCGACATCGTCGACCTTGTCTTCGAGAACCTCGATGGCGACCTGCGTCGGCGACATGCCGACGCCGCGGACGTGCGACGTCAGGCGCTCGACGACGGAGCGGTCATCGAGGGTGACCCATGATCCGAGATTGACGAAAAGCACATGGTCATCACGCCGATGGGGGAGATGCGCGAACCGCTCGATCGCCTTCTCGCAGCAGTGCCGCTCCAGTTCCGCGAGCAGACCCTCCTCGGCGGCGTGCTGAAACAGCCACGGCGCGCCGACGACCGATCCACCCGGTAGCGGCACGCGCGCAAGCGCCTCGACGCCGAGGATCGCGCGTTGACGAGCCGAGAGAATGGGCTGGAAGTAGGTGACGATGCGATCGTCACGCAGGACGTCCCGGACGGAGAGGGGCGCGGTCCCCGCTACTCCGCCCGGAACATGACGGTGCGATTCGACAAAATCGGGCAAACCCGCGACTGGGAACTGTGAAGCCGGCGACATGCCCACATGCAATCGGCCCAGTGTTCATCGGCTCAAATCGCGACAAAAACGTCCACTCCGCTTCCAGTGCCTGTGGACAAAGATGTCGGTTGTGGTTTAGCGGCCGCGTCTGCCCGCCGCGCCCATTCCGATCACGGGCATCTCGGTCTTGGTGAATCCGGCCGGCACGGCGAACTGGGAAGCCGGAATATTGGCGCGACCCGCCTCGGTCACTTCCATGGTGGTCTGGGTTGGCCCGATCTTGAAGACGTGACGGACCGGGAAGCCCGAGAATCCCTGATCCTCCATGCGCCCGACGCTGAAGATCTGATCCGCAGATTGCGGCACCATCTTCGAATAGAAGTCGGCCAATTGACGGGTCACGTCGAGGTCGGTCATGCCGAACCCGAGCGCGGTCTCCGTGCGCATGTGCGTGTTGTCCATCTGCACTTGGAGCGTCTGCGACGTCGTGCCGGTCGTCATCTTCTGGACGAGCTGAATCCCGTCAGCCGCGTCTGCGCGGCCGGCTAGTCCGCACACGAGCGTGACGGCTGCTGCGATAAGAACAGGTCTGGAAATCACACGTCCTCCTCATGCCAAGGATCGGCCCAACTCATTGCACCACATTCGCGCGCACGCGGGAGAGCGTGAACGTCATGAACTCCCTGGGCACGCCCGTGACGAACGGCTTGATGAACCAGGAGACACCGAAGGGGATCCCACGTGTCAGGGTGATCGACTCACACTGCTCCAGGCTGCCCTCGGGCCGTTGATCGAACCCGCATGACATCCAGAAGCGCCACAGGAATCCTGATGTCTGATCCGCGGGCACCCGACGCTCCGTTCCAGTCCCGGCGCCCTGGACTTGATAGATATTCGTCGCCAGGTTCGTCGTCCACACGCGCGTCGGACTGAGGCGGTGGTAGTCGACCACGTAGTCGATGTCCATGACGACGGTGATGACCTTCTTGACGGAGGTGCGCATCGACACCACGTAGTGGTCCCCGTCATGCGACAGCACACGCGCACGCTGAATCATCGGATCGAACACTCGCGGGTAGTTGTCGTACGCCTGCACGAAGGACAGCGCGCGGTCGACCGGCACGTTCGGCATCATCACACTGCCGATCCAGTGATGAATCATGCCGTCGTCGACGTCGAAGGACCGGCCCTGATCCAGTGTCTGCATCTGCTCCGTGACGACTTCACCTTGTCGCAGCCGCGTCATCAGCGCGTCGCGTGTCGGGGGCGGTTGGCGATCGATCCAGAGAAACGGTGACGAGCCGGCGCGCTCACCGGCGAGCCGCTGCTCGGTGAGCGCGACGTAGCGTTCGTAGGCCTTCAGCGTGGCCGGCTTGAGGTCACGAGCCAGCGTCGTCACCGTGAGGCACAGCGCGATCGCCAGGAAGGTCCACGAAGGCGTCCTCATTTGATCGTCAGTATGACCCGCCTGTAGGCGGTCAAGCTTGGCGTGCCATTGTCCTCGACGGCCAGAATCAGGTGCGCGATGCCGGGCGTGCGGGGAAATACGATCGCCTTCGGTGTGCTGCCGTTCCGGATGATCACGCGATCGGGAGGCTGGCGCGCGCCACCGGCCGCCGCTGACGGGATGCCGCCCTCATCGCGATTGCCGCCACCGCCAATCGGCACAGGCGGGCCCGCGAAGACCGGGCGCATGGGGATGCCGCTGCCGGCTTCGGCGTAGAAGAACCAGGAGTAGGTGAGCGCGTTGTGATCCGGATCGCTCGTGCCGGCGGCGTCGAGCGTGACGGGTGCTCCGGCCTGGACGTCCATCATCAGGGGCGCCTTGCCCGCCTGGCCGTTGATGACGACGGTCGGATTGTGGTTCGCGTGCGCGACATCGTTCATCGTCCAACTCATCCGGGCCGCGAAATCGTGCTGAAACGCCGTGCGCCACCGCCAGATTGTCGCCTGGTCCGACGTGTGCGGCATGCCGTCGATACCGAGGACGGTGTCGCGCGAACTGTCCTTGCCGGGATAGGCGTCACCGCCCTGCGTCCACGAGGGGCGCGACTCGCCGTAGTACTGGCGCCACACGTAGCGTCCGCCCCAGCCGCCGTAGGCCGGACTCATCGCGCTCGCAAGGCCGTTGTTGATCAATCCGAGAAACGATGGCGTGTCACCCTCGTGAATGCAGCAGGGATGGATGTAGACATGGCCGAGCGGGCCTTTGCTGCGGATGTTGGCGTTCACCCAGTCGTCGGTGAACGTCGTGAAATCCGCGCCGTCGGCGTTGCGGTAGAAGCGATCGCCGCTGATGCCGGTCCAGGTCGCCTGCGCGTATTGATCGCCGTCGGGCGTCGAGGGAATCGCGATGTAGGCGAGTGTCGGAAACTCGCGCCGAATCCACGGGCCGGCATCGTCCTGATCGGAAATGGCGTAGACGCGAAGCCTGGACACGAACGTCTGCACTTGATCTGCGGGACGTGTCTCACGGATGCGCAGGAGCGCCTGCGCCAGCGTGTTGCTACCGCCCCAGGCGAGCACCCACAGCGGCCGAGCGTCGGCGCGATCGACGGCCTGAATGATGTGTTCGGCACCGGGTGACATCTTGTCCGTGCCCACCGCTGCCATCCCATACCCGGACTGACCCGTTGTCACGAGCGCACGGAGCGCCGTGGCTGTCGGGTATCCAGCCGCATGGGTCGCCAAGGTTGGTTGCACCTGGTCGTACGCGTCGATGACGTGTTGAATCACGTCCGGCCGCACCGTGTTACGCATCCACGTCGACGTGCCCGCGATGAGCCCTTCGACGTCGAACTCATTGGCGTAGACGAGGAACCGGACCATCGACATCTGATCGTCCGGTTCGTTGGCGATGTCCGTGAGGACGATTACGCGCGTCCTGTCGACGAATGGGTCAACGCGTGCGGCAATGGCCGTGAACGTCTCGGCCGTCGGCGCGGACGGCGGGATCGGGCCCGCAGGGGCCTCGACCTGGCGGCAGGCGGCGAGGGCTGCAATGGCCGCCGACGCGATCAGAAGCAAGCACGTGACGCGAGCGAAGGATGTCGTCATGACGGGCTCGGGGGTGACCCTCGAATGTTATCCCGACGAATGTCCACGCGCTCCACTTCGCTACCGCGTCGTCGCGATGTGTACCGTGGCGGCTGTTGTCCCACGGACAATCGCCGTCGAGGGCGCTGCCGCGAGACGCTCGAGCTGGGCGGCAGTGATGATCGGCCTGGGTGCCCTACCAGTTCTCGTGCACGATCGGCCGGATGCGCTGGTCGTAGATGCGGATGGCCTCGGCCATCACGGCGGGACTTAGTGGCGGCAGATCGGCTGCGGTGGCGTTGCTGCGCGCCTGCGCCGGGGTCTTGGCGCCGGGGATCGCGCACGAAATGGCGTCGAACATGAGGATCCATCGCAGCGCGAACTGACTGAGAGCGGCGCCGCTCGGCGCGAGCCCACGGATGGCGTCCACCGCTTCGAGCGCGACGTCATATGGCACGCCGGAGAACGTCTCGCCCTTATCGAAGCGCTGCCCCTCGCGATTGAAGCCGCGGTGATCGTCTTCGGCGAACGTCGTGTGCGGGCCGAACTTGCCGGTGAGCAACCCGCTCGCGAGCGGCACACGCGCAATGATGCCCACCTTCGCCGCGCGCGCCTCCGAAAAAAAGCGCTCGGCCGGTTTCAGCCGGAACATGTTGAAGATGATCTGGACCGTCTCGACGTTGGGATACCGAATCGCCTGCAGCGCCTCGTCCACCGTCTCGACGCTCACCCCGTAGTGGCGGAGCTTGCCGGCCGTGACGAGGTCGTCGAGGTACCCGAACACGTCGGGCCTCTCGTAGACCTGAGGATGCGGGCAGTGGAGCTGGAGAAGATCGATCGCATCCACCTCCAGGTTCGTGAGGCTGCGATCGATCCAGCTGGTGAGGTGTTCGCGCGTGTAGCCATCGGCTGTCTGCGCCGGCAGGCGCCGGCCCGCCTTCGTCGCGACGACGATCTGATCGCGCGGACGCTCGCGCCGCACGCGGGCGATCAGCCGCTCGCTGCGACCGTCGCCGTAGACGTCGGCGGTGTCGATGAAGTTCACGCCGCAATCGATGGCGGTGTTCAGCGCCTGCAGCGACTCCGTGTCGTCGACGGCGCCCCAGGCGCCACCAATGGCCCAGGCGCCGAAACTGATGGCCGACACGGACATCCCCGTGCGGCCGAGAGGACGAAATTGCATAAGGCTCCTACGCGGGTTGTCCGCTCTCCGCGCTCCTGAACACGCGATCGATGACGCGCATGTTGGCGAGCGCGTCCGAGAGCGGCGTGGGGACGGGCGTGTCGTCGAGAATCGCGCGCGAAAAGAGATCGCCCTGAATCTGATACTGGTCGTGCGGGCCGACGCTCAGCACCGTCGTGTCGCGGCCGCGCTGGTGCCAGAGCCAGTGCGAGGCATCGGGCGGGGCGTTGAAGGGGATTTCGAGCTCGACGCGGCCTTCGGTGCCGAAGATGTTCACACGCTGATAGGACACCAGTTGCGTGCTGCACGTGAAGAGCGCCGGCCCGCCGCGAAACTCCAGGATGCCGGACGTCAGCGTGTCCGTCTTGAACGCCGGGTCCAAGGTCGCCGTCGCCATCACGCGCTGCGGCTCGTCGTCGAACACGAAGCGGGAAAGAGAGATGTTGTAGCAGCCGATGTCCATCAGGCCGCCCCCGCCGATGTCGCGCTGGTTGCGGATGTTGGCCGCGTCCACGTTGAAGTACGAGAACACCGAGTGAACGGCGCGCAGTTCGCCGATGCCGCCCCCGCGCACGATCTCCATCGTCTTGATCCATTGCGGGTGATGGCGATACATGAACGCCTCCATCACCTTGAGCCGCGGCACGCGCGCGGACGCCGCCGCAAGACGCTCGGCGTCAGCTGCATCCAGGCCGATGGGCTTCTCGCAGAGCACGTGCTTGCCCGCCTCGATCGACTGAATCGAGAGCGGCACGTGCAGGTGGTTGGGCAGCGCAATGTAAACCGCATCAATGGCGGGGTCGGCCAGCAGGGCCTCGTACGAACCGTACGCAGTCGGAATGCCGAGAGGGCCGGCCGCGGCCTGAGCGCGCGACAGATCGCGCGACGCGATCGCATTGATCGCGCAGTATTTGCCGAGCTGCATCGCCGGAATGGTCTTGAGCAGGCCGATCTTGCCCGTGCCGATCACGCCCCAGCGGATTTTCTCCATGTGTGCGCCTGTCTCCCTGGAAAGCCCGTCATCATACCCTGCCGCGGCAGACCAAATCGCGGCGGCCGCGTTCCGCCGCAACCAATCAAGCGGTTGATGGCCGCGACGCGCCGGCGAGCCTGGCGTGCGGTAGGATGAGGCCTCACTTCCATTGATACCTTGCCGCGGTCGCTGTGCGATCCGGCTGCGAGGCGCGCTCATGAACACGTTCCGTCGCCTGATGTTGTTGCCGCTCGTTGTCGGAGTCGTGGCCGTGGTCACGCTGACCGTGCACGGCGCGAACAAGACGCTCGTCCTGCTGGCTGGTCGCGCCAGTCATGGACCGGGCCAGCACGAATTCCGCGCCGGCAGTCTGCTGTTTCAGAAGGCTCTTGCGGGCGTGACGGGGCTCACGGTGGAGGTGGTCGCGAACGGCTGGCCGACCAAGACCGTGGACGGCCAGGTCGTGGACGACAACACGGTCCTCGAGAAGGCGGACGCGATTCTCGTGTACGCCGACGGTGGTCGCGGGAATCCCGCCATTCAGGGCAACCGCATTGCGGTGCTCGATGCGCTCGCCGCGAAAGGTGTCGGCCTCGGCTTCGCGCACTACGGCGTCGAGTTTCCGGTGGGCGCCGGCGCGGACGCGATGCTGCGTTGGACCGGCGGCTATTACGAGGACCGCTATTCGGTGAACCCGATGTGGTCGCCGCAATACCAGACGTTCCCGGCGCACCCGATCACCCGCGGCGTGCTTCCCTTCTCGAACCGCGATGAGTGGTACTTCAACATGCGTTGGACAAATGACGCCGCCGCGAAAGCGCGCGTCACGCCCCTTCTCACCGCGACCCCGAGCGATGACGTGCGCAAGGGGCCCTACGTCAGCCCGCCCGGTCCGTATCCCCACATCGTGGCGGACAGCGGCAAGATCGAAACGCTGATGTGGGCGTACGAGCGGCCGAACGGCGGCCGCAGCTTCGCCTTCACCGGCGGCCACACCCACAAGAACTGGGGCGACGTGAACCAGCGCCGCGTGATGCTCAACGCGCTCCTGTGGATGTCGAAGATCGACGTCCCGGCGACGGGTGTCGTCGATCGCATCACGGACGCGGATCTCGAGATGAATCTGGATCCGAAGGGCAAGTGATCGAGCGTGTACCCCGGACCTGA
The DNA here is from genome assembly GCA_039933635.1 of Acidobacteriota bacterium. GTDB lineage: Bacteria > Acidobacteriota > Vicinamibacteria > Vicinamibacterales > SCN-69-37 > JBDTNQ01. The sequence continues at coordinate 88,135 of JBDTNQ010000005.1, forward strand.
AGGTCCGGGGCTCCACGAACCTCAGAACTCAGAACTCAGCCTACACATTGAACTTGAACAACAGCACGTCGCCGTCAGCGACGACGTACTCTTTGCCTTCCATGCGGTAGAGACCTTTTTCCCGGGCGGCCGCGACGGAGCCGCAGGCGACGAGGTCGTCGTACGCGACCGTTTCGGCCTTGATGAAGCCGCGCTCGAAGTCGGAGTGGATGACGCCCGCGGCCTTTGGTGCCGTGTCGCCCGCGTGGATCGTCCACGCCCGCACTTCCTTCTCACCCGCGGTGAAATACGTGCGCAACCCCAGCAGATGATAGGTCGCCCGAATGAGCGCGCCGACGCCGCTCTCGGCGACGCCCAACTCCTTCAGAAAGGCGGCGCCCTCGTCCTCGTCGAGGTCGATCAGGTCGCTCTCGATCTGCGCGCTGATCACGACGGCTTCGCAGGCGAGGTGCGTCCGCACGTAGTCACGCACCTTCATCACGTACGGATTGCTGTCCGCCGTGGCGAGGTCCGACTCCTTCACGTTGCACGCAAAGATGGTCGGCTTGTCGCTCAGCAGGAAAAGCGGGCGAGACAGCTCGCGTTCCTCGGCGGTGAGGTCCACGAGGAGCGCCGGCTTGCCGGAGTCCAGCACCGGCTCGATCTTGTTCAGCACGGCTTCCTCGGCGGCGGCCGTCTTGTCCCCGCGCTTGATGTCCTTCTGCAGGCGGTCACGGCGCTTCTTGACCGAGTCCAGGTCCGCCAGGATCAGCTCCGTGTTGATGACCTCGATGTCGCGCACCGGATCCACCGTGCCGGACACGTGATGCACGTCGGCATCCTCGAAGCACCGGACGACCTGTACGATGGCGTCGACCTCGCGGATGTGCGTCAGGAACTTGTTGCCGAGCCCCTCGCCCTGGCTTGCGCCCTTGACCAGGCCGGCGATGTCCACGAACTCGACGGCCGCGGGAATGACGACGTTGGTTTTCGCGATCTTCTGGAGCTCGCGCAGCCGCGTGTCGGGCACCGTCACGATGCCGACGTTGGGGTCGATGGTGCAAAAAGGGTAATTGGCCGCTTCCGCTTTGCGGGTGCGTGTCACGGCGTTGAATAAAGTGGACTTACCAACGTTCGGCAGCCCGACGATTCCAGCTCTCAACATATGGGCCTAACAGGATAGCGCGAGGCCACCTCCCGTGCCGGCCGTGTTCGTCCACGTGATAGTTTGAGGGGCTGCGAACGAGCCGTGTGACATGCAGAAACTACTGGCCCTGAACCGGGGCGAAATCGCCATCCGCATCATGCGCGCGGCCACGGAACTGGGCCTGCGCACCGTCGCGATCTTCCCCAAAGAGGACGCGCTCAGCCTGCACCGCTTCAAGGCCGACGAGGCCTATCAGATTGGCGAGGGGAAGGGCCCTGTCGAGGCCTACCTCGACGTCGCGGGCATCGTCACGCTGGCGAAGTCGAAAGGCGTGGATGCAATTCACCCGGGCTACGGATTCCTGTCCGAGAATCCGGCGCTCCCACGGGCGTGTGAGCAGGCGGGGATCACGTTCGTGGGACCGAGCGCCGGGTTGCTCGATGTGCTCGGCGACAAGACCGCGGCTCGTCGGCTGGCGGCGAAGGCCGGTGTGCCGATCATCCCGGGCGTCGAACACGCGCTGACGGATGCGGCGGCGGTGCAGCGCGCGGCGAAGGACATCGGATTTCCGCTGATCATCAAGGCGGCGTTCGGCGGTGGCGGGCGGGGCATGCGCGTCGTCGAATCGGCGGACGAGCTGGTGAGCCGCTTCGACGAGGCGAGTCGCGAGGCGCAGTCGGCGTTCGGCAACGGCGCGGTGTTCGTCGAACGCTTCATTCGGCGGCCGCGACATATCGAGGTGCAGATCCTCGGTGATCGATCCGGCACGGTGTTGCATTTGTACGAGCGCGACTGCTCGGTGCAGCGTCGGCATCAGAAGGTCGTCGAGGTTGCTCCGGCGGTGAGCCTTGCGCCGGCCGTGCGGCAGGCGATTTGCGATGCGGCCGTCCGGCTGATGAAGACAGCTGGCTACTACAACGCCGGCACGGTCGAGTTCCTGCTCGACTCCGACACGAACGACTGGTTCTTCATCGAGGTCAACCCGCGCATCCAGGTCGAACACACGGTGACCGAGATGGTGACGGGCATCGACCTCGTCCGGTCTCAGATCCTGATTGCCCAGGGATTCGATCTGCACGGGCCGGAGATCGGCCTGCCGCCGCAGGATCAGATGCCGCTCCACGGCTACGCGCTTCAGTGTCGCGTGACGACCGAGGATCCGCAGAACAACTTCGTCCCGGACTACGGGAAGATCCACACGTATCGCTCGCCAGCCGGATTCGGTGTGCGTCTCGACGGCGGATCCGCGTATGGCGGTGCGGTCATCAGCCCGTACTACGATTCGCTGCTGGTCAAGCTCACGGTGTGGGGCCGCGATTTCTCTCAGGCCTGCAAGCGCATGGATCGCGCGCTCCGCGAGTTCCGCATCCGCGGGGTCAAGACCAACGTGCCGTTCCTCGAGAACGTCGTCAACCACCCGGTGTTCCAATCGGGCCAGGCGACGACCCGGTTCCTGGACGAGAACCCGGATCTCTTCACCTTCACGGCACGTCGCGATCGTGCGACAAAGATGCTGACCTACATCGCCGAGGTCACGGTCAACGGCAATCCCGAAGTGAAGGGCAAGCCGCTGCCGGATCGATTCCGCACGGCGCCGGTGCCCCGTCGCGACGCCGCGACGCCTCCTCCAGGCACGAAACAGCTGCTGGATCAGCTCGGGCCCGAGAAGTTCGCCGCGTGGACCTCACAGCAGACGCGCCTGCTGCTCACCGACACGACGCTGCGCGACGCGCACCAGTCGCTCATGGCGACGCGCGTGCGCACGTACGACATGGCGTCGATTGCCAACTTCATTGCGCATCGCCTGTCGGGGCTGTACAGCCTCGAGATGTGGGGCGGCGCGACCTTCGACGTCTCCATGCGTTTCCTGCTCGAGGACCCTTGGAAGCGCCTGCGCTGGCTGCGGGAGGAAATCCCCAACATCTGCTTCCAGATGCTCCTGCGCGCGTCGAACGCGGTCGGCTACACCGCGTATCCGGACAACGCGGTGCGCGACTTCGTGGCCGAGGCCGCGGCGCAGGGGATGGACATCTTCCGTGTATTCGACTCGCTCAACTGGCTGCCGAACATGAAGGTGGCCATGGAGGCGGTGCGGAAGACCGATCGCATCTGCGAGGCCGCCGTGTGCTACACGGGCGACATCCTCGATCCGGCGCGCGACAAATACCCGTTGCAGTACTACGTGCGGATGGCGAAGGAGCTGGAGCGCATGGGCGCGCACGTCATCGGCGTCAAGGACATGGCCGGTCTGTGCCGGCCTTATGCGGCCGAAAAACTGGTGCGCACACTCAAGCAGGAGGTGGGCATCCCGATCCACTTCCACACGCACGACACGAGCGGCGTGAACGCGGCCTCGGTGCTCAAAGCGTCCGAAGCCGGCGTCGACGTCGCGGACGCGGCGGTCGCGTCGATGAGCGGCACCACCAGCCAACCCAATCTCAATTCGATCGTCGCCGCGCTCGACCACACCGATCGCGCGACGACGCTCGATCTCGGCGAACTCAATCACTATTCGGACTACTGGGAAGCCGTCCGCACGTACTATCGGCCCTTCGACAACGCGCCGCCCGCTGGCACCGCCGAGGTCTACGAGCACGAGATGCCCGGCGGCCAGTACACGAATCTGCGCGAGCAGGCGGACGCCATGGGCCTCGGCGAGCGCTGGTCCGAAATCGCGCGCACCTACGCGGACGTCAACCGGGCCTTCGGCGACATCGTGAAGGTCACGCCGTCCAGCAAAGTCGTCGGCGACATGGCGATCTTTCTGGTGACGCACGGGCTGACCATGCAGGACTTCGAGGAGAAGGGGCCCGGTCACGGCCTCACGCTGCCGAATTCGGTCGTCGAGATGTTCGCCGGGTCGCTCGGTCAGCCCGAGGGCGGGTGGCCGAAGGCGCTGCAGGCGCAGATCCTCAGACAGCAGAAGCCGATCGAAGGACGGCCCGGCGAAAGCCTTCCCCCGACCGACTTCGCCGACATCGCCGTGAAGGTCGAGAAGCTGATCGGCCACGTACCGAACCGCAGCGACGTGCTGAGCTACGTGATGTATCCCGACGTGTTCGTGAAGTTCGCGCGCGCGGAAGGCCGCTACGGCGACCTCAGCGTGCTGCCGACGTGGCCGTTCTTCTACGGCATGACGACCGGCGACGAAATCGCCGTCGAGCTCGAGCCCGGCAAGATCATCGTCGTGAAGTTCCTGACGGCCGGCGAACTGCGTCCTGACGGTCATCGAACGATGTTCTTCGAGCTGAACGGCCAGCCCCGTGAGGTCAGCATCCGCGACGCATCGCAGAAGGTGACTGGCGTCGTCAAAGAGATGGCCGATCCCAGTCACCGCGGCCACATTGGTGCGCCAACGCCGGGCATCGTCACGACCGTGGCGGTCGAACAGGGGCAGAGCGTCGACGAGGGACAGAAGCTGCTGGTGCTCGAGGCGATGAAGATGCAGAGCACCGTCTACGCTCCGGTGTCCGGCAAGGTCGCGCGCAGACTCGTCCAGCCGGGCCAGACCGTCGAAACCAAGGAACTGCTGCTCGTGATCGAGTAGGCAGGCGGCATCCGTCGAGTCGACTGTTCAATCCTGAACAAGGGGGCGGGGCGCGAACCGGATACGGTGAGCGCAGTGCTCACCGGTCACGACACGTCCGCGGCCGGTCCTTGCCGGCCCGCCTTCCGTTTTCCGCCATTCGGCCGGATCGTGTTCGTGTGCTGCCTGCTCATCGCGCCGACGCTTCGCGCGCAGGATGTGACCGAGCCGGCGCTAAAGGCCGCTTTCGTCTACAACATGGCGAAGTTCATCGAGTGGCCGCCTGAGGTTCTCCCGGACGCGGCCGTGTTTACCGTGTGCGTCCTGAACGATCGCCAGTTCGGCGAGGAATTCGAGCGCACGGTGAGCGATCGCCTGTTTGGCGGTCATCGCATTGCGGTCCGACGCGTCGCGCCAGACGGGCTGTTCCGCTCCTGTCATGTGCTGTACGCATCGGGCATCACGGCGGCGCAGGTGATGGCGATCGACGCGGCGCTCGCTGGGGCGCCCGTGCTGACGATCGGTGACACGGACCACTTTGTCCAGGACGGCGGCATCGCCCGTCTCTTCCTGCAAAACGGCCGATTGCGCTTCGAAGTCAATCTTCGGGTCGCCCGTCGCAACCGGCTCCAGATCAACGCGAGACTGCTCGCCCTGGCCGCGCGCGTCGTCGACGGTCCGCCGGGAGGACGTCCATGACTCGCGTGACCACGTTGCTGTTCCTCGTGCTGTCGATCGGTGCGTCGCCCGCGATCGCCCAGCGGGCGCTTCCGGACCTTACGCTGGAAGAACTGATGGGGCTCGATGCCGGCCGCGTGTTCGGGGCCTCCGACAGACTGCAGCCCGTCACCGAGGCCCCGGCGTCCGTCTCGTTCGTCACCGCGGAAGACATCGCGCGATTCGGCCACCGGACGCTGGCCGACGTCCTGCGTGGTGTGCGCGGCGTCTATGTCAGCGACGATCGCAATTTCAGCCTGTTGGGCATTCGGGGATTCGGCAAACCGGGCGACTACAACAGCCGGATCCTGCTCCTGGTCAACGGGCACCGGGTCAACGACAACGTGTTCGGGCAGGCCGAGATTGGCGCGGAGTTCGGGATCGACCCGGCCATGTTCGAACGGGTCGAGATCATTCGCGGACCCGCGTCGGCGTTGTACGGCGACAGCGCCTTCTTTGCCGTCATCAACGTGATCACCAAGACCGGCGCCTCCATGCACGGCGCCACGATGGCCCTCGAGGGTGGCTCGCTCGGCCGAAGCGTGGTCCGTACCACCGGCGGAAAAAGCTTTGCGAACGGTGTCGACGTGGCGCTGTCGGGCACCTACGAACGGAGCTCCGGTGTCGATCGGCTCTATTTTCCGGCATTCGACACACCTGCGACCAATAACGGCGTCGCCCGCGGACTCGACGGCCAGCGCGTGGGTCAGCTCTATGCGCAGCTGGCCATGGGGCACGTGACCTTTACTGGAGCCTACGGCACGCGGCGGAAGGACGTGCCGACAGCATCGTTCGGCACGACATTCAATGAGCAGCAGTTCCGCGAAGAGACGACCGACCGGCACACGTTGGCCGATTTGGTGTACCGACGGTCCTTTGGCAAGAGCCACGTGACGGTTCGCGGCTCGTACGACCAGTTTTCGGTTGACGGCACATACCCGCTGTCGGGCGCTGATGGGGAGCCGCTCACCGTGTTCCACAACGTCGTTCTGGGCAGCCGCTGGAGTGCCGGCACCAAGTTGACGCGGGCGTTTCCGGGGCGGCAGACCGTGACCGCCGGAGCCGAGTTCATCGACAACATCCATCAGGATCAGCAGACGGGCATCGTGGGCTTGCCGGATCTCCTGCTCGATGCGCCGCGATCGTCCGTGCAGGGCGCCATCTACGCCCTGGACGAAATCAAGTTCGGCCGCTGGATCATGGCAAATGCCGGTTTGCGCTACGATCACTACGAAGCCTTCCCCAAAGTCACACCCAGAGCGGCTGTCGTGGTTGCGCCTTCGGCCGGACAAGCCTTCAAGTATCTCTACGGCGAAGCGTTCCGCGCCCCCTCGGCGTACGAGCGGAATACCATCTACTTCGGCGAAAACACACTCGCGTTACGTCCCGAGATCATTCGCACACACGAACTCGTCTGGGAGCGTTACACCCGTGACTGGCTTCGAACATCTGCCTCGACGTACTGGTACCGGGCCGATGGCCTGATCACGCTCGTACTCGACCCCTCCACGTTCCAAGGCACGACGTACATCAACAGCGGGCACGTGCGCGCAAAGGGTCTCGAGCTCGAAGCGCAGATGCGCCTGGGCCGGGGCGTCAGCGGCCAGCTCAGCTACGCGCTCCAGCGCACCGAAGACCTCGAAACGGGCACGCGGCTCGCGAACTCTCCCGCGCACGTGGCGACCGCACGAGTGAGCGCGTCCGGACCGTGGAGCCGATCGTCGGTGTCCCTCGAGGTCCTCTTCCTCAGCCATCGTCAGACGCTTGCGATGGCCACGCTCTCCCCTGCCGCGACCGCCAGCATCTCGATCGTGATGCCGATGGGGCGCACCTTCGAACTGGTCGGCGGCGTTCGAAATCTCCTGAACGCGCAGTACTCGGATCCCGCCTCCGCCGACCACCGCCAGGACGCCATCGTCCAGAATGGCCGGACGCTCAATGTGGGACTCACGTGGAAGGTCGGCGCGAAGTAGCCGACGCACGGCGGATCCGCCCGAAACCGTTCTAAGCTGACGCTGCGCGTTCTTGCGCTCCTGGAGCTGGCTTATGACACGTGTACCTGTGTGTGCCCTGACCGTTGTTCTACTCGGCGCCGTCTGTTCGCCCTCGATGGCACAAATGCGGCCGGGCATCGAGTTCCGCGTGCTCGCCACGACGAAGACGTCGACGATGGAGAAGGAACTCAACGCGGCGGCCGAGACGGGATTCCGGTTCCAGTCCGCCATGGGTGGCGAGACGGCGATTGGCGGCAACGAGGTGGTGGCGGTCGTGTCCAGAGCCGAGGGCTCGAAGGGCCGCTACGCCTACAAGCTCCTCGCGACGAACAGGACGTCGACCATGGAGAAGGAGCTGCAGCTCGCTGCGGAGGCCGGATTCGAATACCGGGCGCAGACGGTCTTCAGCTCCGCGTTCGGCGGCGACGAAGTGGTGTGCATCCTGGAGCGCGACAAGGATGCCGGAGACGCGCGTGGGCAGTATCGGCTCGTGGCAACGACCCGGACGTCCACGCTCGAGAAGGAACTCGTCGACGCCGGAGCGGCCGGCTATCAGGTCCTCGGCATGACCGTTGCGAAGACCGCCCTCGGCGGAAAAGAACTGGTCGCGATCATGCGTCGCGATCGGCGATAGACTCTTTCGGCCAGCCGACGAGACATCACGCCGAATTCATCCTGAGGAATCATGGTCCTGACCCAAGCCGAACTCACCAGCTCCCTTCAGAAGGAAGTTCGCATCCTTCTGCACCTTGCGACGAAGATCGATCGCGACCACCTCGACTATCGACCCACGCCGAAACAGCGCAGCACGTTGGAACTGCTGCGGTACCTGGCGATGATGGGGCCTGTCCTCATTCAGGCCGCCAAGACAGGTGCGTTTGACCCCGCGCAGTGGACGACCATGCAGAAGGATCTCGAGGCGAAGAGCTTCGACCAGGTCATCGACACGATTGCGGCGACCGCCGATCAGTACACGACGCTCATCGGCGACATGTCCGACGAGGACTTCCGCGTCGAAATCGAAATGTTCGGCCGCAAGGCGACGCGCGGATCGTTCCTCGTCAACACCGTGCTGTGCGGATACGCCGCGTATCGCACGCAACTCTTCCTCTACCTGAAGTCGTGTGGGCGCCATGAGCTCAACACCATGAACCTCTGGGCCGGGATGGACCCGACGCCAGCGGCGTAGGAGCGATCGGCCGCGGTGCGGATTGCCGGTTCAGGCTACGGGCCAGGCCGCTCGCGGCCTGAACCCGCAAACCGCAGCACCGCCATCGTCACGTCGTCTGCAGGCGGGACGGCGCCACAGAACTCACGGACGGTGCTGAACAGCTGCGCGAGAACCTGGGATGGCGGAGACGAGCGCGCCTCGGCGGCGCTCGCGATGAGGCGATCGGTGCCGAAGTCGTCACCGTCCGGTGCGATCGCGTCAGTGACCCCGTCGCTGAACGCGACGAGGCCGTCGCCGGGTTGCAGGGTCACCGTCGCCTGCGGGAACACCGCATCGTCGAAGACCCCGAGCATTGGTCCGCCAACCGTCAGACGAGTGACGCCGGCCCGGGTAAGTAGCAACGACGGGTTGTGGCCGGCGTTCGAGTAGGTCAGCACACCGTCTGGTGAGAGCACGGCGTAGGCCAGCGTCGCAAAGCGAGGCTCGATGCCGCGCCGGCATAGCGCGCGGTTGACGCGGGTGAGTGCGGCCCGCGGTTCTTCACTCTCCATGGCGACGATCGAGAACATGCCCTGCAGCATCGCCGCGACGAGCGCGGCCGCCGGGCCCTTCCCTGAGACGTCGCCCACCGCGATTCCGACAGCGCCCGACGGCAGATCGATGTACTCCAGGAAGTCTCCGCCAATGGCCCGGCACGGCAGCGATGACCCGACGATCTCGAAGAACGCGCCGGCGTGGTGCGTGCGGCACAGCGTGTGCTGCACGGCCGACGCGACCGTCAGTTCCTGGTCGAGCCGCGCCTTCTCCAGGCGCTCGAGCACGCCGCGAAAATCGTAGATCCGCTGTTCGTAAGCGATGCGTCCGCGCGTGAACGTGAACAGCCGGGCGGCATGGTATTCGACAGGTTGACCGGTCGGCGACAATCCGAACAGGTCCAGGCGCTGCGTTCCGGTGACCCGGCTGAATTCGGCGGCCCGATTGCCCTCGGCGATGAAGAGCGCATCACGCAACTCGATCGTATAGTCCGGGAAGATCGCGAACAGCCGCTCGAAGGATCGACGGATGGCGTCGCGGCCGTGCACCGTGTCGAACATCGGGCTCTCGATCACGGCGTCGTCGACGTACAACGACGTCAACGCATCGACGTCGTGCCTGTTCAGGGCTTGCTGATGCCGCTGCAGTAGCGACTGCACCTCTTCGCGCGTCATGCTGTGCCACGGTCGAACGTTCGCGTCATGGTCGGATCATCCCTCTCCCGTGCCGGCGAGAATGGGCGGCAGCCGCAGCGGGCGTTGCAGAACGTTGTACAGGCGGCCGAACAAGGCCGTCCCCGTCAACGCGCCGGCCAGCGCGGCGATCGCGTAGACCTTACCCTCGCCGATGTTCACCAGAATCGGGCCCGGGCACATCCCCGCGATCGACCAGCCGACTCCGAAGAGCAGACCGCCGACGATGTTGCCGCGATGGAGGGGCTTGGGTTCGATGCGGATGGCCTGACCGGCAATCGTTCGGCCGCGGCGTCGGATGACCCACAGCAGGGGCGCCGTCAGCACGACGGCCGTGCCGATGATGCCGTAGAGCTGGAAGCTCTGGAACAGGAACATCGCCTGGATGTAGCCGTAGTCGGCCGCGCCTGACCGGCTGAGAACGAAGCCGAAGATCGTGCCAAGGACGACATAGAGAATCGGCATGGCGGGCTCAGGGAAGTAGGACGCGGTAGAGCAGCTGCGTCGTGGCCATACCGCCGGCCATAAAGCTGATCGTCGAGACCAGGCTCGGCCATTCGAAGTTCGAGAGACCGAAGATGCCGTGGCCGCTCGTGCAGCCGCCGGCCATACGGGTCCCGAAGCCGATGAACACGCCGCCAGTGAACATCCAGAGGAGCTTGGCGCCGTGGCCCAGTTGCAGGCGTTCGTCGAGCATCCCGACGGCCCAGACGGGTGCCCAGCCGCCGGACCACACCGCGGAGAGCACGCCACCGAGGACGAGGCCCGCGAGGAACGGCAGGCGCCAGGCGCGGCCACGCACGATGGCGTCGCGCGCGAAGTAGGGCGTGCGGAGGACCAGGCTGCAGACATCCTCGAATCCTGTCGAGATGCCGAGCCGTCTATTGGCCAGGAAGACCAGCGCGATGGTGACACCGGCGATGCCGGCGCCGGCTGCGGCCCAGTGCGTGGGCGTGAGGCCGTGAAGGATGAGCGGCATTGCCCACTTTTACCACGCGGCCGAGGCAGCCGCAGTTTCGTTCGGAAAACAGTGCTAATCTGGCCCCGGCTGGGGGTTCGCCATGAGTCTACGGAGCAGTTTGCCGAGGCCAACCTGGCTGATGGTCGCGGCCGCGTCTCTCCTGTGCATCGCCGGCTGCACCAAAGCGGCGTCCCACGGTCGCTATTTCGGCAAGGTCTCGCCGCCGGCCGGACAGGAGCTGCGATACATCTCCGGTTCCGAACCCGAATCGCTCGATCCCCACATCAGCACCGGCCAACCGGAAGCGCGCATCTTTCTCGCGTTGTACGACGGACTGACCGAGATTCATCCCCTCACGTCGGTGCCCATTCCCTCGATGGCGGAGCGGTGGGAGAGTTCCATCGGCAACACGGAGTTCGTGTTTCATCTGCGGGCCAACCTCAGGTGGTCGGACGGGACCCCCATCACCGCGGACGATTTCGTTTGGAGTTTGCGCCGCGGACTGGCGCCGGCGCTCGCAGCGCGCGCTGCCTACATGGCCTACGACATCGAGTATGCGCAGGCCTACAACGAGGGTGGGGTCTTCGTGAAGGATCCGAAGACCGGTCGGTTCATGGCGGATCCCGACAGCCCCGAGCATCGTCTCGTGCTGCCCGGCGAGCCGAAAGCGCGTGAGAAGGCCCTGGCGGCCGAAGATCTCGCGGGCGCGCGCGGCCAGCAGTTCGTGCCAGCCCGAGCGGAGGACGTTGGCATTGAGGCGGTTGACGCGCGGACCCTGCGGCTGCGCCTGATGCGCCCGATCCCCTTTCTGCCCGGGTTGCTCACGCATCAGTTCTTCCGTCCCGTGCCGCGTGGCCCGATTGAGAAATACGGCGACGCCTGGACCCGGCCCGAGCACATCGTCACGAGCGGTGCGTTCACGCTGCAGACGTGGAAGCCCTATGATCGCCTCATCGTCGTCCGTAATCCGATGTTCTGGGACGCCGCGCGCGTCAAGCTCGACCGGATCACGTTCTATCCGATGGACGACTACACGACGATGATGAATCTGTACAAGGCCGGAGATGTGGACGCGGTGTTCAATCACGTCCCGCCCGCGGCCTGGGTCGACGATCTCCGGACGTATCAGGACTACATGGACAAGCCGGAGATTGCCATCGAGTACTACATGTACAACACGACGAGGCCGCCGCTGACCGACGTGCGGGTCCGGAAAGCGCTGAACATGGCGATCGACAAGGTCGCCCTTGCACGCTATCGGCGCACGCAGAAGCCGCTGACGGCCTTCACGCCCGAAGGCATCTTTCCTGGGTATCCGCAGCCGGCGGGCGATCCGTTCGATCCGAGCCGGGCCAAGGCGCTCTTGGTCGAGGCCGGCTACACGAACGCCGCGGGCGCCTATGACCCGTCGCGGGTGCCGGTGGCCGACTTGGAGCTGACCTACAACACCGCGGACAGCAACAAGCAGGTCGCGGAGTTCGTGCAGGCGCAGTGGAAGCAGAATCTCGGCCTGACAATCTCTATCAAGAATATGGAGTGGAAGACCTTCCTGGCCACGCGTGCGGCTCTGGACTACAAGGGCATCGCGCGAAGCGGCTGGATCGGCGACTACATGGACCCGTACACGTTCCTGGCGCTGTTCTCGACCGTCGCAGGCGACAACGGGACGGGCTGGTTCGATCCGAAGTTCGTGGACCTCCTCGTGGCGGCGAACCGCGAGATTGATCCGCAGAAGCGTTTTGAAAGGCTGGCCGAGGCCGAGAAGATGATCCTCGACGTGCAACCGGTCATCCCACTCACCACGCAGGCCACCAACTGGATGAAGAAGCCGTACGTGAAGGGGATGTACGCCAATCCCCAGGATCTGTTCGCGTGGAAGTTCGCCTACATCGAGCACGACCCGGCGAAGTGGGCCGAGGATCCGCCACCCGTCATCAATTGACGGCCTCGTCCTTCGCCTGACCACTCCATGTTGCGCTTCGTTCTTCGGCGTCTGCTGACCACCATCCCGATGGTGCTGGTGGTGGTGTCCCTCACCTGGGGTCTGATCCGGATCGCGCCCGGCAACTTCTACAGCGGTGAGCGTGCAATCCCGGCCGCCATCGTCCAGAACATCCGGGCCAAGTACGGCCTGGACAAGCCCTGGTACGTTCAATACGGTCGGATGGTCGGCAACATCGCGCGCGGCGATTTCGGCATCTCGCTGAAATATCTCGGCCAGCCGGTCAACGAAATCCTGAGGACCTCACTGCCGGTGTCGGCCATCCTCGGCACGCTGGCCTACGTGCTCGCGCTCGTGGTCGGAATCCTCTCGGGCACGATCGCGGCGACGCGTCCCAACTCGCGCGTGGACTACGCGTCCATGACCGCGGCGATGGTCGGCATCTCTGTCCCGAACTTCGTGCTGGGCCCCGTGCTCGTGATGGTGTTCTCGCTGACGCTGTTCTGGCTGCCGCCGGCGCGCTGGGAGGGGTTCAGCGTGAATCTCATCATGCCCGTCCTCACGCTGTCGGCGCTCTACATGGCCTACATTGCGCGACTGACGCGATCGGGCATGCTCGAGGTGCTGCGATCGAACTACATCCGCACGGCGAGAGCGAAGGGGCTGTCCGAGCGGCAGGTGCTGCTGCGTCACGCGCTTCGCGGCGGCCTCCTGCCGGTCGTATCCTTTTCCGGACCGGCGCTGGCGTATCTCATCACCGGCACCGTGGTGGTCGAGCGCGTGTTCGCGCTGCCCGGTCTGGGCAACTACTTCATCAACGCGAATCTGAACCGAGACGAGCCGCTCGTCATCGGCATCGTCGCCTTCACGTCAATCGCGATCCTGCTATTCAATCTCGCCGTGGACCTGCTCTACGGCTTGATCGATCCGCGGGTGAGGCTCTAGTGGCATCGAGCATCGTGCCGGGCGCCGTGGACGCCGCGCCCGTCAAGGGCACCTCACTCTGGCAGGACGCCTGGCGCAGATTGTTCAGGAACCGGCTCGCGGTGGCCGGTCTGGTGGTCGTGGCGGTCGTCGTTGTGGCGTCGGCGATCGGGCCGCCGATCATCAAGGCGACCACGGGCTACACCTACGACTACATTCCGAGCAACGTTGAGCTGATCAAGGCCATGCCGCCCTTCAGCGCGGCTGACGGATCCTTTTCCTGGACGCACCCGATGGGCACCGACAACGCCGGGCGTGACGTGCTGGCGCGGGTGCTCCTTGGCGGCCGCATCTCGTTGATGGTGGGATTGATCTCCACCTTCGTGTCCCTGGTCATCGGCATCACGTACGGAGCGACCGCGGGGTATTTCGGCGGGAGGATCGACGAGGCGATGATGCGCCTCGTCGACGTGCTCTATGCGTTGCCGTACATGATGATTGTGATCGTCCTGCTCGCGGTGTTCGGTGGACAATCGCCCTTCAACCAGCTCATGTTGCTGTTCGTATCACTCGGTGCGGTGTCGTGGCTCACGATGGCGCGCATCGTGCGCGGTCAGGTACTGTCGCTCAAGGAGCAGGAGTTCGTGCTCGCGGCGCGGGCGACCGGCGTGTCGCCGTTTCGCATCATCGCCCGGCACCTGGTGCCGAATACGCTCGGGCCGGTGATCGTCTATGCCACGCTGACCATTCCGTCCGTCATGCTGCTCGAGGCGTTCCTCTCGTTTCTTGGCGTTGGCGTGCAGGCGCCGCTGGCGTCGTGGGGCAGCCTGGCTGCGGATGGCGTCGGGAATATTGCCGTCTTTCCGTGGCAACTGATCTGTCCCGGTGTCACGATGGCGGTGACGCTGTTTTCGCTGAATTTCCTCGGCGACGGCCTGCGCGACGCGCTCGATCCGCAAATGAGGAAAGGCTGACCGATGAGCGAGACGCCGCTGCTCGCGGTCAGAAACCTGCGCACCTATTTCGATGAGGACGGCCGTGTCGTCAAAGCGGTCGACGACATCTCGTTCGAGGTGGGCAGGGGAGAGACGGTTGGAGTCGTCGGCGAGTCGGGTTCCGGTAAGTCGGTGACGAGCCTGTCGATCATGCGGCTCGTCCCGACGCCGCCTGGGCGAATCGTCTCGGGCGAAGTGGACTTCGACGGCCGGAACCTCCTGACGCTGTCCGACCGTGACATGCGCGCCCTGCGCGGCAAGCGGATCGCAATGGTGTTCCAGGATCCAATGACGTCGCTCAACCCGTTCCTGCGGATCTCCACGCAGTTGATGGAGGTGACGCAGCTGCACCTCGGCCATTCGAAGGCTGAAGCGCGCGCGCACGCGATTGAGATGCTCGAGGTCGTCGGCATCCCAGACGCGCCGCGGCGCATGGATCAGTATCCACACGAATTCTCGGGCGGCATGCGCCAGCGCGTGATGATTGCCATGGCGCTCTCGTGCCGGCCGCACCTGCTGATCGCGGACGAGCCGACGACGGCGCTGGACGTCACGATTCAGGCGCAGATTCTGGATCTGATTCGCAAACTCAAGCGGGACACGGGCACGAGCGTCATTCTCATCACGCACGACCTCGGCGTGGTGGCCGGCATGGCGGATCGCATCATCGTGATGTACGCCGGCCACGTGTTCGAGACGGCGCCGACGGCGGAACTCTTCGCGCGTCCGGCCAATCCCTACACGCGAGGCCTCCTGCTGTCGGTGCCGGACGTGACGGACATGACGCGCGGCGAGCTGTACCAGATTCCCGGCCTGCCGCCGGACGTGTCCCGGCTGCCACCGGGGTGTCCGTTTGCCCCGCGCTGCGAACGCGCCGAAGCGATCTGCAGTCTGGAGTTTCCGCCGCTCGTCCAGGTGTCCACCCAGCACCAGTCGCTCTGTCACTTTGCGACTGAGGTCCATCAGCAGCCCATGCAGCGATCCGTGGCTGCGGCCGTCGACGCATGAGCGCCGAGATCCCTCCCGTCGTGCGACAAGGCGCGTCCGGTCCGCTGGTGTCGGTCCGCGATCTCAAGGTGCACTTCAATCTGCGCCGCGGCGCATGGTGGAAGGCGCGCGAGACCGGCGGGCGCACGGTTCGCGCGGTTGACGGCGTGTCATTGGACATCGAATCCGGGGAGACGCTGGGTCTCGTCGGCGAGTCAGGCTGCGGCAAGACCACGCTGGGTCGTGCGATTCTGCGGCTGGTGGACCCGACGGGTGGCCAGGTGCAGTTCCGCGGGCGCGACATCGCCACGCTTCCGCAGGCGGAGCTGAGACGCCAGCGCCGTTACATGCAGATGATTTTCCAGGATCCGTACGCATCGCTGGATCCGCGCATGACGGTCGGCCAGATCATCTCGGAGCCGATCGAGACATTCGGACTCGCGACCGGCGCGGAGAAGCGCGCGCGGGTGGCGGACCTGATGGCGACCGTCGGACTGAGCGAGCGTTTCATTAACCGCTATCCGCACGAGTTTTCCGGCGGCCAGCAACAGCGTATCGGCATCGCGCGAGCGCTGGCGCCGCATCCGGACTTCATCGTGGCGGATGAACCCATCTCCGCCCTTGACGTCTCCATCCAGGCGCAGATTATCAATCTGATCGAACACCTGCAGCGGGAGCGACGCCTCACCTATCTGTTCATTTCGCACGACCTCCGCGCCGTGCGGCACACGTCCGACCGCGTGGCCGTCATGTACCTCGGACGCGTCGTCGAGTTGGCGGATGCGCGCCGGCTCTACGGTGCGCCGTTGATGCCGTACACGAAGGCGCTGATCTCGGCCGTGCCCATTCCTGATCCGGTCGTCGAGGCGAGACGCCATCGCATCGTGTTGAAGGGCGACGTTCCGTCGCCGATCAACCCGCCGTCCGGGTGCCACTTCCATCCGCGCTGTGCCTACGCGGTGGAGGCGTGCGCGCGCGTGGCCCCCCCGCTCGTCGAGGTCCAGCCCGCGCACTTTGCCGCGTGCATCCGCATCAGTCCGGCCGAGCCCGACATCGACCGCGTGGCTCCCGGCGCCACGCCGGGGCTGGCGTAGCGAGCCGCCGGCTTGCCCGGCTGCCGCCAGCAAGGGCAGATTCCGTCACAGACGACCGACGGCCGGAACCCCAACACGCCCGGTCACTTGCGGTGAACGTCGCATAATCGATACACGAGATATCCATATTTGTTCGTTCAAATATCTGAATATACATTTACGTCTGGATCTCGCGACACAAGCCGGTCAACGCCGGCAGGCGGGCGCGAGGACGCGCGGCAGCGGGCGCGCCTCCGCAACATTTGGGTTGGGCCTAGATCGTTCACAGACACAATTGTCCGCTCGCCGGAGGTTGCGAGTGGGCGGTCCGCTGAGCCGGTCAAGGCCGTAACTAGCTGGTGCTCAGGCTGTTACGGCCGAAGACGCGTTGTGCGTGGTGTGTGCGTGGAGTGGCCTCTCGTTTGCAACTACGAGGGCAAATGTTGATGGACCGACGTTCCTCTATCGCAGAGTCCTACAAAGCAAGTCCGGCCACCTTCCATTTGGAACTCCTGCATTCATCCGCACTATCTTCCCCAACGGTCCACTGACATCACGGGACGATCAGCGAAGCAGCGGCCGGCTGCTTCGCGTCTCGTCTCTTCGCTTCTCTCCAGCGTTCGACACCCCCGCAGGTTCTAGGTTCTTAGGTTCCGCGTTCTGAGGTTCGGTTCCCGTTCACGGTTCCGAGCGCGAGCAGACCTACCAAACGCCCGGAACCGACCCCGAACCCCGACCCCAGAACCCCGAACCGAACCCAGAACCCCGAACCGAACCCAGAACCACAGAACCCGGCACCCAGAACCTGTAT